>NZ_JBGUWC010000121.1:0-76159 GCF_045220775.1 Methanobrevibacter sp.
TAAGTATCATCACCTTCAAAGGTGGCATTCACTGCATATGAACCAGGAGCCAAATTAACAACTAAACGAGCAACACCATTAGCATCAGTCTTACGATTATAAAGCTTACCATAAATACCAACTTTAATAGCAGCACCCGCAATAGGATTGCCATCAGCACCAGTCAAAGTAACAGCCCAGGCAGAACCATCCTTATAACTCATAACAAGATCATCAGCAGATAAAATTGCTTTATTAGTATAGCTAATGTTAACTTCACTACTATTAGTGGATGATTTATAACCTATAGCATTAAATGTAGCAACGACTGAATCTTCACCTTTCTCGAAAATATGGGTTAATTCAGCTATTCCATTACATACATTAACGACAAACTCGTTTCCGCTGAAATTAAAAGTAACATTTCCATTATTTAACAGGTTTCCATATTCATCAATGACAGTTGCAGTGATATTAACTGGATTAAAACCATCATAACTTAGAGTTAGGTTAATTAGAGTATTGATTTCATTTAAAATTGTAAATGCCTTAATGCAAGCAACTTGTGAATAATATTTATGAGTTCCATAAGAGTTACTTATATAATACAAATCTTCCCAATTAACACCATCAAAACTCATATAAGAAATTTCCGGTTTGTAAACCAATTTATTAAGTGAATAATACTCGGAAATTGGAATTGAAGTCATATCTGAAGCACTTACCTTAAATTCAACTTCAAATATATCGCCCAAACTAAGAGAAATTAACTGACCTAAATCAATAGTATAATATCCTGGATTTGAAATGCCTTCTTTTATCGCTTTAAGTTCACCATTTACATAAACAGATGCTGTCCAATTGGTTATTTTTTCAAAGTAAGTCGATACGCCTGCTAAAAATTCATCAGCACTGGCTGTGAAAACATTCTTATACCAAAGAGTCTCATCACCTGTATATAAATAATCAGTACTTCCAGCAATGTCATACTGATAGTTTTTATCATATCTGATTGTATCATTCAGGATGATAGCATATGCAACTGCATCAACGCCAGGCTGTGCGAATTTTTCATCGTAATAAGAGACATAGAAATATCCATCGCCATCCCAAGAAGGTCCCCAGCTGTTTTTGACTATCCATGCTCCATCACCCTTATCTTGGCCAAGTCCATAGAAATTATCTCTTGAGTAATTGTCATCCCAGCCGACAATAGTTACTGCATGGTTTGAATCAATAGGAGACCAGCAATAATATCCTTTTCCTCTAAAGAAATTATTAGCAAAATGCATGGAAGTTCCAACAGCCCCATACTGCATAATGGCCATTTTGATTGCATCATTGTCAAGATAATCATCTCGTTTTAGGAAAATAACATTTTGAACATGCATTATACTATTCAATACTGGAGATAATGCACTATGATCATCAAAAACATCATCTGTTTCATTGACCGGACCTAACCAACTTACAAGGTATCCTATAGGCATGTTATCATATCCTCCCTCATTGGTATCCATTTTCCATCCATAGTCGGAATATAACTCAATCACATTTTTCATGTTTTCTTCAGATAAATCGAGATATTGGCCAGATGCCTTTAGAATTGCAGATTCTAAAACAGATATTGCTGTAAATGCCCAACAGTTACCTGATGCCTGTTGATCTTTAGGAATTGTCACCCAACCTTGGTCAATCAAGCTATAATATGAAGGAATAACGGTTATTTCGGATGCATTTTGTTTATACATTGTATAATTGCCATTTGCAATGGTCAAATTTATTAAAGAAATTTCATATTCATTATTTCTAAAGACCGCTTTATTTCCAGAAAAGATAGCTCCTTGTGCTACTGAACCCATACCTTTCAAAGTATTGCAGATTGAATAAATGGCACCTGCAGTGGACAAGGCATTATTATTTGTAAAAGTAGTTCGAATTAATGATAAACTAGTGGAATTATCAATAAACCATGCCCCACCATTATTAGCGGAGTTATTATTAAACTTACCGTATACTGATGAAAAATTTCCATACAAGTGATAAATTGCTCCCCCATCCCATTTCGCAGTACAATTATAAACATTTAAACGATTTAAACTTACATCAGTTTTAAGAGTTGCAATTGCACCTCCAAATGTTGCAGAAGAATTTATGATATCTACATTGCTAATTTCTAATGTAGCCACTCTAGTATAAATCGCTCCACCTGCATCGGCCATGGAATAGGAGTTTAAAAACTTAGATCTTGAAATTGTTATGCTTGTTCCATATTCGGCGGCAATTGCTCCACCATAATTATAAGCGAAATTATTGATGAACATGGTGTCGATTATGTCCAAACTACCCCCATCCATATAAATAGCTCCACCATACTCAGCATAATTATTCATGAAAGTACAATTCTTGATATTTACAGCAGAAGTATAATCGTCAGTATAATATGGGCAGTAGATTGAACCGCCGTAATGGTTTCCATAGCTATCCTTATTACTGCCGTATCCATAACAGAAAACTGTGTTTGTAGCATTGAGCTTTTCATAGTTCATTATGGTTGCGCCAGAGATTGTCAGATTTGTTAAAGTTAATGAATTCCAAACCTTAAAAGCAACACCGTCATATTTAATAATTGTACTATTTGTGTTACTGCCAATAATATTGACTTGCTCTATTGACTTGGATTGGTCTAAATTATATTCCCCATCTGCTAAATAAATATTTGCATTAGCTTTAATCCTGCTTGCAGTCAAATACTTATAAGGATTATCAATTGAACCATCACCAGTATCATTTTCAGCTGATGCATCAAAATAATAATCATTACTGCCTCTCAGAGGCTCCGCATCATCAATACTTTCAATAGCAACTGGGCTTTCTTCATCAATTGTTATTGCTGTATCGTTGTCATGAGCAAAACTTGATGGAATAATAATTAATAAAAGCAATACTATTAAAAATAACGATAATTTCCTATTAATTATAAACAAAATGATTCCTCCAAATTAATTATACATTATTATCTTTAAATTTTATAATATAAATAATCAAATGAAATTAAAAAAAAAATTAATATAAACAGAAGTTAACATAAAAATTATGAAAGGCAGTTATTGTTTGATTGTTGAGTTGGATAATGAAAAAACCATCAAAATTGGTAAAAAATTAGGAGATACTTATTTTAAAAAAGGATTTTATGTTTATGTAGGATCAGCAATGAGTTCATTAACTTCACGAATCACAAGACACCTAAGCGATGAAAAAAAGCTTCATTGGCATATTGACTACCTCTTAAAGAATGCCGACATTACAGACGTAATCTATGCAGAATCAACAAAGAAAATAGAATGTGAACTATCACAATACCTATCTGGAAAAACAACTGGAGTTAAAGACTTTGGATGCTCAGACTGCACATGTGAAAGTCATCTTTATTACTTTAAAAATAGAAAAGATGCTATTGAGAATGTTGAAAATGCATATAACTCAATAGCTAGTGAATTTGAATATTTCAGAATATGAAATCCAATTTTTTCTTATGGTTGTATGAAATTTCAAAGGAGTTCAGAGCCAATTTCTTTAAGACTTCCTTATCTTCATCACCAACGCCGACAACTTCCTCCCATTCGCTTTCTAAACGGGCAATTTCTTCTAAAACTTCAATTCCCTTTTCAGTTAAAGAGCAATCGTATGGAAGACCGTTTTCTGGGCTTTCATCAATTTCAATTAAACCTTTTTTAGCCAATTTCTTATAGCTTTTAAGATATAATTCCTCATGCAATTTGAACAGATCTGTTTTTTCAGCCTTTTCATATTGCTTTATTCTAATTCGTTTGTGATGAGGCTTTTCATGTTTTTTAACTCTTTTCAATAGTTTTACTTGACTTTCATGCAAATGGATATCCAAATTATCCCTTACATAAGTCAATTTAGACTCTTCAATAATGGAAATAAATGAAGAGGCCTCCATATTTTCAATAGCTTTAAAATGTGGATGAGCCATAATATCACCTTATTTCATTTGTCCGAATATTCCTCTCATGATTCCTTTTGTAACTTCACGGGCAGCAGTGTTCATTGCTTGTGAAGCTGCCTTTTCAACCATCTTTTGTGAACTGGATTTTTTAGTTCTTTTACGTGTTGTCTGCTTGGTTTGACCTGCAATGACAGTGCCTAATATATCCACTAAAACAGAACCTTGCTGTTGAGGAGCTTCCTGATTTTGAGTTTTGACTTCCTCTATTATTTGCTTATCTGATTCAGGAACTTCACTTTCAATGTTTGGGTTTGATGCTATCTTATTCAATAAAATCTCATATGCTGATTCCGGATCAACCGCATCCCAATATTTGGATTTGAATTCGGAAATGTTAATGATTTGATTACGCAAGTCATCGTCAATTGAACCGATGTGGCTTTGAGGAGGCACGATTTTAACCTGTTCCACAACTGTAGGAGCTCCCTTTTCATCAAGAACTGATACCAACGCTTCACCAGTACCTAAAGTTGATATTACCTCTGCAGTACCGAAATTAGGATTTGGCCTGAATGTTTCGGCTGCAACCTTTACCGCCTTTTGGTCTTTTGGAGTGTATGCGCGAAGGGCGTGCTGAACTCTGTTACCCAATTGAGCTAGGATATCATCCGGAATGTCTGCAGGGGATTGTGAAATGAAGTACAACCCTACACCTTTTGACCTGATTAAACGAACAATCTGTTCGATTTTCTTTCCGAATTCAGGTGAGATTTCATCAAATAGCAAATGAGCTTCATCAAAGAAAAATACGAATTTAGGCTTATCCATATCTCCTACTTCAGGCAGATTCTGATATAGACTGGACATCATCCAAAGCAGGAATGTTGAATATATTTCAGGAGATAAGGACAACTTTTGAGCATCCAAAACATTGATGACACCTTTTCCGTTATCATCGACTTGCATGAAATCATTCAAATCCAGGGCAGGTTCACCAAAGAATAAATCTCCACCTTGGTCTTCAAATGCCAATAAAGTCCTTAAAATTGTATTGGCTGATTTAGGGGCAATTGCGCCATATTGACTTTCATATTTATCCTTATTTTCAACAACATGATTAATCATAGCTTTTAAATCTTTTAAATCAACAATCAAAAGAGATTCATCATCAGCCACTCTGAATATGATATTCAAAACGCCAGCTTGCGCTTCTGACAAGTTTAAGATTTTTGAAAGCAACATCGGCCCCATTTCAGATAGTGTTACCCTTACAGGAAGACCCTTTTCACCGAAGAGATCCCAAAATTCAACAGGATATGACTTGAAGTTAAATCCTTTATCTTCAAGAGAGAACGCTTCAACGTTTCTTGAAATGAAGTCATTTGTTGCACCGACTTTTGCAAGACCTGCAACATCCCCTTTCATGTCTGCCAAAAATACTGGCACTCCCATATCTGAAAAGGATTCTGCAAGCACTTTTAAAGTAACGGTCTTACCGGTTCCTGTTGCTCCGGCAATAACACCATGTCTGTTAGCCATTCTTGGTAATGCAAATACGTCCATATTTTCATTACAACCAATTAATATTTTGTCTTCTGCATACATGCATCTTCACCCATTTTCTATTTTCTTAATTAAATAATTAGTTTTTTTAACTATATTATCTTTATTAAATGAACTTGAAATTCTTTTAATTGCATCTAAATTTTTAACGAAATTATCAAGCCATGAGAAAATATCTCCAGGATAGACCTGAATCTGGTATTTTCGAAACAGCTTGTTCGATATGTCCTGCGGATCCTTTCCCTTTAAGCGCTCATGAATAATCACTTCAGATATTCCCCTCTGCATGCAGCTGCAGAATGGCCTGTCCTGACACCTGCACTGCATGAAATCGCTCTGGAGGGCAATAAGCGCATCCTGATATTTCTTGTCAACCTTTTCAATGGCTTCGCCTGAAGATATGATGTCCAGAGTGGATTCGGCAAACAGCCTTGTTGAAAACTTGATTTTCAAAGCATTTGAGATTTGATTGTGAATAACGCTTGAGAGGTATGCGTTTTCAAACATTTCCAAATCCATTGCCATTGCCAATATCAATACCTTCAATTTGTCATACTTTTCCTTTTTCTTATACATTGGAGACAGGCCGACATAGCGTTTCAAGTATTCCCTATCATTTAATGTGTTTTTGATGAATTCCGCTTCATCAATTGACAGAAATGAAACCGATGTGGCTCTGCCATATTTTGTGACGCTTAATTTGTTTGACGGTGAAATGTCAATCAGACCCAAATCCTCCATTTCTTCTGAGGCAATCTTGAGTGAAACCGGAACATCAATATCCTTATAGAATTTGTTCAGCTCATCAATTGACTTGATTGATGTGGATGAAATGTCCGCCAATATTTGTTCATAAGCTGATTCCTCATCATATTCAATGTAGACATCTTCATGATTGCTTTCCAATAAATCAAGTGCCTTTGCCTCTTCAGATTCTCCTTCAAAATCATTGCCGACTTCCGGAAGCAGATATACGATACCCCTGTCGTGATAGCTTGGCCTTCCGGCACGACCCAACATCTGTGAAAACTCATTCGGATTAATCCACTTGTTTCCCATTACAAGAGAATCGAAAATGACCTGAGAAGCCGGAAAATCAACACCCGCCGCAAGTGCAGCTGTAGTAACGACACAGGAAATCTTACCCTTGTCAAAGTCCTTTTCAATCTTTTCCTTCTTATAATATGACAATCCAGCATGGTAAGCCTGGGCATTGACTCTTTTATTGGTTAAATAATTGGTAATCTGATGGGTTTTGCGCCTTGAATTAGTAAATATAATGGTTTGTCCCCTATATCCCTTTTTGGATTTGGTGTTGAATTCCTTTTGAACAAGCTTTATCATCAAATGACGTTTTTGAGACTCGTTTCTTGTATAAACCAGATGCCTTTCCAAAGGAACCGGACGCTCTGAGTATTGAACCAGCTTCATGTTGAATTCTTCGGCCAAAAATTCCGGGTTTTTAACTGTTGCAGAAAGGCCTATGATTTGAGTTTTTGGATACAGATTTTTCAATCTCTTGATTAAGCCGTTCAATCTTGTTCCACGGTCTTCATCATCAATCATATGGATTTCATCAATCAAAACCACTCCCAGACCATGCAGTGACTTTGAATTGCCGTTTCTTAAAAGATAATCGATTCCCTCATAGGTTGCAACAACAATGTCCGCTTTGGATACGTCAGAATCTGGTAACTTAAGTTCTCCTTTTGCCTTTACACGGTTTCTTCCAACCTTAATGGCCACTTTCAATCCCAATTTTGAGTATTTCTTTTTGAAATCCCTGTACTTCTGATTTGCAAGAGCGACCAACGGAGTTAAAAAAATGAATTTCTTTCCTTTCAAAGCTTCGGTAATCCCCGCAAGCTCACCGACCAAAGTTTTACCGGAACCGGTTGCACTTACAACAAGCAAATCCTCACCTTTTAGGAGGCCTTCCTTAATGGCCAAATACTGAACCGGCAACAGTTTGGTGTTTCCGGAATCAAGAAGAACCTGTTTGAAGTCTTGAGGTATCTTAAGGCGCTTCATGTCAACCGGAGGTATAATATGCTTTGACTTTTTGGTCTTGTCAAATAATGTCAGATTCCTGTTCTTTATCGGATCAAAGTGAGGGTCCAGAACGGATAATGTCTTTTCCAGGCTTCCTGTCTTTTCCAGGGTATTTTTAAGATTTCTGAAAATCTTTTTGTCAAATCCCTGAAGCTTGATTTCTTCCTTGATTGTGTCATATGCACAATCCTTACATATTAATTGATTGTTATGTTTATAAGAATAAGAGGAGTTTACTATAGTGATATTTCCTTCATACGCGCAAAAGTCACAAACCTGGGTTTTTCTAACCTTAATGTTGAGTGATTTCAGGAACTTTTCCACCTTTTCGTCAGGGGTTGCAAGAAAAACAGCCTGTGAGCGCAGAAGCTTGATAACCTCACCTGGAGGCATTAGCTTCTCATTCAATGTGGAGTTATCGTTAAAATTATAATCAGCCACGAATCTGGAAATGGATAATGAATCTCCATCATTGCTGAACTTGATATTCCCAACGAATTCGGGTTCTCTTTTGTGATTCAATGCCCCCTTTGGAGAACCGATTGGATATAATCTCCACTGTTTTTTAATCTTTTTTAAAACTAACATTGCTTTTATTTATATTATTGATTATTAATAAATATTAAAAGATTTAATTATAGACTCTAAACATTGATTAATAAAGCTTATATTTAAAAGAGTTTAATTATAAAGAAAATTAAATCTAATGATTATATGAATAACATGAGCAGTCTAAGAAAAGCGGAAATTGAAGAAGCAGTTGAAATATTGCAATTCTATCAGAATGTCATCAAATCCATTAAAGGCAGTGAATTTAAACCAAAATGGAGTAAAGATTATCCGAATTTAGAATTCATTGAAACAAGCATTGAGAATGAGGAATTATATATCTACACAGAAAATGACAATATCATTGCCAGCGTTGTTTTGAACAACAGATTTGACCCTGAATATGAAGATATCAACTGGATTGCTAATGCCGAACCATATGAAACAACTATAATCCATACATTTGCAGTGGATAGAAATTTCACAGGAAAAGGAATTGGAAAAAAGATATTCAATCAAATTAAAAGAAATGCTATTGAAAATAACCAAAAAACAATTAGATTAGACATTATTGATGGCAATATTGGAGCCCAAAATGTATTTGAAAAATTCGGATTTAAATATATTGATACTGTTGAAGTATTCCACAAAGCTGTGGGATTAGAAAAATTTCATCTTTATGAGCTACTTTTATTAAAATAGAATAATTAAAATAATTTTGGCTTCATCACCGACCGATACGCTAAACTAAAATTAAAGGCAAAATCGGGTTCTATTTAACATCGAAACCCTTTTCTATCATGCTGTTTTTAAGAATCTCCATGGCTTTTATCGTATCCTGTCCGGAAACCCTCTTAATCATACGATAGTTTTCATTAAACCTTCCGACAAAATAATCCTGCTGTTCCTTACTTACAAGGTCAAGCCGAGTATAGTTTGTAAGGCATTCAAGAAGGGCAAATACTCCTCTGTTTAAAGCCTTTGCACATGGATTGTTCTTAACGATTTCTACAACATCACTGCTTATGATATAAGCTTCCCCATTTGATGTTACATGGTCTTTAATCGGATCCATTTTTCTAATGTCTGTGACATCACAAATGATATATGCTTCTGCATTCTTCAATATTGCAATGTCATCATCGTCCGTAAACTCTTCAATATCCAAGTTTCCGATGGTTGAATTTACAAAATTTATAGGATCAAAAGTAATATTTACAACATATTTGCGTGTTTCCATAATGTTTTTCAGGGTTTTGGTACCGACAAATAATCTGCATCCAAGTTTGTCTTTGCCTTTGCATACAATTCCTATTGGTGCAGCATTTTTTACACCTTCCTTGCTCATGGTAGTGTAAATCCCTTCATATTTCTGTCCTTCTTCAATTCCGATATCTGTCAAATCAATAGCCATTTTGTCACCCATATTAATTTACATTTTAATATCTATTATTAATCTAATTAAAAATTATTAAAAAAATTTTGCATAAAAAAAGTAAATGCATTGGAAAAAAAACTTGCCAAAAACATACAATATTTTCAAAAATTAGAAGTAAGGTGTCATGTTTCGCATACCTTATTCCATATAATCAAATCTGGTTTCCAAGATAATTATTAATGCAAATCCAATAATTGCTACTATAATGCACGGCAATAATGCAAAGCCCAAACCGGCTGAATTTAGAATTTCTACACCAGGAACTTTTAGAGACCCCATCATTACACCGATAAGGAACGCCATTGTTATTTTTTCATGATTTTTAAGCAGATAGTTGAGTATTTTGGAAAATCCTAGAATACCGATTACAGCCCCAATAACAAAGACGATGATGTCGGCCAAATGCAATTGGTGAAGGGCATTCAGCATGTATTTGTATTGGCCTAAAAGCAATAGCAGAAATGATCCGGAAATTCCAGGCAAAATCATCGCACAAATGGCAATCATTCCTGAAATAAAAATTACAGGCAATGAATGATTGGCTGCTATCGGATTCAAGCTTACAAATATGAAAGTTAAGACCGCTCCAATTAATGCAAATAATATGTTTTTTAAGTTGATTTCATTGAGCTTTTTGAATAATATCACTGCAGAAGCTATAATCAGACCTAAAAAGAACGAATAGGTTAATGCAGTATGCACATCCATACAATAGGTTACAACTTTTGCAAGTGTCAGGAAAGCAACACCGATACCTAAAACCAATGGAATAAAGAATTTGAAATCTATTTCATCAAACAATCCATTTATAAAGCCATTAATGTCTCCTTTTAAAAGAGGTTTTACGAATCCAAATTTTATTTTACTGATTGCTTCTACCAAATAAGCATAAATTCCTGTTATTAATGCTATTGTTCCACCGGAAACCCCCGGAACAATATCTGCAGAACCCATAAGGACTCCGCGAATAAATATCAAAAAAGCTTCCCTAATATCAAAACTCAAATTATCACCTAAAATAATATTTGTTTTAATTAATTAAATAGGTTATTAAAAAAAGAAAAAGAGAATAAATCAAAAGATTTATTCATCATTAAATGGTTGTGGAAGTTCACAGACTCCACTGCCTTTTGCAAGATATGCATATGCAAGAGCTGCACAGATTGCACCGAGAATAGGTCCGACTAGGTATATTGGGAAGAATCCCCAGAGGTTTTGTCCTCCTAAAATCATGTCCATTAAGTAAGGACCGAATGTACGTGCAGGGTTGATTGAAGCACCTGTAAATGCACCTAAAACTACGATTACTGCAGCTACAGTCATACCTATTGATATTCCAGCAAAACCAGGTTCTGCCTTTTTATCGACTGCTACACCCATTACAACCATCATAAGGAAGAATGTTCCAATGAATTCCGCTAACATAGCTTGCATGTAGCTTACTCCAAGTCCTGGAGCGGTTGCACCAAGACCACCGATTGTGACTGCAGGATCGCCTAGACATAAGAATAGGAAAAGGCTTCCTAAACATGCACCGATTACTTGTGCCACGATATAGTAAACACTGTCGATTAAATCAATGTTTTTGGTTACAAGTAGCCCAATGGTTACAGCAGGATTCAAGTGTGCACCGGATATCTTACCGAATACATAAATACATATCATTACAGTTAGACCAAATGCTAAAGCAATAGCAATCCAGTCACCTAATCCGCCTAAAGGTCCTATTCCGGCAGCTCCGGCCGCATCAGTAATCAATAAGGTTACGACAGCTGAACCTGTACCGAAAAATACAAGGAAAAATGTTCCTAAAAGTTCTGCAAAGAATTTTTTTCTAATATTACAAGGCATTTATCTCACCTATACAGCTTCTCTCCATTGACAGTATTCGTGTTTGTTGTCTGCTAGGCAAGCTGAAGCACATTGTTTACATCCTCTTACAGGGGATCCTGGTGCTTCTTTGTCAAGTGCAATAATGTTGGTCATCATTGTTGCTGTAATAGGTTCTGAAGTTAATAGACATGGGTAGTCTGCTAATCTCATAAGTGATGAGAATCTTACTGTAATAGCACATGCAGGATAAGCGTATCTTTGTGGATTCATTAACACTTCATTTTCTAGGATAGGTTTGAAGTCAACTTCCATACCTTTGATTCTAGGAATGATTTCATATCCACTGGATGATCTCATTTTTCTAGCATTACTCATTGCGTTAAATCCTCTGTAAATCATGTCCATGAAGTCACAGTTGTGTAACTCAGCAGCTGCACCTCTTTTTGGATATTGTTGTACGTAGTTGTGGAATCTTTTGTTTAACATGTCAACAACAATAGGTGCGGTGAATCCGTCTAATTCTAATAGGAATTCGGTTGCACATGCGGATGCACCAGTTGAGAGTTTTAACACATCAAATGGGCTTTCGAAAACGTCAAGGTTGTTTCTTAATGAGTTTTCAATAACTCCAGCGGTAGCTTCAATGACAGCCATAATTACATCGTCTTTACACATGTTGTAAGTGGATTGGCCGATGTGGTGTCCGATGTCTCCAACACAGTATGCAGGTACGGTTACGATGTTACCGTAATGTACGCCGTCGTCCATTGCAGCTTTGACTACAGGAGTCATTGCCTTTTTATATTTGTTCATGTAGTCTCTTACATCAAATGATGAGTGATTTGCATCATCCATTAATTTACCTTGTCCTTCAATAGGAGTTTTGTAAATCATTTGTAATGTTTCAATTTCTTTTTCTGTTGCTTGTGCAGCGGTGAATCTGTCTTCAATAGCATTAGCGAATGCATCACCAATACCATATGAAGTGTTCATACCCCAGGATTTTGCAGACAATATTGCTTGTTTGTGAAGTACAGGAATGTCCATTTTGGTCAATATTTGGTTTACAACATTACTGGTACTTCCAGGCATTAATGCAAAGTCCACTACACAGGTCGGTCCATAGAATCCTCCGTATCTTCTGATTGATTCTTTAGCGATTAAAGCTTCTGAATCAGCAATAGCTTGGATAAATTTATCTACACTATCAGCGAATTCTCCATCCTCTTCACACAATATTTCTAAAATTGGTGGAGTTTGGAAGTGTTCAATGAAAGGATCATCTTCACATTGCAAAGTGTCTGTAATGGAAGACAAAATTTCATAGTGGTTTTTAACAGATTCTTTGTGTAAGTTAATTACAGATTCTGCTTGGTTGTCTAATGCTTTCATGCCTGCGACTGCATCAGCGTAAGGCTTAGCATCAGTTATTTTAAAGTCATTGTACCTGTTTTCTGATATGACTGCAACGTCTGCCTTTTGAGCAGCCATTGACTCGTCAATCATCTTTTCGTATAACTCTCTCATATTTATCACCAGCGATAAGTGTAGTTAATTAAGTATTGCCTAGGAATTAATACTTAACTACCTTATGATTAATAATTAAACAAGAAAGTATTTAAATTTACTTAAATGATTCTTAGAATTTGAAAAATTATATTACAATGTTTAGAATTTAGAAAAAAAGTAGAATAAAATAAAAAAATTAAAAATAAAAAAATAGTTAACTGATATAAGAAAAAATCATTTTCCTATATCTTCCACTAATTCTTTAGCATATGGAGTGATGTTTTCATCAAGCATGCGCTCTAAGAACTGCCCTGTGTAAGTGCCTGACTCAGCAATCTCTTCAGGAGTTCCAGTAGCTATTACCTGACCTCCACCGTCTCCGCCTTCAGGACCTAAATCAATGATATGATCAGCAGTTTTGATAACATCCAAATTATGCTCAATAACGACAACAGAATTGCCTGCATCAGTCAATCTGGCTAGAACTTCCAGCAGTTTTTTGATGTCTGCAAAGTGAAGACCAGTTGTCGGTTCATCAAGAATGTATAATGTCTTGCCTGTGCTGGTTCTTGACAGTTCCTTAGCAAGCTTGATTCTTTGAGCTTCCCCACCGGAAAGTGTAGTTGCAGGCTGGCCTATCTTCATATAACCTAAACCCACATCATACAATGTTTGAAGCTTTTTGGTAATCTTTGGAATGTTTTCAAAGAATTCCAATGCCTCTTCAACAGTCATCTCCAGGACTTCATAGATATTCTTACCTTTATATCTGATATCCAGGGTATCTTCGTTGTACCTTTTGCCTCCGCAGACTTCACATGGCACGTAAACATCCGCCAGGAAGTGCATTTCAATCTGGACAATACCGTCACCGGAACATGCTTCACATCTTCCGCCCTTTACATTGAATGAGAACCTTCCAGGCTTGTATCCTCTTGCCTTAGATTCAGGAGTGTTTGCAAACAAATCACGGATATCAGTAAATACTCCTGTGTATGTTGCAGGGTTTGACCTTGGAGTTCTTCCAATCGGCTTTTGATTGATTGCAATGACCTTATCGACATTTTTTAGCCCTTCAATCTCATCATATTTGCCTGCAAAAGTGAATGTTTTGGACAGCTTGCCTTTAGCGCCCTTATATAATATCTCATTGATTAGGCTACTTTTACCGGATCCGCTAACGCCTGTAACGCAAGTGAATTTGCCCAATGGAATTTCCACATCTATGTGCTTGAGGTTGTTTTGGGCGGCTCCTCTAATAGTAATGAATTTACCGTTTCCAGGCCTGCGTTCCTTTGGAATGTCAATCTTTTTGACTCTTGAGATGTACTGACCAGTAATGGAGTCCGGATTTTTCATAATATCCAATGGTGTTCCTTGAGCGACCACTTTACCACCATGCTCGCCGGCACCCGGACCAATGTCTACAACATGGTCTGCTGAGAGAATTGTCTCTTCGTCGTGTTCAACAACAACCAAGGTGTTTCCCAAATCTTTAAGCCTTTTAAGAGCTTCAATCAACTTGATATTGTCCCTTTGGTGAAGACCTATACTTGGCTCATCCAGAATGTATAATACACCTACCAGACCAGAACCGATTTGGGTTGCTAATCTGATTCTTTGAGCTTCTCCACCGGATAGCGTACCTGATGACCTTGACATTGAAAGATAATCAAGTCCCACTTCAACGAGAAAGCTTAATCTTTCCTTGATTTCCTTTAGGACTTCCCTTGCAATGAAATTTTCACGTTCAGTGAGCTCCAAATCCTGGAAAAATTGGTATGAATCTTTTATTGGTAAATCACATACATCAATGATGGATTTTCCACCGACAGTGACGGCCAATATCTCAGGCCTGAGCCTTTTTCCATCACAGACATGACATTTCCTGTCGCTCATGAACTTTGAAAGGTATTTTCTAGAGTAATTGGACTTGGTTTCAATGTATAACCTTTCCATTCTTGGAATTACTCCCTCAAACTTACGGTTTACCATATATGATTTATTTCTTCTTTTGAATGTGAATGCAATCTTATCCTTACATCCATATAATATTGTATTTTGATATTCAGGGTCCAATTCATTGAATGGAACATCCATGCTGAAATTGAAGTGTTTTGATACTGCATCAAGCATCTGATAATAATAGTTTTCCCTTTTTGTTGATTTGGACCATGGAGCAATAGCCCCATCGTTTAAAGATAAGGTCTTATCCGGAACAATCAAATCAGGGTCGATTTCCATTTTGGAACCAATACCGTTACATTCAGGACATGCCCCCTGAGGAGCGTTGAATGAAAACATCCTTGGAGTCAGCTCTTCAAAGTTTATTCCACAATCGACACATGCAAAGTGTTCTGAATATTTTTTCTCATACTCTTCGTCTTCAGTTGTAAACAATACAGTAATCAGGCCTTCTGTCAGTTCGGCAGCGGTTTCCAGAGAGTCGACAAGCCTTCTTTTAAAGTCAACATCACGCCTAATCTTCAATCTGTCAACTACAACATCGATATTGTGGCGATAGGTTTTTGCAAGCTCGATATCCTCATCCAAATCCCTTATCTCACCATCTACACGGACTCTGACAAAACCTTTGTTTCTCAAATCATCCAATACATCCTTAAATTGGCCTTTCTTATCCCTAACGATTGGAGATAGGATTTGAATCTTGATTCCTTCTCCCTCTTCAATGATTGAATCTCCAATCTGGCCTATGGTTTGCTGTGAGATTTCCTTTCCACAATTAGGACAGTGCGGAATACCAATCCTTGCATACAATAATCTCAAATAATCATAAATTTCTGTAATTGTACCGACAGTAGATCTCGGATTTTCCCTTGTAGTCTTCTGGTCAATTGAAATGGCCGGGGACAAACCCTCAATGGACTCCATTTCCGGCTTTTTCATCTGACCCAGGAACTGTCTTGCATAAGCTGAAAGCGATTCGACATATCTACGCTGTCCTTCAGCATAAATTGTATCAAAAGCTAGCGAAGACTTTCCAGACCCACTTATGCCTGTAATTACAATGAATTCATCACGGGGGACACTGACATCAATATCCTGCAAATTGTGCTCACGTGCGCCCTTGATGACAATCTGTTTTTTTGACTCCTCTGGCATAATAATCTCCTCAATTTAGTTATATATTATTAGAACAAACTAGTTAATAAAATGTTTCAGAGAGCATTTGAAAAGTAATTCAAAACTCATCACTTAATAAAAAATCAATTATATTTAAATGTTTTACACCCATTCTAGACATATCAATCTCATCCATTGAAATAACATATTTTGGATAGTTATCCCTGATTTTAAGCAAATTTCCAAATTCTCTTTTAACCACATCTTCATTGGATAAAATATACGTAACCTGAATGTATTTAACTTCCTTATTCTTTGAAACGACAAAATCTATTTCATTCTTGTTTATAATGCCCACATTTACATTATATCCTCTTCTAAGTAATTCAAAATAAACAATATTTTCTAATATCTGTCCGATATCCACCATATTTCTATTAAATATTGATTCTCTTATTCCATGGTCAACTACATAGTATTTCTCCAAATGATTCAATAATGTTTTGCCAACAACATCATACCTTTTCACTTGATAAATCAGACACGCTTCCTGTAAATAATCTAAATAATTATAAATAGTATTTATGGAAACTTTAATCTTTTTTCCTTTAAGAAAATCATGGATACTATTTGCTGAGAATAGATTACCTATATTTGAAAGTAAAAATGCAAATAAATTGTTTAACAAATCAGTATTCTTTACATTGAACCTTTGAAGAATATCCTTATTAATTATGGAACTAGTTAAATCATCCAAATATTGCATTTTATTTTCTAACTGGAATGAAGAAGGCATTCCTCCATTTTCAATATATTGATTAAATAGTTCTTTTTGAGTCAAATTAGAATCTTTATAATACTCCAAATATTCTTTAAATGAAAATGGATAGACTTTGATTTCAACATATCTTCCAGTTAAATAAGTTGCAAATTCACCAGAAAGAAGTTTTGAATTTGATCCTGTAACATAAACATCATAGTTTTCATCATTAAAATATGCATTAACTAATCTTTCCCATTGGGTAATCCTTTGAACTTCATCAAAAAACAGATATATTTTTCCATCAACATTTTTGGTTGAATCTTGAATATAATCACTAACTTGAGTTATATCACTGAATTTTAATGCCTCAACTGAATCAAAATCAATTAGAATAATGTTATTTTCATCAACACCATTGTTCTTAAGTTCTTTAATAATTAATTTCAATAATGTTGATTTTCCTGACCGCCTAACACCCGTGAAAACTTTTATTATGTGCTTACCAACTAAGGGCCTAATTTGATTTAAATATTCATTTCTTTCTATCATTAGTATATATTATAACTAATTGGATTAATAAAGTTTTCTCTTAACTGAAAAAATTTTCTAAATTAAAGTAAAATTTTCTCTAAACTGAAAAAATTATTAAAAAACTAAAAAAGTTTTCTCTAAACAGAAAACTATTTATCAAAACCTTTCAAGGCGTAAAGCTTATTCCTCAAATCGGCAGCCCTTTCGAAGTCAAGCCTTGCAGCCGCATCCTTCATGTCCCTTTCCAGGTCCTTAATGAGTAGGCGAAGCTCATCCTTAGGCATTTTATCAACATCGGTTCCAATGCCCTTATATTTCTCATCTTCCTCGGCAAGCTTTTCTTTTAGTGTCCTTCTTGTTGATTTTGGAGTGATACCATGAACCTCATTGTATTTCATCTGCAGTTTGCGCCTTTTCATTGTAATGTCATACGCATTCTGAACAGATGTGGTCATGTTGTCCACATACATTATCACACGGCCGTTTACGTTTCTTGCAGCCCGTCCGATAGTCTGTATCAAAGAGGTCTCATTTCTTAAAAATCCTTCCTTATCCGCATCAAGAATAGCTACCAAGGACACTTCCGGCAGGTCCAGACCTTCCCTTAAAAGGTTAACTCCCACCAATACATCGAATTTTCCACGCCTTAGGTCATTTACTATGTCAATTCTCTCCAGAGTATCGATTTCGGAGTGCATATACCTTACCTTAACGCCTATTCTTGCATAATAGTCAGTCAAGTCTTCAGCCATTCTTTTAGTCAATGTTGTAACCAAGACCCTTTCATCCTTCTCGGCGGTTTTCCTGACCTCTTCAAGCAGATCCTCAACCTGGCCGGTCACCGGCCTTATTATTACTTCCGGATCAACTAATCCTGTCGGCCTGATAATCTGCTCAACAACATTTCTAGACTTTGAAAGCTCATACGGTGCAGGTGTTGCTGACACATAGATTACCTGATTTACTGATGATTCAAATTCGTCAAACCTCAACGGACGGTTTTCCTTGGCTGAAGGCAGTCTGAAGCCGTATTCAACCAATGTTTCCTTACGTGCCCTGTCCCCATTATACATTCCCCTGATTTGCGGAACGGTAACATGAGATTCATCAATAATTGTTAAAAAGTCATCAGGGAAATATTTTAAAAGTGAATAAGGCTTATCTCCCCAATTACGGCCTGACAGGTGCATTGAATAGTTTTCTACTCCAGGACAATACCCCATTTCACGAAGCATTTCAATATCGAAACGAGTTCTCTGCTCCAATCTTTGAGCTTCCAGAATCTTTCCCATGGCATTCAGCTCTGAAAGCCTTTCTTCAAGCTCATTAGTGATTTTTGAAATCGCAGTATCCATCTTGTCCTGGCCGACGACGAAGTGCTTTGCAGGGAAAATCATGTACCTTTGAAGGGATTCCTGCTTTCTTCCAGTTACCTTGTCAATCAGGCTGATTGCATCGATTTCATCACCGAACAGTTCAATCCTTATTGGCGGAGTTCCATGAACGGGGTTGATTTCGATGACATCACCACGAACCCTGAACTGACCCCTGTCAAATTCAATGTCGTTTCTCTCATACTGCATGAACACCAGGCGGCGAAGGATTTCGGACCTCTCATAGATGTCTCCAACATTTATTCCAAATGCGAATTCACCATAGTCTTCAGGAGAACCGATACCATAGATGCAGCTGACACTGCTTACGACGATGACATCATCCCTTGAAAGCAGGGACTGTGTTGCAGAATGCCTCATTATATCTATATCGTCGTTTATTGAAGCTTCTTTGTCAATAAAAGTGTCTGTGCGGGGCACATAAGCCTCCGGCTGGTAATAATCATAATAGCTGACAAAGTACTCGACTGCATTGTCCGGGAAAAACTCCTTGAACTCTTCGTATAACTGTGCAGCCAAAGTCTTGTTGTGTGAAATAACTAGAGTCGGCTTTTGGACCTTTTCAATGACATTTGCCATTGTGAAAGTCTTACCCGAACCTGTTACGCCTAAAAGGGTCTGTTCCTTTAGGCCGTTTTTTATGCCTTCAGCTAATGAGTTAATGGCTTTTGGTTGGTCACCTAATGGTTTGTAAGGTGACTTCAGCTTGAATTCTTTCATAATATCTTAATTAGGAATTGTAACATTGAAAGTAATATGGGTGTAGCTTGGAGAACAGCACGGTGTGACTCTTTGATCTCTTACGACCAGCTCCCCATAGCCTTTCAGTTCCTTTTCCAAATCCCTCATAATATTTGGAATGACTTCATAATTGAAAACCTTAAGGGAACCTAGAAATACGGTTTTAGAAGCCATATTCATTACAGAGATAGATTCTACAACATCCATTTCCGAATATTTCTCTAAAATCCTATTGGATTTATCAACCAATTCCTTTTTAATTTGTTCCTTATCCATTTTATTCCCTCAGTGCAAATTAAAATATCCATCACTTTTAATCTAATTTTGTACCTAATATCCTGCAAAAGTTCTCGGTCTTGATATCTTCGCTGCCGCATCTCGGACAGACGCTTTCATCTTCCTTGACTTCCATTCCACATTCCTGGCAGATTCTCATGGATTACACCCCATTTGTTTAAATGATAATTCAATAAGATTAACCCGATTGAATTAGTTTAAATTATGATGGTTCAATCCCTCAGTGCATCCGCAATGGATTTTGCAATGGATACTCGTGAAGTATCGGAAGATAAGCTGTTGGTACCTATAATCTTGTTGGCGCCGGCAGCATAGATTCTGGTAGCACCGTTATTGGTTAGAATCGGGTGAACGCAGCAGACGTCCACTGATGATGCACCATACTGTTTTAAGATATTGATTGCGTTTACGATAGTTCCGCCGGTAGCTATGATATCATCAATGATTACTGCATGCATGCCTTTTACGGAGTCCACGTTTACAGTGTTTTCGCTTTCGCTGTCGCATCTGACATCCACGATTTTGGTTTCAACCTTGTCCGGTCCTAAACGGACTTTGGTCAAGTATGTGCAGTCACAGCCAATGATTTCAGCCATTTCCTGCGCAAAACCGTATGCTCCTTTATCCGGTGCGATAATCAATGGCTTTTCATTTGTTTTCTTGAAGAATTTCTTGTCCAGATATTCCGCAATTGCAGGCATCGCTGACAAGTTCCTTGCCGGAATATTGAAAAATTTCAAAACGCATTCCTCATGAATATTGAATGTTATGAACTCATCCGCACCTGCAGCTTCAATCAGATTGCAGATAATCTTAGCGGAAATTGTCTCACCTGGATTGAAACGTTTCTCTTGTCTTGCATATCCCATATATGGAACTACGGCCTTTACCTTTTTAACACCCAAATCCTTAAGATTGGCTATTATAAACAATAATTCCATCAGATTTTCATCCTGAGGATAACCTGTTGACTGAATAACAGTAACTTCATCACTAAGATTGCCATCAATTCTCAAATACCTTTCTCCATCTGGAAACTTTTTAGTTTCAACATAACATAACTCTTCTCCAAGTTCACGTGCCACATGAGCCGCCAGATCTTGGGAAGCTGAACCACCAATAATCACAATATCACCAAAATTTCTTATGAAACTATATATGTTTTTGATGATTAAAAAGGTTAAGTATTAATATTTAAACATTCTATAAAAAGTAATCATGGCAGAATCTAACACAATTCTTAAAATAATTGCATTGATAATAGTTGTATTTTTAGCTTCAACCATTGTTAGTCCAATTTTAATTGTTGCTGAAGATACAGCAGAAGATTCAAGTATAGATATGGCCGCATCAATTGGCCTTACCGGATTTAAATGGATTTATCCGGGAAATTCCGTTAATGCAGAAGGTCAGACATTGCATAATGTCCATATAAATGACCCTCAAGATCCATACGGTGCAGCTCGTGATATAATGAGCTATACATATCATGTAACACCCCATTTGATTGTCAGCGTGAATAATGATGCTGCTTGCGCCATATTCGGTGAAAGCATTGTCGACGATATTCGTGCAAATGATGGGTATCATGGTTATGCAGGTAATGGTGGCGTTCAAGGATCAATGGACAGGGGAGATGCAGTATCAACCGCCATGATTCAAGACGGAATAAATATAATTCAAATACCGATTCAAGTTTTATTGGGAAATATTAGCTTCCATATTGTTTAATTTCCCCTTTTTTCTTTTAATTCAATAGAATATAAAATGAGAGAGCCACACCAACAAGAGAAATTGCCATTTGAATCAGCCCATGCTTTCTGATTGTGGGATGGCGTGACTGAATTAAGTAGAATGGCATGAAAAATCCGAAAAATGTGACAGTGGCTATAGCCGTATTTTTGGAGATTAATCCTATAATGAAACCGCTCCAGGACAATACGATTGTAACGATGTATGATGCAATGATTGCCTTTTTATTTACCTGCGGTTCCTCGGCATTCAGAACATAAACCTGCTTGCGCTTCAGTCCTTCAACTAAAGGTGTGCCGCATTTGGCGCAATAGTCATAATCGTCCTGATTAACAAATCCACAGTTATTGCAATTTCTAACCATCAAATTCCTCTCTTTCCAATTTCACAGCGATTTCTATAATTTCTTCGCCCAAATAATTAATATTATTTAGTTCATCAAGATATTTAAAATTTAATTTTTCCAAAACCCTTTTTGATTTTGCATTGTCAATGCGGTATGATGCATAAATCTCGCCTACCTCCAAATCATCGAAAGCCCTTTTGATTAGTGCTTGGGAAGCTTCAGTCGCATAATTGTTTCCCCAATGCTCTTCGGCCACCCAATATCCGAGTTCAGCCGAATCCTCACCCCACCAGTGATTGGTATCGGGATGGAACAGCAATGCTACGCAACCGATTGGAACATCATCCTTTACAATGGCATAAGTTTCTTTTTTGGAAAATACTGTTTTGATAATATTCAAACTGTCTTCAACACTTTCATGAGGAGGCCATCCGGCTATCGGTCCGATGTGAGGGTTTTTTGCAAAGTGATATAGGCATTCTGCATCATCTTCCTGCCATGGCCTCAATGTAAGATTTTCAGTTTTTAAAATCATAATTAAAATTTGTTTTAAAAATATATATAATTTATAATCAAAAATATAGAATCATGAAAGTTAAAGATGGAATAATCGGTTTTGTAGTTGGAGATGCATTGGGTGTTCCGGTTGAATTTGAAAGAAGGGAAACACTTGAAAAAGATCCTGTTGTGGATATGAGAGAATATGGAACCTATAATCAGGAAATGGGAACCTGGTCTGATGATTCTTCCATGACAATAGCTACAATGGACAGCATTATAAACAAGAAGGCAATTGATTATGAAGACATAATGAAAAATTTTTGTGAATGGATGGTAAACTCTAAATTTACACCGCACGGAAGACTGTTTGATATTGGAAACACAACAAGACGTGGGCTTAACAGATACCTTGAAGGAGCTGATGTTTTCCATTGCGGTGGCAGTTCAACTCATGATAACGGAAATGGATCTCTTATGAGAGTTCTTCCACTTGCATTCATTCCGGATATTGATTATGAAACAATCGAAAACATATCTGCATTGACACATGCCCATGCCAGATCCAAAATAGCTTGCGTATTGTATGTCGAGATTGCCAAATCAATGCTTGAAAACGATTTGACAATTGATGAGCATATCAATCAGGCATGCGAAAAGATTAAACAGCATTATAATGATAATGAGGATTTGGAACACTTCAACAGAATATTTAATGATGAACTTGATGATGACAATATTTTAAGTGGCGGATATGTGATTGATACAATCGAAACTGTAGTTTTCTGTCTAAAAACCACTGACAACTATAAGGATGCAGTCCTGAAAGCCGTGAATCTGGGTATTGATACTGACACCAATGCAGCCATTTGCGGTGGGCTTGCCGGAATTTATTACGGTTATGACAGTATACCTATAGATTGGATTAACGTGATTGCCAGACTTGATTGGATACTTTCATATTGTGAAAAGTACGAGGCATTTTGTGATGAATCTCAGTGAAACTATCAATAATATTAGGGCTACATGCAAGAATTATATAGACCCCAATCTCTTCGCTTTCATAATTGATGATGACTGCTACATGGGAACCAACAATATCCTGGACATTGAAGGATATGGTATAAATGATGACGATACTTACGAAGAGCGACTTCTAAAAATAAGCAAAAGCGAAAACATTTTCCTTCCACTTGGCATGATGACATTCATGCCAATGATAAATGAATGCGACATATTTACCGATGAAGACTATACTTTCCATCTTACACAAGAAGAATTTGATACTTATTTTGATAAAGAAGAAAAATTATTTGGAATTTTAATTAAAAAAGACTCTGATGATTATATTATTGGAAAAACAGATGTCTGCAGCTGCAGTATTGATGCATCATTCGAAAAACTGGAAAAAACAGACTGTGAATTCTACAACACGATAGCAAAAATAGTAAATAAAAAAATAATAGAGTAATCCAACTTAATTGGTAGTTGGATTATTAAAACCTGTTTGCGGAACTTTTTCTGCAACTTTAGAACCGATGTTTCTCATTTTTTCAATTAGCCTGTCTTTGCTTGAACCGCTAATTAAGATATTTTCCAAAACATCACTCAAAGTTTCAGTTGGAATGATTTCAATCATGTCTTCGTATTTCTTCTCAATCATGACATCTTTCAAGTTGGATTTAGGAATCAATACCTTTTTCATTCCAGCTTCTGCAGCCGCTTCGATTTTGGCAGTTGCCCCACCAATAGGCATTACATCTCCACGAACATTAAGTGAACCGGTCAAAGCAACTGTTTGGTCAATCGGAATCTCTTCGATAGCTGATATAACGGCAGTTGCAATACTTACACTAGCTGAATCACCTTCAACACCATCGTAGGTTTGGATGAACTGAACGTGAATATCGTAGTCTGAAATGTCCTTGTTGGTGTACTTCTTAATCAATGCACTTACATTTTGAACTGATTCCTGAGCAATCTCACCCAACTTACCGGTAGCAATGATTTGACCACCGTTTTTTGATTGGGTCGGAGCAGCTTCTGCTGCGATTGGGGAAACAATTCCGCTTCTGTCACCAATGACTGCAAGCCCATTTACAAGACCAATTTTACCGCCTTCAGATGATACCATACTGTAGTCTTTTCTTTGCATGATTGATCTGTCAGCTATTTGCTGTTCAAGGGTTCTTGCGAATTTTTTAGCTTCGATAACGTGCGCAGCAGTTACTAAATCATCACCTTTTTCGATAGCTACGTCACCTGCAGATCTTACTAATCCTCCAAGGTCTCTTAACCTTAAAGTCAAAGCGTTTTGTTTTCCGGACCTTCTTTTTGCTTCCATGATTATTTCATCCAATGCATCTGGAGCAAAGTGTGGAATCCTTCCATCGTTTTTGACTTCCTGAGCTACGAATTGGACAAGTTTTTCTCTGTTTTCAGTAGTGTCTTCCATATAGTCTTTCATGAAGACCTCATAACCGTATCCTCTGATTCTTGACCTCATTGCAATGTGCATTCCTTCTAAAACCTGAAGGTTTCCGGATGCTACAAGCACAAAGTCACATGGTACTGCCTGGGACCTTACCATTGCTCCTGAGGAGTTTTCGCTTTGTCCTGTAATTGAGTATTGCTTTTCCTGCATTGCGGATAAGAGCTCTTGTTGGGTTTTCATGGACATTGTACCAATCTCGTCAATGTAGAGAACGCCCTTGTTAGCCTTGTGAATCATACCCGCTTCTACACGTTCGTGTGCAGGAGTTCCAAGTCCTCCGGATTGGTATGGGTCGTGACGCACGTCACCTAATAATGCTCCGGCGTGAGCTCCGGTTGCATCCATGAACGGTGCAAATCTGGACTCCTGATTATTGACCAATAATTTTGGAGACATGTTATTGGCTTTTGGCTTAATTTGAATAGATATAAGTAAAATTAAAGCTGCTGCAATAATGGCTTCAAGCAACCTTCCATACATGAATCCTATTACCAATACACCACATATTGCAAACATGGTGATTATAGTCTTTCTCTCCTCCTGACCTTTTGCAGAACCTTTGGTTGCTCTTACTATTTTTTTACCTTCACCGGCTGGTACGGTTCTTATCAATGGATGGTTGGCATCTTCCATATTCGGGTATACCAAGATGTCTTGCAAAACTTCATGAGGCAATATTTGAGCCATTCCCTTAGCAAGCATGGATTTTCCGACACCCGGATCTCCAATTAACAAAACGTTCCTTCTTTGTTTTGCCGCTTTTTTGATTGTTTCGATGGACTCTTCATGTCCAATGACCTGATCAATTAATAAGGGAGGGACTTCAATATCTTGTGAGCTTTTAATGTTATTATAATCTAACATAGGTTGAGTTTCTTCGCCTTTGGTCTCCATTTCAGGCTCAGCAACAATATCTTCGGAAACATCTTCAATGGCTTCCTGTTCTTCAAATTTCATAAAATAAACCTCACTTCTCTAAATAAATTCATCATTACAAAATTAAGTTTCATATACTATATAAATATTATATGAATCCACAATATATAAAAACTTTTCCATTTTAGTAAATAAAAGTTACTAAAAGATTAATGTTTTTTAATACTTCTTCTCCCTAGGCGCATCATCTTTATGAAAAATATTATGATGCAGCAAACACTACATACAATTATTATTTAAGCAAATATTACATATATTAAAAATTAGCAAGAGCATTTGAAAAATAATATGCCTTCCCAATAGTGCAATCAATCCATGACTTAAAGAAGTCGGGCATTCTTGCACATTAACTGACAACACATGTGAAGTGATTATGATGGGATACAATGATAGGTGGGATGTTGGAGATCCGATAGGCATGGGCAATGATATTGGCGCTCCGGAAGTGCCATATATGAGTTACGGACCGAAACCTGAAGAAAGTGAAGAGGAAATTGAAGAAAGAGAAAGGGAGGAAGAACAAAGGAAAATCGAAAAGTTGAAGAGCAGAGCCAAGAGGATATCTGACGAGGCATGGGAATTATATAAGGATTGCAGAAATGATGATGCACTAATTTTCATAGACAGGTCTTTGGAGTTATACAGAACAGCGAATTCATATAATATTAAGGCAATAATTTTGGAAGGTCTGGAGAGATACCCTGATGCCCTTTTCTATTATGACAAGGCAATTGAACTTAGCACCTCAGAGATAATCAGAGGGAATAAGGCAATGTGCTTAATCACTTATTCCAAATATTTAAAAGACATTGGATTTGATGAGGAAAGCCTTGAAAAGATTGAAAAGTCACTTGAGATTTTTCAAGAGATAAGTGACAAACGGTATGAGGATGAGGCCTGGAATCTTAAGGGAATACTTCTGGAAAAATCAGGCAATATTCCGGATGCATTCAACTGCTATAAAAGGGCATTGGAATTTGCACCAAAAAAAAGCGAGATGAAACAGACCTACCTTGAAAACAGGGACAGGCTACTTCAATACATTGAAAATACTGATGTCATTTGCCCTAAATGTGGAAAGAAACTTAAGATAACAGATGTCTTCTGCATCAAATGCGGAGCGCATATTGTCGATTTAATCAGACCAGTTCTGAAAGACCCTGATTCAAACGAAAAAAACTGAAATGACTGTAGAGCACGAAGATGTATGCGACGCAGACATCATGCACTTTGATGAGGAATGAACTGTTCTGTGGCAGATGGGTCATTTAAGAGTATTGATTTGGAAAAGCACATCAATATTAACATAAGTTTATATCAATAATATTAAAAACTAACAAACTAAAATGAATTTTAAAAATAATAATTTATCAATGTTAATTTAATTATTTATCAATTTATATTATAAAATAGATAATATTAAATATTAAAAATTAATATATTAAGTAATACAAGTTTAATTTTCAATGATTAAATCTTGTTAATCGAGTTTGTTGTATGGTCATATATCACATCAGTTTATATTTAAATAGTATTAGATTACATTTAAAACCCCGAATAAATGATATGTATTAAATCCATACTTCAAATTAGATTAAATTTAACTCATTTTTAAATTATATATAACATCACTTCAATATATTCTATCATGACAAACTGTATCATGGTTCAAGGAACATCATCAAACGCCGGAAAAAGTATGCTCGTAGCGGCATTATGTAGAATCTATAAAAACAGGGGATATAAAGTGGCTCCATTCAAATCACAGAATATGTCCCTGAACTCCTATACCACAAAAGAGAATGGAGAAATTGGAATAGCGCAAATGCTGCAGGCCGAAGCGGCAATGATTGAACCAAGCGTACACATGAATCCAATCTTATTAAAGCCAAAAGGGAACTTCACATCAAACGTAATCATCCAGGGAAAATCAATTGGAGACATGAACTTTTATGATTACCAGCACAAATACCATGATACTGCATTCAATGCCATAAAGGAAAGTTTCAAGATCTTATCCGATGAATATGACGTCATAATCATCGAAGGGGCAGGTTCACCTGCCGAAATCAATATGCGCAAACAGGACATTGCAAACATGGAGATAGCCCACCTTGCAGATGCCAATGTCATTTTGATAGCAGATATTGAAATGGGCGGTGTCTTTGCTGCAATTGCGGGAACATACGTTTTGCTTGATGACTATGACAGGTCACGCCTAAAAGCAACAGTCATCAACAAGTTCAGAGGCAACTTGGATATCTTAAAGCCTGGCCTTGACAGGATTGAGGAGATAACCGGCGAGCCTGTTTTGGGAGTCCTTCCATATGATGAAACCTTAAGGCTTCCTGAAGAGGACTCAGCATCACTGACTACTCATAACTTTGCAGAAGACAAGGACATTACCATCGGCGTTATCCGCCTTCCGAAAATAGCCAATTTCACAGATATCGATCCGTTTGAATACGAAAGCGATGTCGGCCTTAAGATGATAGGCGTCAATGATGATATTGGAGATGTCGATGCCATTCTGATTCCTGGAACCCGTAACTCAACTGAAGACATGTTTGCCCTTCATGAAAGTGGCCTTGCAGATAAAATCATTGAAAAATCAGCAGAAATCCCAATCGTTGGAATCTGCGGAGGACTGCAGATTTTAGGCAATATAATTCATGACGAGGAAAAGCGCGAGTCAAAACATGGAACTATCGAAGGTTTGGGATTATTGGATATCGAATCCAGCTTTTCAAGAGCAGAGAAAATTGTTACACAATCAGTTGCAACAATTCCAGATGATATTGATGGGCTTGCAGGTGAAATATTCAAGAATATAGTTGGTGAGGAAGTAACCGGTTATGAAATCCATGAAGGAACAACCGAACTTATCTCTTCTTCAGGATTACTGAAAATTAAACAAGGGCAAGGAAATAACGAAGACGGCGAAATTGACGGCGCATCATCAGACAATGTATTCGGAACATATTTCCACGGAATATTCCACAATTACAACTTCAGAAGGGAATTCCTGAACTACATCAGAGCCAAAAAAGGTCTTGAAGCCAAATTCGGAGAAGATCCTTACGAAACCCAAAAGGACTATTCCCTAAACAGGCTGGCGGAAATAGTTGAAGAAAACCTTGACATGGACATTATCGACAAATTGCTTTTTGATTGAAATGACACGACCATCACTGACTAAAGACTTGAAAAGTGAAGACTTTAAGGAATACTATTTTTTAAAAGAGGAGCTTAAAGAGTTCTGCAGAGTAAATGGGCTTAAAGTTAACGGAAGCAAAAGCGAACTGGAAGAGAGGATAATCCATTACTTGGATACCGGAAAATCGCTGGAGCCTCAAAAAGTCAAAATAGCTCCTAAAAACAGTTCACATGAAATGATTTCCCTTGAATCAAGAATTGGCGAAAACTTCAAATGCAGTGAAGACAAACGGAAATTCTTTGAAAAAGAGATTGGAAAGGGTTTCAAGTTCAAAGTGAAATTTCAAAAATGGTTGAAGGCCAATCCCAATAAAACATATGAAGATGCTATTAATGCCTACTTTGAAATTCAAAATTCAAACGAAAAAACCAAAATAGATAAGCAATTCCAATATAATCAGTATATACGTGATTTCTTTGAAGATAATGATGATAAGACATTAAAAGAAGCCATTGAATGCTGGAAATATAAAAAATCTTTAAAGGGACATAACAAATATGAAAAAAGCGACTTGGAAATTTTGAAAAAATGACACTTTTTCTAAAAATTAAACCGCATTATTTAAAAACATTAACCTACAAAATATTTAATATCAATAAAAATTGGAGATTGTACAATGATTATAAATGTAAATGCAACTAACAAAAAATCTGGTGAAGTAATTTCATTCGCATTAGAAGGCGACAAAGACGCAGGATTTACCTATGAAGGAACCCACATGCAAGAAGTAGCTGATAACAAAATCAGAGAAGTCTGCAACGGTTTAATTTTACTTGGTTCCCCAATTTACACCATTAAATCCGGTGAAAGTGAAACCATTGAAAACATGACCTTTGTTACTGAAATTGCAGCAGAATAATTCTGCTTACTCTCTTTTTTCTTTTTTATAACAATCCTATTTTGTTATTATTTAAATTATTATTATGCTTTTTTTAATTATGAACTATTTTCCACCATCAGCTTCCAATATTTCAATCGAATTTGTCGGACAGAAATCAGTGCACAAAAGACATCCGCAACAAGAATCTAGATCGACGCTGGAATTTAGGTCAACTAATTTTAATGCATCCATAGCACATATCTCAACACAGACACCACATCCAATGCAACTATCTTTTATTCTTATCTTTGGGTTATTCGAACAATACTTTAATATCGTGAATGTCAGTTTTTCATTTTGGCATAAAGAATAAATCATTTTAAATGAATCTTGAGGAGTCAAATCCAAGATTACTCTAGCTACATCAATTGAATTTGAAGACAAATTCCTGCCGTGAATGAAGTGGGAAACTGTTGTCCTATCCATTTCCAATATTTCACCAATTTCCTGTGTTGAAAAATCTAATTTCTTCAATTCCATTACTGTCAAATACTTTAAACCTGAAACTAAATGCCTTGGCATATGGTCACCTGCATCATTGCTGCATCTGTCTGCACAAATTGTTGAACATTATATAGAAAACATTTTCTGTAATCAATATAAGTTTATATCGCATATAACATATATGTTTTGAATATTTGTCTGAAGAATATCCGCAGGCACATAGTGGCAGCATCAGTGCGGTTGCAATTGCAACACCCTGAATAACAAGCAGGGAAAATAGACCGCCGCTGCGGTAACACTGATTGCAATCTGCTATCCGAAACCGATTGTATGGTGAAGAAGTCAGTATTGATGAAATTTTAGCAAACACTGTACCAACATAAATTGTATCAATGAAAAATAGTTCAATATAAATTAGTTAAAAACATATTTATTAATGGTTAAAGTTTAGGAGGAAAAAATTTTGAAAAAGAAGATGTTTCTAATTGCTGCATTAATGTTTTTAATAATAAACATTTGTGCAGTAAGTGCAGAAGATGTTAATCAGACTGACGATAATCTGCAAATCATTGATTCTGATGCAATATCTGCTGGCGAATCTACTGTCGAATCTTTTACAGATTTATCAGAAGATGTTAGTAACAGCACTGATGAATTAGACATTACATCAGATTATAAATTTAATAGCGCAACTGATGGAGATTTCATAAAAGGAATAGACATTACCGTCCTCGAAGGCAGCACATATACAATCTATGGTAATGGCCATGTTATTGATGCAGACAATCAGGCAGGCGTCTTTAGATTCACCAATGGTACAGTAGTTATGAAAAACCTAACAATAGCTAATGCAAACATGTCCTCAATCATACTGTACAATTGTGAATTGTATACAGATAATGTAATATTTGAAAACAATAATGACACCCATGAGGGGGCAGCAATATATGCTGAATCAAGTAATTATTACAGCAATCATGACAAATTCATAAATAATTATGCAAATAACGGTGCTTCAGTGTATAGCCTAAACAGCATAATTGAAATAAACAATTCCACATTTATCAGCAATAAAGCAGTTCATTGGAGTTTAATTTATGGTTATAATTCCATCATGACCGTTAATAATACCATTTTCACCAATATGACTTCAAGATATGCTACAGCAATCTACTCTGAAAAAAGTAAACTTACCGTTTTAAATTCAAAATTCATTAATTTACATGCAAATGCCACAGCAGGGGCTATCGGATTTAAGGGAAGTGAGTCAATAACCATTGACGGATGCAGTTTCATTAATGTTACCTCAGCTAAGAATGCAGGAGCCATTTATGCAGACTTGAATGGGGATGACGTTAATGCAGAAAACAGCGTGACACTAACAAATTCATTATTTAAAGATTGTTCTTCAAACTTTGGAGGAGCATATCTCCAGTTAGGTGGATCATTTAATTTAATAGATACAGAATTTATCAACAATATCGCTGAATATGCTGGAGGGGCAGTATATCTGTCAAATACAACCACTCTGATTGGCAACAACAAATTTAATATGAACATCGCTAACCAGTTATACGGCGGAGCTCTATACATCGATGACAGTGACATCATAATAACTAAATGTGAATTCACAGATAACTGTGCTGGAACTTTCGGCGATGCAGTCTATTTGCATGACAGCGAATACGAAATAAAAAATTCAAAATTCTCAAAATGCAATGGCGAAACCATTGTTAGCTTTTTTGATAGAGCAGGTTCAACTTTAACCAATAATCAGCTTAACGGTGGAAAAACATTGTTAAACCAGGTTGCATACAACACCATTATTGAATATGAAGGCAAACAGATTATTCTGGATATGACTTCAACCGCAAATGCAACTGCAAATGATGCTAGATTTGATTTGCGCGACTACAAAGTAAATGGAACCTCCCTAAGTTTAGCAGGAGTTGTCAAAGACCAAGGATCAAACGGTGCATGCTGGGCTTTTGCCGCCACTGGCGCACTTGAATCCGCATTTTTAAAAGCAACCGGAATATTGCTTGACTTATCTGAAAATAATATTCAGGGCACAGCAACACGTTACAACGAATATGGTGCAAGCGACATATTTGAAGGAGGATATGCCACTTCTGGAATGGGCCTTTTCCTCTCATGGTTGGGAGTTATTTCAACAGACCTTGACAGCTATGACGAACTCGGTAAGATAAGCGTTGCTTCATTTGTCCCTGGAGAGTCATATCATATCCAAGATACTGTAATCATACTTCCACGTGAGGATGCCCTAGACAATAACAAATTAAAAGAAGCCTTAATAAAATATGGCGGATTGACAGTGCACCTTTACGGCGCTTCATCAGATAACGAGTATTACAACCCAGCCACCCATGCACAATACTATAACGGCAAAGACCCTGGAAATCACTTTGTAACCTTAGTTGGATGGGACGATAATTATTCAAAGGATAATTTCAACATAAAACCACAAGGAAACGGTGCTTGGATTTGTAAAAACAGCTGGGGAACTGACTGGGGTGAAGACGGATATTTCTATGTATCATACTACGACACCACATTCGCAATGCGCTCCCTATCAGTTGGATACATTATAAACAATACCGAAAGCTATACTGGAGTATACCAATATGATATTGGATCTTACGACAGATACTTCTATGATGACGGTGAAATCATTAATTTCATAAATACCTATGATGCCTTTGGCGATGAGCTGATAAAAGCCGTTGGGACTTACTTTGAAAATGTTGGTGAAGCATATATTATCAACGTATATGTTAATGGAGATGTTGTCCATACACAGACCGGAAAATCAACCCACAGCGGATTTGAAACAATTAAGTTAAACAAACAAATTGCAATCCATGCAGGCCAGCAATTTTCAGTTGGAATACAGGCAAAATCAATGCCTTTGCTTGAATTTACAAGAATCCATTTTGAAAGTGGAAAATCAATGGCATACTATACTGACAATTATATAGACGATTTAGGAAAACTCGGCAAAACCGCATGTATCAAAGTATACACCGTTGAGAATCCAGACTCTGAAGATAAGTCACAATACTATACAAATGCCCCTTTAACAATTAATTCAAATGCTAACGGGAAAACAATCAGCATTTATGAAAATGATAAAGAATTAGGCAGCGCAACAGTTAAAAATGGCAAAGCAACATTCAGTTTAACATTAGAACCTGGAAAATATGTCCTTGTCACTTCATACGATGATGGAGATGTCATTGAATTATTTGAAATAATGAACTCCATTGAAATTCCGGACAACGTTAAAATCGGATACAATACTAAATTAAGCATAGAAGGTAAATTCTATGACAAAAACGGTATTGAGCTATTCAACAAGGAAGTGACCTTTAAACTTGATGGCAACACTTACACAGGACAAATTAACAACAATGAAGGAATACTATACCTGACATTATCCGGCCTTTCAGTTGGAAAACATACCCTTCTTCTACAAAATCCTGTAACCTTGCAAGAAAGCGTTACAACAATTAATGTTGTCTCAAGGTTTAGTGAAAACTCAAATGTCAACATGTTCTATGCAGACGGATCCAGCTTTAAGGTTCGCGTATATGGCAATGATGGAAATCCTGTTGGAGCAAACCAAATTGTAACCATAACACTAAACAAGGTAACATATAATGTTAAAACAAACAGCAATGGCTATGCGGTTTTAACTATACCTAACACAGTTAAAGTAGGCACCTACACATTAACTGCGACTTATGCCGGCCAAACAATCAAAAACACAGTAAAAGTGAAACAGAATATAAAGCTTGCAAAAGTCACTGTTAAAAAATCATCTAAGAAATTGGTGATTAAAGCTACTTTGAAAGGAAAAGCACCTATCAAAAATAAAGCAGTAACCTTTAAATTCAATGGAAAAACATATAAGGCGAAAACCAACAAAAAGGGTGTTGCACAAATAACCATAAAAAAATCCGTGCTCAAAAAACTCAAAGTGGGTAAAAAAGTAACATACCAAGTGACCTATCTTAAAAATACAGTTAAACAAAGCGTGAAAGTTAAAAAATAATTTTACTTTCATTTTTTTATTTTTTTAAGAATTTTTTGAAATTCTGATTTTTGTTTTATTGTGAATAGTGTTTTGAAACTTCTTTCTGATTTTTTAACCAAAAGATCTACTCCTTTTCTCCATTGAAAATCAAATTAGTTTCCTATTAGACACGGTTGATAAAAATCAATAGATGCTCTATTCCTTTAATATAATGAAATGAATTTTGCATTAACACATAGGTATTTGAAAATAGAACCCTACTTTAATTCGAGATACATGAAACTGTTTAGAAAATAGATTAGTGAGAATTATAGTTAAATTGAAAAAAATAATAAAAAATGTAGATGAACGAATTCACCTACTTAACTTTAACAGTTGTTTTTATAGTGTCTTTAAGGTAAATCACTTTAACAAAGTAGGTTTTACCTTTTTTAAGCTTCTTGATAACACTCTTTTTCAATACCTTTTGCGCTATTCCTTTTGAGTTTGTTTTTACTTTGTAGGTTTTACCGTTGAATTTGAATGTTATTGTTTTGCCTTTAACCAACTTGCCATTGATTTTGAGTTTTGCTTTTAAGGTAAATTTCTTATAAGTCTTCTTGACAGTGACTTTGCTTGCGGTCAACACCTGTTTTACAGTAACCTTGTTTGAATATGTTTTACCATTATAAGTGGTTTTGATGGTATATTTTCCAGGTTTCTGTGTTATTTTAATCTTGGCAATGCCATTAGTGTCTGTTTTAACGGTAGTTGTTTTACCATTAATTGTGAATTTGACACTTGCACCTGCACCAACTGAATGTCCGTCCGCAGTTACAACCTTAACGGAGAAGTATTTGCCTCCTGCATAGTCAACTGAAATGGCCTTGTTATTGATGATTTTAGAATCGTCCTTAACTGTATATGCCTTAAGACAAACTGTTTTGTTTAAAGGTGCCATATCAGTCCAAGATTTGCCATCCGCACTTACTTTAGACATTCCTGATATGTAGTGAACTCTCGAATATGCCTGATAAGGAAGATTATTATTCTTAAAGACAACTTTAAACTTATCGCCGGCTTTAACCGGAATGTATTTATTTAAAACAATTGTCCTGAATCCTGCAAATTCACTTACACCACTTTGTGAGTGAACCTTATTATTGTTCACATAAATATCAAATGAATAGTCAATTCCAGACTCATTGAAGTAGGTTCCAACAGCACCAATCAACTCGGAATACTTGGAAGTGAATTCGTTTGAATAATAAGTGTAGTTTTCATCAAAACCTGTCAATCCAGTCAAGTCGGTCTGATAGTTCACATGATAATCAATGGTATTCTCAAAGATGTAGGCAATAGCTGGATTTTGAGGGACAATTGCATAATAATCTATAGCCAAAAGCTGCCAATCAGAGTAAAAAATCTCATAAAACCCAACTAATGAATCTTTAGTTATCCATGCACCATAAGTATCCTGGTCGGCATCCTCCTCATTATCCATGGAATAATCGCCGTCCATAAAATCATCATAGTCCATTGACTCATTATAATCCACATCATAATCCGCAGAGTCATTATAGTCCTCATCATCCATAGACTCATCGCTGGAATTATCACTATCCATACCATAGTTATCATCCCATCCTATGATTGAAACAAAATGAATTCCATGATCCATAACAGCAATATCCTCCCCAGTAGCGTTTATACTGCCAGAAAGATTATTATAAATTACTTGAACAGTGACTGCACCATATTTAAGCACTGCCTGTTTTATCAAGTCAGCATTATTTGCCCCATCAAAAATAATGAGAGCATCCTGAACATGAATTCTTTCAGCATCCAAATCGGTATCCACAAGCATTCCCCTATCGTCATATGCTCTATCTGAAGGCAGAGCGCCTATCCAGTTTAAAGCATATCCCAGACCATTGTAGGCGAAACCTGTTAGGCTAATTCTTAAATCCCCCATAGGATAATATTTCAGATTTAATTTTTGAACGTAATTCTGTGACAAATTAAATGCCTGTCCTGTTGACTTGAGAAGAGCTGTTTCAAGGGATGCTACTGTTGCAAATGCCCAACAGTCATCATTGTCCCCCTGTATTTTTCCCGGAGTTGTCCATCCCCAATCACGCGCATCAAACCTGGATGGCAATTTATCTACAACAATAGAGTTATTTGTTAAATTGAACTTGATTGCTTTAGTTTCAACTGAAACGACATAGTCCTTATTATCCAATAGGAAAGCATCATTGTCCTTTACAACATTTTCCATTTTTGAGTTGCTTGCAAAATTGGCATAAACACCGATTCCGCCATTATCAAAAGTAGAGTTCGCGAAATATGCATCCACATCATTAGCATAGATTGCATTGGCTGCCTTATCAGATCCATTTAAAGCTTTGTTATTGGTTATATTGGAATATCTGATTGCCAATTTGCCTTTATCAAAGTATATTGCTCCCGCATTTTTTTCTGCCATATTATTGGATAATGTGGAATTAGCAATATTTACACTGCACCATGAGGAAAATATTGCACCGCCTTTGATAGCAGCAGAATTATTTATAAGATTGGAACACATAATATTCAAAGAACCGCCTTGTATTGCAATAGCGCCCCCATAACGGGAAGTGCAGTTTGTGAAATTAGAATTAACAATATTCAAACTTTGAGGAATGTGTTCAGATCCAGAATCCAGGTCAATGTATATTGCACCTCCATCATTGCTGGCTGAAAGGTTGGAAAATACGCAATTTTCAATCAACATCGCATCAGATGGATAGGGCTCAAAACTATAATCGTAAAGCGGGAAATATTTGGCAATGATTGCTCCCCCATTAAACTGCGAACGAGAATTAATCAGCTTCGAATTTCTGATTGAAAAATAATCCCCCTTGAAATTTATTATAGCTCCGTTTTCAGAGTTGAAATTTTCAAAAATGGTATTTTCAATAATTAACTGACCCCTATCCTGTGTAATTGCATTAGCACAATCATCCTTACCTGAAAGATAAGAATTATTAATTATTATATCAGAATGGTCAGAAAAAATGAAACTGCAATTGCTTCTTGATGAAAAATTAGTGTTATTCAAGCACAATACAGATTGATCTGAAATAAAAACGAATCCCAGTTCACTATTGCAATCTATAAATGTAACATTATTTAAAGTGATGTGGGCATTTGAAACGGCAATACATTGACTATTAAAATGTTTAAAGGTCAAATCATTAACAGTAAGATTCAAAAAATCAGCGCCAGTGCTGTTGTTGAAATAAAAAGTAAAGACACTATCTGAGCCTGAACCGTCTATAACATGATTATTACCGTTAATTACTAAACTTTCTATAGTGAATCTTAAAGACTCATAACGGTCATTTTCATCATACTTATAGTCGGATTTCACATTAAATGTACCGCTACTGTTCATTGCATCCTGATGAAACTCATCAAAAGATTTATAATCATCCCCATTGGCGAGATTATCCTGATTAACAGATTCTAATTGATTAAATTCAGCATTTGTTTGATAGTTATCATCCGCATTAATTATATTCGTCGAGTTATCACTCGCTGAAACGCAGGATATAGAAAATAAAAGACAGATAATTATTAAAATAACAAAAAGGTTTGATTTGAAATTCATTTTTCCCTCCTAGATTAACTTTTTGATGTTCTCAATTTTTTATAGCCCAGTGCAGCTGCTGTAGATATGATAAGCATGACTATTGCAATAATTGTGGTTACAAAATCATTCAATACCAAGTCTTTAGCGAAATAGGTAATGAGAACAATTGTTACAGGTATAAAGAACCATTGAGCAATATAAATAGTGTTTATGTTGCTACTCAATATGGAAAATGCCTTAATGGCAGCATCCGACAAGTATTTAATCATCCAGTAACATAGGCCGATTAGAGCATGAGCATTAATTATACCAAATATTGCATCCAAAGTGTTTAAGAAGTAATAGAAATGGACATCCTCGGAAAATACTCCGCCCCATAAATTTGAGGATACAAAGAAGTAAATTAATGCAATAATCATTAAAATTGGCCAAAACTTAAAGAATTCACTTTTATCTTTGGCTCTAATGAAGTATTGTCCCCAGACATATCCTGCAATTGGGAAAATAAACCAATTGAATAAAGGAAAAGCACAAAATCCCCCTGCCACTCCAAATAAGTGACCGAATAATAGGTTTAAAACAGGGCTACCAAAATCAGTGCCCTTAAATAGGGTTCCGAGTATGGACATTGCCACTGCAATAATTATCAGCTTCTTATTTGAAAGTTCAAATTTCTTTAAAATTCCCATTAAAACAAAGGCCATACCTGCAAATGCCAGGATATCGACACAAAAGAGCAGCAACCCATCAGCTAGAGGAAACGGACTGGCATCGACACCAAGAGCCCCAGCAAGAAAATGAGGTATGAAAAACTCAAACACATTCACCAAAATACCTAAAAGGTATAATATTATTCCCCTCTTTATCATAGTATTCCATTGACTGCGTCTTGAATATACAACGCCAACACCCATGCAGAACATGAAAATGACTGCAGCATAAGGCCTTCCCAACACATTACTAAATACAAAATTATAAGTAGGGCTTAAACCGGCATTATAACACTGAACTACCATAATGGTATGCAAGAAAATCATGAAGATAATTGCCAGCCCCTTGGCAATATCAAGTTCAACTTGCCTACCAGTATTAACTTTTTCATTCAAAAATAAATTTGAAATATTCATGATAGTATATTTTATTCATCAAAGTAATAAACTATTATACTTTATAATGATTTTTAACAAAAATCTAATAGCCGTTTCGATTATGGAAATCCCCTTATAATGAAAAACATATATTACATTACATTTAACCTATGAAAACATTTTTCATTTTTGATTTGCACACTTAAATCAAGATAATGAAGGATTATATATTATAGTGCAAGGTGCATTATTATCTCCTATTAAAATTTATGCTTAAACAAGATATAATTGTGTAAAACCCCTATATTCACATGATTTTTATTTTTTGAATGAATTTAAATAGAAGTTCTAAAAAAAATAACCCATAACCCACAAAAATAATGAGGGCATTATTCATGGACAACAAAAAAATAATTTTTATCGTCGTGCTGCTTTTGATTATTGTTGGCATTATTCTAGTAATGCTGGCAAATTCTGTAGATTATGAAAGAATTGAAATAACACCCAACGGAACAAGCATGGATGTTCCGGCAAATCAGACTAAATATCAGGGAAATGCTGACGGATTAAAGATTTGGAATTGGGAAAATGGGTTATTAGTTACTTATAACAGTCACGATGACATCGGCATTGAATTAAGCGGATTAGGTTTTAATGCAATCAATGAGCTGATAAAAACAGGTGAATTGCAGAACATTGATGGGTTTACATGTTACGTGCTAAATGCCGACGAATTATTGGAAGTCCACTTATTTGACATCATTAAAGTAAATTATAATGGAAAATACTATTTCATTCCATTAAGTAATGAAACTACCCATGACAACATTATAATTTGTTGTGAGGACAAAGATATTGCAGTTCATATGGCCAAATCGGTAGAGTACAAAAATGTCTATCCAAACAGTTCTTATTTAGATATCAACACCACAATAGTAGAAGATTATCTAAACCAAAGCGATTTAGATGATGTAAAATCAAGTATGGAAAATTATCTAAACCAAACTGATTTTGATGATGCGAGATCAAGTATAGAAAATATTACTGGAAACTTGCTGTCTAAAGTCCAATAGGACTAAAAAGATGCTTGTCAAATGCCGTTGCAATATTAACTAGGACCCTCATAAAAAAAAGAAAAAATAAATGAAGAATTGAACAGGAACTAAAACTCAAATAATTTCTGCCAACCTTCAGGATAATGAAAAAATTTCATCTATTTGACTATTACTTTTGTCTTAATTGATTTTTTAAGGTAAATCACTTTAACAGTATAGGTTTTACCTTTATTGAGCTTTTTAATGACGCTTTTCTTTAAGGTCTTTTGTGCAACACCTTTCTTGTTGGTTTTTGCCTTGTAGGTTTTTCCGTTAAGAGTAAACTTAATGAGTTTACCTTTAACCGCTTTGCCGTTGATTTTAAGGGTTGCCTTTAAAACCAATTTTTTAGCAGATTTCTTTTTGATTGTAACCTTGCTTGCCTTAAGCACAATCTTATTAGGTTTTGCTTTAATGATAACCTTATTTTTATATTTGTTTTTATTAAGAGCAGTTGTAACTGTATAGCTTCCTACCTTGTTGGTTATCTTTATTTTGGCGATACCACTTGAGTCGGTTTTGACAGTTGTTGTTTTGCCGTTGATTGTGAATTCAACTGCTTCGCCTGCACCGACTGGTCTGCCATCACCTGTTACAACCTTGACCTTAAAGTAAGATCCATCACCATAGGTTACAGTAATGTCCTTATTTTGAATGACCTTACAGTCATCCGCTACAGTATATACTTTAAGACAGACTGTTTTATTTAATGGTTCCATATCAGACCATGTCTTACCATCTGCACTTACCATTGACATTCCCGGAACATAATGAAGTCTTGAGTATGCCTGATAAGGAAGGGCATTGTTTTTAAAGACAACTTTGAACTTGTCACCAGCACAAACTGGAATATATTTGCTTAAAACAATTGTTCTAAATCCTGCAAATTCACTAACCCCCTTTTGAGAGTGGACTATCTTGCCGTTGACATAAACATCAAAGGAATAATCAATTCCTGACTCGTTGAAGTAAGTTCCGACAGCACCAATCAGCTCATCATACTTTGAAATGAATTCGTTTGAATAATATGTGTAGTTTGAATCAAATCCTGTCAAACCGGTCAAATCTGTCTGATAGTTTACATGATAGTCAATGTCATTTTCAAAAATGTAACAGATTGCAGGATTTTGAGGGACAATTGAATAATAATCTACGGCCAATAGACTTTCATCATCATATGATTGATGATAAAAACCGAATAGTGAGTCCTTAGTTAACCAAACACCTTTTCCATAATCAGTAGTTTGGTTATCATCCCAACCTATAAGTGTAATGAAATGAATTGAATGGTCCATAAAAGCAATATCATCTCCGGTAGTGATTAATTCATCATTAATATCGGCAAGGATTAGCTGAACAGAAACTGAACCGTATTTCATTATTGCCTTCTTTATCATATCTATAGTATCGTTTCCGCCAGGCAGAATTATCATTGCATCCTGAAGATGAATTCTGGAAACATTAAAATCTGTATCTGCAATCATTCCCCTATCATCGTAGCTTGCATCAGTTGGAAGAGCACCGATCCAACTTAAAGCATAACCTAAACCACTGTAGGCAAAACCGGTTAGGCTGATTCTCAAATCACCATAAGGATAATATTTCAATTGCAGTTTTTGAACATAGTTCTGTGAGAGATTATAATATTGCCCAGTTGCCTTTAAAAGAGATGATTCCAATGATGCCACTGTTGCAAATGCCCAGCAATCGTCATTATCCCCCTGAAGCTTGACAGGAGAAACCCAACCCCACTCATTTAAATCAAACTTGGACGGGAGTTGATTGACAATTATTTCGTTCTTTGTCAAATTGAGTTTTATTCCTTTACTTTCAACTGAAACAATGTAATTTTTGTTGTCCATCAGGAAAATATCCTCATTTTTTGTAATATTTTCCAATTTTGAATCAGTTGCAAAGTCCACATAAACGCTAACTCCTCCATTGTCAAAAGTGGAATTTGAGAAATATGCATCGACATCATGAGCATAGATACAATTTGCTGCAATAGAAGATGGTTTCATAGCTTTATTTCCAATTAGATAAGAATCTTTAACTGTTAATTTACCCTTATCGAAGTAAATTGCTCCCGCAGTATTTACAGCTGTATTGTTGATGAAACTAGAATCGGAAATGTTAACATTGGACCAGCTTGTAAAAAGTGCACCTCCTTCAAAGCCGGCAGAGTTATTTATAAAATTGGAACATTCAATGTTTAGGAAACCTCCTTGAATTGCAATGGCACCACCATAGCGAGAAGTGCAATGAGTGAAATTAGAATTGATGACATTTAAACTTTTGTGAACATGATCTGCACCGGAATCAAGGTCTATATAAATAACTCCCCCATCATTACCCGCTGAAAGATTATCGAATTCACAATTTTCAATCAAAAAGTCATCAGATGGAACATATCCTGTAGAATCATCATTGGAAGCTGGGAAAAATTTAGCGATTATCGCTCCTCCACTTGACACAACAAGGGAATTTCTAAATTTTGAATTTTTAATCGAAAGATAGTCCCCCTTATAATTTATTGCAGCCGCATTTTTTGTGGAGAAATTTCCAAATCTACAGTTTTCAATAATCAAATGGCCTCTATACTGCCAAATAGCTGATTCAGAACAGTTTGTACCGTCAAATTCTGTATTGTTTATTGTTATATTACAGGGAGTTTCAATAAGTACAAAATTAGTGCAGTTTCTTGTGTAAAAATAGGCATTATTCAGATTCACTATAGATTCCTTGCATAGGACTATTCCTCCCAATGGACAGGAACAGTTTACGAACTTAACATTATTTAAGTTAACATTTGCAGCCTGAAATTCTACAGGCGTTTCACCAAAATTTCTAAAAGTCAAGTTGTTGATAGAAACATTTATTAATTGATTTTCTTCCATCTCGTCATTGGAAAACTTAAAACCATACAACGAATTGGCACCGTCTATAGTAAACCCATTACCGTTTATTACCAAGTTTGTTGAATTAATAAAGAGATGCTCCGAATTATCGCTTTTATCGTATCTGTAATCATGTTTCACATTAAATGTGGTGCCGCTGTCCATCATATCCCTATAAAAATCATCAAAGGTATAATTTTCATTTTCAGTACCCGCTTTAAGATTATCCTCATCTATTGATTGGGCATTCATACTGGATTCACCAGCAGATTGCAAATTTTCATCTAATTTAAAATCCGATTGATAATTTACTTCACTTTCCGTCTGGTTGTCACTTGCACAAACTCCGGTTATAGTAAGTAAAATACACAGAATAATTATGAAAATAAAAAATTTAGACTTTTGATTCATATTTTAACCCATATAATCTCATTTTATTCAATAAATATTATATTTGTTAAAATATTTAAAATAATATTGTAAAAATAATATTACTTTAATTAAAAAAAGAATTGTTGATGAGGAAATCATTCACTTAACTCTAAAATGACAAAAAATTCAAAATTTGAACAATCAGAATCGTGCAACTTCCAATTTCTTTTACTAGCTTAGTTGAAAAATTTGCATAATAATATCGATATAATAATTATATTAAAAAAAATAGTTCAATTTAATGTCTTATTGCGGAGAAAAACTCCACAATATTCCCACAGACATTAAATCCATTTCATCTCTTAGAGTTTACCAAAAGTAATACTCTTGCATAATAATCTATGGAATGTCCTATATAAACTTAATTATAGTAATTGGCAATTAAATAGTGGGCATCTCCAGGGAAAAAGCCTCCATGAAAAATAACTTGTTTTCAAATGACCATCATCGATAATTTGATTATATTTAATTGCCTAAAAATTGGAGGTGGAAACTGAGAAAATTATCTTAAATCAATATTGAAAACAAAATAGTTTTAATTATTGAAATAATATTAAAACTATATGTTCCAATTGCGAAGATAATTAACTCCGTATCTTCACCTCCAAGAGATGAAATGAGGAAACACCATAACAGCCGTGAGAAAAACTGCTACGATTAGCAAATAAATACCTGTTAAAAAATATTAACATCATACCTATTCACCCCCATTTGTTATTGAAGGCTTTTTAACTAGACATATATTGTCTAATCAATAATTAAAGCTTGTTGAAGCCATTTAGTAAAATTGTAGTGATAAAAACAAGATATATAAAGTTTTCGGTAAAATAAATCAAAATAAACTTTGTTGTGCATCAATATAGCTTGGCTCTGAAATTTCTTTTATAGCATCACTCTCTTTAACATCACCAATTAATAGTGGAGAATCAGGATCATGCAATTTCTGATTCCTTTTGACTAACTTCATGTTACTGTTTGCATAATAGTATAGAAATTATCTACATCAAATTCGAAACTTGTTTCAAATAATATGAACAAACAAGACCTAAAAGTATAAGTGTTATCCATTACTTTTACAAATTGTTCAATATATATCTCAAAAATCACTTGTTAAAAAATCTTACAAAAAAATAAAAGAGGAGAAAAAACAAATTTAAGTGTTAATTCTCAATGGTAATTAAAGTACTATTTAAACCTATTACGCATGTTTGATTCAATTTTCTATTATAACCTGAATCGTCATATTTAAAGGTGAAATTTTCCGTTCTTTCAGCTCCCAAATCTTTAATATAAATTTTAATAGCCTTATCACCAACATCCAATAAAACATCTATTGTATCAAGTTCCTCATTTGTTTCAATTATATGATTAAGAAACTCATCTAAGGACATGCAAGTGATATCAGACAATTTATTATCACCCAATTTATTTTTTATTACAGACACTAAACCATACACCTCAGAAGCATTGGCATTTATGGTATATTCCCAAATATTATCTCCATGAGACTTATTAATAAATATCCCATGATATTCTCCGTTTGATTTTTTGTTTAGATATCTGGAATAAATCACTATTCCAAGCAATGTGATTACACCAACACAGAACTGTGTAATCCAAACACCATTATTTCCAAATATCTTAGGCAATATGACAAGCATTGTTACCACAAGAATTAAATTGTATGATATTGAAACAATATTTGATAGTTTGTTTTTTTGAATGGCCTGAGTATAAAATATATAGAAAAATGCAAAACCAATTGTCAAAAACGATAATCCATATAGTCTGATAGCATCTGTAACCATTGAAGCATATTGCATTTTTACGGAATACAACATGAGTATAACCTCAGGGAATAAAAAGGAAATGGCTGCAAAAATCACACCTACAATAGCTATAAATTTAATTGAAATTTTTATCAGATAATCAATGGCCGAATAGTCATTATCCTGATGATAAACTGACAGCATAGGCGATACAGTCTCGACCAATCCTATGAAAAATATTGATATTATAAGCAACACACTTGTACAGATTTCCTGAGACATTAATCCTTGATCACCCATTAAAGAAATAATTACTGAATTGCAGAACAAGGTGGATATAACAAGATATAATTGAACTGAAGCTCCGCCAAAACCTGATTTACAAACCTGTATAAAATCTTTTACTGCAATAGCAAATTTGACCTTTACCATTTTGAATGTACGGTTAGGCTTAAAGAAATATAATGATAAGAAGAGTGACCCTCCAATGAAACTGATTGAAGTGGCCAATCCTGAACCTGCCATGCCCATATTGAAGAAATATATTAAAATAATATCAAATAAAGGATCCAAAATACTGGCAATTATCAATGCTTTTGATGTGAATTCCGGCATGCCGTCTGTTCCAACATAATAAAACATGGACAGCATAAAGCAAAAGAAAGGAATGCCAATAGTATACATCCTGAAATAGTCCAAAGCATACACGTTAGGAGTAACTGAATTGGACAACCATCCAATAATCATATCAGGAAATAACAATCCAATTATCATTATAATAATGCCTATGGCCACCACCGAAACGTTTGCAACAGAATAAATTCTATTAGCTTCTTTTTCATCAAAATTAGCCTTAGCTGCAGCACAAAGTAAACTGCCTCCCAAACCTATCATCCAACATAATAAATCAAGGAAAGCTATAAACGGGAATAAAATCTGCAAGCCGGAAAGTGCTTCAACACCAATAAGTGATGAAACTATTACAGAATCTACAACAACTGCCATGTTGGCTGCAAAGACACTCATAACTGTTGGAAAAAAGTATTGCCAAAATTTACTAGTTATCAATTTATTGTTTCTTTCAAACTGCATAAACTATCCTCTCATTAAATATTGAAAAATCCTAAACCCTTTAATGAATTTATGAAATCAGACAGATATTTCTCACTTGTTTGTGGCCATTCAAAACCAAATTCAGATAAAACCTTTAGAGTATACTCTTTATCAACAGGAATAAATACATCCTCATCATTTAATTCCGTTCCAATACCGAATAGTCCCTCTTGTTTTGACTCATCCATTAAGATATCATTTAAAGTTTCGTTAAATATCTCATCATCAACTATTTCCACATTTAAATCCAATTTATTGAAAACATCAACCAATTGAGCGAAAGTTACAATACGGTTAGTGGCCGGATGGAAAACTGTGCAATCTTTTGGTGTTTTTGATAACATTACAATTGCTTTAGCTGTTAAATCAATAGGGCTGAATTCCAATTCTTCTTGTGAAACAGATTCTGGCACTTTTCCAATGGTTACATATGATTTTAAACTGTTTATAAATGCATTTGTATCAAAATTTTGTTGGAATCTTGAGTCGTAACTTCTAGCCATAAGATTTCCAACCCTCATTATTTTAACATCCAAATCATCATCGGCGACGGATTCAAGAATTGACCTTTCAGCAAGATATTTGCTTTCAACATATTTGTTGCTGACATAATCCTGACCAATAAATAAATCACTTTCACCAAGACTGACATCCTCCGGCATATCTTCGGGATGAATACCTGAAACACTGCAAGTTGAAACCTGAACAAATTTGGCCTTTTTGAGTTTTGCGAATTCTAAAACATTAATTGCTCCATATAAATTAATGTCCTTTATTTCACTGCCATGTGCAAAGTGTTTTACATTAGCTGCACTATTAATAACCGTATTAATGTCAAAGGAACTTAATTTTTTAAGGTCATCAGGGTTTGTTATATCTCCTTCAACAAGATGTATCCTTCCTTTAAATTCTGTGAAATCTCGTCCAAAGTAATAGTTCAACAGTCCATTTAACCTTTCTTCAATACTTAAATCCTTTTTGGATCTGATTAAACAGTAAATATCCCCCGTTTCATTTTCGAGTAATTCATAAAGTATATGAATTCCAAGATATCCTGTAACTCCCGTTAACAGGACATTGCCTAAACTTTCCTCACATTCACTGCCGTAGAATGAATCCATATTGTTCTTTTGCAATAGATTATCTATTAATGAATAATCATAATCGTCTTCTGCATCAGCAGTTTGCGGTTGTGCAGACAGAATGAAATTGGACAATGCTTTTGGTGTCGGATTATTAAATAAATCTGCGTAGGAAATTGAATACCCCTCATTGACAGATTTGTAAATAATTTTAATTACAAGCATTGAGTCTCCTCCCATTTCGAAGAAATCATCAGTTACGCTGATTTTATTAACTCCCAATAATTCCTCAAAGCATTCAACGAAAAATGCTTCAACATCATTGCTAGGGGCAACATATTCTCCACCCATATTGTCGAAATCAACTTTAGGCAAAGCACGTTTGTCAACCTTACCGTTGACATTTAAAGGGATTTCATCCAATTTGACTACAAATGAAGGGATCATATAGTCAGGTTTACGATTGGCTACGAATTCACGAACATCATTTCTGAGATTATCCTCATTAACCTCATCAGACACAGTAATATATGCCACCAGTTCATTGTTTCCATGATTAACCACTGTTTGAACGGTAACATCATCAACAAATGGTATTTTTCTAACCACAGATTCAACTTCAAGCAGTTCCACACGGTTTCCACGGATTTTAACCTGACTGTCACGACGGCCAACAACAGATAAAGAGTTATCAGACAATACACGCACCATATCACCAGTACGATACAATACATCATAGTTTCCATCATCAAATGGATTATTGATGAATGCACGAGTTGTTTCTTCTTCATTGTTTAGGTAACCTTCTGCTATTTGGTCACCAGCCAGGTATAATTCACCTACAGCACTAACAGGAACACGCCTAAACTCTTCATCCAAGATATATGCTTTGGTATTGTAAATCAAATCACCAACAGATGAAGAATCAATCTTATCCTTATTGTTTTTGGATGCAACGAAAACGAATGCTTCAGTAGGTCCGTAAATATCAATTAATTCATAATTTTCAGGACTTGTAAACTCACCTAACTTTTCACCACCTACAACCAAAACATTTAATGAGGTATCTCCAACACTATCAACAAAGAGCTTACCTACTTGGGTAGTAATGAAAGTATGGGTGACATTGTGTTTGATGAAATAATCGTTCATTGCATTCATATCCAAACGAATATCTTCTGGAATTATGGCCAAACATGCTCCTGCACAAATTGTTGATAAAATAGCCCATGATCCTGCATCAAAACCAATAGTTGCAAACATACCATAAACATCATCATGTTTTAAACCATAAGCATCATTATAGTATGATGGAACATTTAAAGCAGATTTTCTTGTAACTTTAACACCTTTAGGAATACCAGTAGTACCGCTTGTGTAGAGCATACAAGCTAAATCACCATAAACAACAGGCAATTCATCCAAAGTTCCAATTTCGTCCTTTAAAATATTAGAAATATTTAAAGTATCAGCAGAATCAATTATATTCCCAGTACGCTCACAAGTCTTATCACTAACAAGAACAACCTTAGGCTCAGTATCATTCAATATAAATTCAATACGTTCATCAGGATGGGCATCATCCAAAGGAACATAAGTAGCACCAACAGACAAAATACCTAAAACGCTAAACATGTACAATTCAGAACGCTCAACAAGGAACGCAACATTGTCCCCTGGCACAACACCAAGACCTTTTAAAGATTCAGCAATCTTATCAGCAATAAAGGCACCTTCAGCATAAGTGTAGACATCCTCATTAAATGACACTAGATTACTATCAGGATTATTTGAAAGATTATTATTGAATGCATCCAGAATATCGTCATAAATCAAATCATATTCAGTTTGATTAATAAAATCTAAAAGCTCCAAATCAGACTCTGAAACATAATTAATGTCAGATAATCTTTCAACAGAAATCAATTGTGCTAATATTAATTTATAAGATTCGGCGAAACGCTCAACCATATCCTTAGAATACCTATTTGAATAAATAATATTTAAACTGTAATCACTGCCATTTTGAATTACTTCAACTTCAAAATCTGTGATGAAATCATTCATGTCTTCAAAAATTTCATCCCTGACTTTATTGTCAAATGTATTTTCACTGAAAAATACCTCCTCTTTTATAAACCAATCCGGTTTAAATTGGAAAAGAATATCTGAATTAATGTCATAATCATTGGCCAATAATCTGTATGGATAATAATTGTATCCCAATACTCCATAAATCAAATCAGACATATAATCCATAAATGAACCGACATCCTGGTCTTTACAGTCAACCAGTACAGGTAAGGTATTCACGAACATACCGATGGAGTTGAAATTATTGAATCTGTCACGGCCATTCTCAACTATATTGAAAAAGACCTTTTCATCACCCATAAATCTTGATAAAGTATATGCAAAGACACTTGTGAATAAAACATTCTCACTGACATCATACTTATCCATAAATTCACCAATGTCGATTTCCAAATCAATATCATATGATCCAGGCCCATCAGGACAAACGCTATCCAATAAAACATCTACCTCATCAATATCCGCCAACATGGATTCATAGAATAAAGCGGCATTATCAAATTCATCCATTTCACAAATTTGACTGTTAAATGCAGACACCTGTAAAAATGAATCATCAATTTCAATATATTTTCCGCCAAGAATTTCAAACAGATTATGTTCAAATACTGAAGCTGAAAGACCGTCGAAAATCAAATGATGGAAAACTGCGAACAGCATATATATTTCATCATTTTTAAGAATTAAAAATCTGCACAGACCGTCCTCTAAATCAAATGGTTTAGTTACAAATTCACGGCCGAATTCATCACTAACATTTGATTCAATAGAAATTGGCGGCTTTCTGCCTTTAACAAGATATGGCACATCAAACTCATCACTAACTTTCATCTCCAAAATAGGGTGAACGGCAAACATCTTTTCTAAAGCATCGGTTAATTCATCAACACCATATTTCTCAGGAACGTTAATGTTTAAAGGAATTAAGAAGGAATCTGTTTTACTGTTAGAAATAATATCCAGATAAATATTCAACTGAGATTCTGTTAAAGGACAACCCTCCTCCAAGCAATACATATCCAAATCAAATGTAAATTCCCTAATGCTTCCGGCAATTGCCAATGGTGTGCGTAAACTTAAAATATCCGAAGCAGTTATATTGTAACCCTCCAAATATGAAAGTAATTTAATAGCAGTTAATGAATCTCCACCAAGATGGATGAAATCATCATTTAAACTAATCCTTTTTAGATCAAATACCTTTTCAAAGGCATCCACAATAACTTTTTCATCTTTTGTACTAGGAGCAAGATATTCGGCACGCAAACTGCTCATATTTACCTCAGGCAAAGCACGTTTGTCAACCTTACCGTTAACATTTAAAGGAATTTCATCTAGGAATATGAAAAATGAAGGCACCATATAATCAGGTTTATTGTTTAAAACATGACTTCTAATCTCTTCTTCAACAGTAGTTTCATCTTCAATGTTAGAAACAACATAAGCCACCAATTCATTATTAGTTCCATTCTTAAATGTTTGAAGACTTACATCTTCAACATAATTAACATCACGAATAACTGCTTCAATTTCAGACAATTCAACACGGTTTCCACGGATTTTAACCTGACTATCTCGACGGCCAACTATTCCCAAAGTGCCATCCGGCAATACACGTACCATATCTCCTGTACGATATAAAGTATGATAATTTTCATCACTGCAAAACGGATTATCAATAAATGCTTTTCCTGTTTCTTCTTCACGGTTCAAATAACCGTCAGCGACCTGATGGCCCGCAATATATAATTCGCCAACTGCACCTATAGGCACTTGCCTTAATTCATCATCCAACACATAATATTTAGTATTGCAGTTACATAATCCTACAGATGAGTAATCCTGTTTATCGGAATTATTGATGGATGTAACAAATGCAAATGCTTCAGTCGGACCATAAGCATCAACCAATTGATAACCTTCGGGACTGTCAAATTCGCCCAGTTTCTCACCTGCAACTAGCAATAACTCCAATGAAGTTTCATCAACACTTTGCATGAACAGTTTACCTACCTGAGTGGTAATGAACGCATGAGAAACGTTATGGTCAATGAAATACCTGTTCAACTCAAACATGTTTAACCGGATATCTTCAGGAATTACAGACAAACATGCACCGGAACACATTACTGCAGAGATAACAAAACTGCTTACGTCAAAACCTATAGATGAGAATAAACCATAAACATCACTGCTGCTTAAGTTATAATCGTTAATGTATGATTCTGATACATTAAGAAGTGATTTTCTTGTGATTTTAACACCTTTAGGAATTCCAGTAGTTCCACTTGTATACAATATGCATGCCAAATCACCATAAGAAACAGGCAATCTGTTTAAGCTTCCAATTTCCTCTTTAAATATGTCCGAAATATTTAAAATATAAGCATCCGTTAAACCTTTAACCCTTTCATAGGTTTCATCACTGACTATGACCACTTTAGAAGCAGTATCCTCCAATATAAACTGTATACGGTCATTCGGATGATTATCATCCAACGGCACATAAACCGCACCTGCAGACAAAATGCTTAAAACATTAAACATGTAATATTGACTACGTTCAGTTAAAAATGCCACATTATCCTGAGGTTTGACACCTAATTCAATTAACTGTTCAGCTATTTTTTGTGCAACGAAAGCTCCTTCACCATAAGTATAATAAATGTCTTCAAAGGATACCAGTTTATTGTCAGGATTTTCAGAAAGATTATCATTGAACGCATCTAAAACATCTTCATAATCCAATTGATAATCTGTCTGATTATAGCTCTTCAAAAGATTCAAATCATCAGAGGAGACATAATCAATATCCTTCAAATCGGTTTTGTCCAATATTTGAGTTAAGATTTCCTTAAATACATATACAAAGCGTTCAGCAGTTTCCTGACTATATTTATCAGAATGATCAACAGAAATTGCATAACCATCATCCAAATCATTTGCAACACATGAAAACTCACCAACAGTATCCATGGCATAATCCGTAAGAATTATATCCTCACCAACAAATGACATGTCATTTAAATCAGAATTATATTCAAAGAATATATCATTACTTAAATTAAATTCACTGGCAAGCAATCTGAATGGGTAAATACTATTAGCCATTGAATCTAAAACCAAATCAGAAACGTGACTCACATAATCTTTAACAGAAACATTGCTACAGTCAACAACAAGAGGAATTGTTCTAACAAAAATGCCTACTGCCTCCTGAACATAATCTTCATGACGACCGTGTTCCATAATATTAAAGTAAACCCTATTGTTTCCAGTGAATCGGGAATAAGTATAAGCAAATACAGCATTCAATAAATTACCAACAGTTATTCCATTTTCATGAGCAAAACTTTCCAATTTATCCTTAATACCTCGGATAGGAAGAATGACACTACCTTCAGAGCTATCAACATCACCCAATAAAGTTGGAATCTCATCAATTTCGGCAAAATTGCGAGCGAAAAACTCATGAGCGGAATCATAATTTGATTGGAATTTAGAATCAAAGAAGTCATTGCTGCTGTAAACGAAACCTAAATCAACATTACTATCAAGATTACCCTCTAAAGCATCAGTTAAATCATTCACGATAATAGAAATGGTGGTTGCATCACTGATTATATGATGAATATCAAAAAATATGGCCTTACGCTCAGGAGCATCTATTATAAAGAAACGAGCTAGATTATCCCCTAAATCAAAAGGCTTGACCAAACTGTCAATATCCTCACTGTTAACAACATCAACTAAAGGATAGGAATCACAAACCAAAAGAGGTAAGTCATTATTATCCAAAATACGTCCTTTCAAAATAGGATGCTTATCTATGACCGAATTGATTGCATTTTTAATATCCGCAACAGATTTATTTAAATCACACTCAAAAATAGTTGAAGTTGAATAAGCAACACCCTTGTCATTTACTTTTTCATCCAAATAAACACCCATTTGAGGTTCAGATAAACTGCAAACAATATTATCCTCAAAATTATAATTTGCAATGAATTTTAACTCTTTTTTAATATTTTCAACCAAATCAGAGTATTGATCTCCAATATATGTATCCATTGCATAAGCCCCACCCACCAAATACACATCATCAGTACGTGAAACATTGAAACTTATGCCGTAAAAATCATCATCATATAAATCCAGACTAATCTCCTCATTAGAATCCAAATAGTCATTTATAGATTTGAACAATACATTTTCAAATACAAATTCACTGCTCAAGAAATTGAAAGTAACCGGACAATTTTTAAATTCCAAATCTTCAGTTGTATAAATTAATGAACCATAATTCAAACCTAAATTCTTAATGTCCTTAAATGCGGATTTAAGATTATAAACATCATTGATTAGTGAAATTCCATCATCATCTGCACTTACATCAACCAGCACAGGATACTGACTGGTAAACCATCCAATAGTCCTATTCAAATTTGCTATAGTATCATCACGACCATGAGACTCACGATTGAAAATAATATCTTCGCCGAAAGTCTTTTTATAGGCTCGCGCAATTGCCAAAGCCCAATATTCCTCTTCAGACAACATCAACAGATTATCTGCATTATAATCAACATCAACATTGAATACATAAATATTGGTTTTTCCTTTAATATCAGAATCATTTAATAGACCGTTTATTTCAACCCAATGCTGTTTTTCCTCATCAGAAATATTGGACACCAATCCTTTAACATCTTCAACCCAATTTCTGTAAGGATATGGTCTTGAAAGGTCTATTTCTTCACCTTTCACTAAACGATAATAAATATAAGTCAAATCTACTAGCAAAATGTTCCAGCTTACACCATCAATAATAAGGTGGTGAATATTGAAAAGAACATAATCATTACCATGATAATGAATAAGGGTAACATCAAGCAATTTTTCATGAATATCCAATGATCTAACAGAATTGATAAAAATACTGTTGAATTCATTATTTAAATCATGAATTGTGTATTCCCTTACTTCACAAACACGAGTGTTCAATGGTAAAATTTCCTGAATGATATTACCGTCATCATCAAATTTGTAAACAGCACGTAACATGTCATGAATGTTGGACAGTTCATCCAAAGCATTTTGTAAATCAGTTGAATTCAAATCGACTTTGGATTTCAAAATAAACTGTTGTGCAAATTCACTTTTATCATTTTGATCAAAGAAATAACTTTGGATAGGTAATAAATCTACTTCTCCCTCAACTGCATCATGGGAAATTTCATCATCAAATTCCTTGAGATTTTGAGCAATTAAATAAGGAGTCTTGTAATTTAAGATATCTCTTGCAGTACAGGAAACACCATTTTTCTGAAGCATTGCAATAACACGTATAGCAGAAATAGAATCTCCACCCAAACGAACGAAATCATCAAATAAACCGATATTTTCAAGATTAAATATGCTTTCAAAGGAATCCATAATCAATTTTTCAGTATCATTAGTTGCGGCAACATACTCAACATGCAAACCTCCAATATCAATTTCCGGCAAAGCCCTTTTATCTACCTTACCATTGACGTTTAATGGAATTTCATCCAATCCAATTACATAGGATGGAATCATATAATCAGGTTTGTTTTTAGAAACATGACCTCTAATATTGTCCGCAAGAGTATTTTCATCCAAATCATTTGATATAACAACATATGCTATTAATTCATTGTTTGACCCGTGTTTGATTGTTTGTACAGTTACATCATCCACATAATCGATTTGACGAATAACAGATTCTATTTCTGATAATTCTACACGATTTCCACGAATTTTTACCTGTTCATCAATACGGCCAACGATACCTAAAGAACCGTCCGGCAACATACGTACCAAATCACCAGTACGATATAAAATAGCATAACCTTCTAAACTGTCAAAAGGATTGTCCAAGAAAGATTTTATTGTTTCCTCATCACGATTCAAATACCCGTCGGCAACCTGATAACCTGAGATACATAACTCACCAATAGCTCCAAAAGGAACACGCCTTCCCTCTGAATCCAAAATATATTCTTTAGAATTATAATTGAAAAATCCAATAGATGATTCATCGACTTTATCTGAATTATCTATTGAAGAAATAAATGCGAAGGCTTCTGTTGGACCGAATTCATCAATGAGGTTATAATCAGTAGAATTTTTAACATCTCCTAATTTTTCACCACCTACTGACAAGCTCTTTAATGATGTTTTGTCTATCTGTTCCATGAACAGTTTACCGACCTGCGTAGAAACAAAAGTATGAGTAACATTTTGTCTGATGAAATATTCGTTCAATTTCAAAATATTGAATCTGATATCTTCCGGAACTACAGACAAACATGCTCCCGCATATACTGACTGGAAAATTGCCTGAGGTCCTGCGTCAAAACTAATGCTTGAATATAATGCATAAACATCCCCACAGGTAAAATCAAATGATTCAGAGTAAAATTGTGAAAGATTTAAAACAGATTTGCGTGTTATTTTAACACCTTTAGGAATGCCTGTAGTACCGCTTGTATACAACATACAGGCTAAATCTCCATAAGCAACCGGTAATGTATTTAAACTTCCAATATCTCCTTTAATCATGTCAGAAATATTTAAAATGGAAGCATCGGATAATTCATTAGCACGTTTATAAGTTTCATCACTTACAATGACCACTTTAGAATCGGTATCTTTCAATATGAATTCTAATCTTTCATCAGGATGTTTATCATCCAAAGGAACGCATATTGCTCCAATTGATAAAATACCTAAAGAAGCAAACATATAATGCTCGCAGCGCTCTGTTAAAAAAGCAACATTGTCCTGTTCTTTGACACCCAATTCAATTAACTGTTTAGCAATCATATCTGCAATAAATGCACCTTCACCGTAAGTATAAGACCTGTCCATACAGGAAACAAGTTTACTGTCCGGATTTTTACCAAGATTGTCATTAAATGCGTCCATGATATCATCGTGAGTTAAAGGATGTTCAGTCTGATTGAAACTATCCAACAGCATTAAATCATCTGAAGACGTATAATTGATTTGTGATAATTTATCGACCTCAATAATATCATGCAAAATTAATTTGAATGATGTTGCAATACGTTCTATTAAATCTTTAGAGTATTTATCTGAATATTGTATATCCAAATTATAATCATCAGCCATTTGAGTGACAACAACACTTAAATCACTTATAAAATCATTCATTCCTGTAGCAACATTTTCCATATCCTCAAAAACATCATCCTCAATGAAATCCTCATCGTCCATAAACCATGTAGGCCTATATTGGAAAAGAATATTGGAATTAATATTATAATCATTAGCTAATAATCTGTATGGATAATAGTTGTATCCCATTACCCCATAAACCAAATCAGACATATAATTCATAAAAGAGCTGACGTCCTGGTTTTTACAGTCAACCAACAATGGCAATGTATTTACAAACATTCCAATGGAATCAAAATTGTTGAATCTGTCACGGCCATTCTCAACTATATTGAAAAAGACATTATCATCACCAACAAATCGGGATAATGTATATGCAAAAACACCAGTGAATAAAATATTTTCACTGATATCAAACTTGTTCATAAATTCAGTTATGTCCGCTTCAAGGTCAATATTATAATTTCCAGGAGCATCCGGAGAAATACTTTCCAATAAAACACCTGCTTCATCAACATCCACTAACATGGATTCATAAAATAAAGCAGCATCCTTAAATTCATCCGTTTTACTAATTTGATTATTAAATGCAGACACTTTTAAAAATGAATCATCCGTATCCAATGCGTTTCCATGAAGAATTTCAAATATGTCATGAACAAACACTGAAACGGACATTCCATCAAAAGTCAAATGATGGAAAACAGCATACAATTTATAACATTCATCTTCATCAACAATTAAAAACCTGCATAAACTGTCTTCCAAATCAAAAGGACTAGTAATAAATTCTTTAATAAAACTGTCATCCACATCCGATTCTATCAAAATCAAAGGTTCATTGCCTTTAACAAGATAAGGAACATCAAAGTCCTTGTTGACCTTCATTTCCAAAATAGGATGAACCCTAAACATCTCGGATAATGCACTTGTTAACTCATTTAAGACATAATCCTTAGAAATGCTGATATTGAATGGGATAAGATAGGAATCAGATTTTTCATTAGCCATAATGTCCAAATAAACATTCAATTGAGGTTCATTTAAAGGACAACCTCCATCCAATGAATAGATGTCCAAATCAAGATTGAATTCTTTAATACTTGCAGCAATTGCCTTAGGCGTGCGTAAACTTAAAATATTGGCTGAAGAAAGATTGTAATCATCAATATAATACAATAACTTAATTGCAGATAATGAATCCCCACCAAGACGAACAAAGTCATCATAAATACCAATGCCCTCCTGTTCAAATACTTTTTCAAATGCTTCAACGATTTGTTTTTCAGCATCTGTTGTCGGAGCAACATATTCCGCCCTCAGTCCTTCCACATCAACTTCAGGCAAAGCCCTTTTATCAACCTTACCATTAACATTCAAAGGTATGGCATCTAAACTTATTACAAATGAAGGAACCATGTATTCAGGTTTGCGATCACGAACATATTCACAAATTAAATCAGCAACATCATCATCGTCAAAATCATTATCTAGGACAACATAGGCAACAAGCTCATTATTGCTTCCATGCTTGACTGTCTGAATGGTTACATCATCAACATATGCAATTTCACGGACAACCGCTTCTACTTCCGAGAGCTCCAGACGATTACCTCTGATTTTAACCTGACTGTCCCTACGGCCAAAAACACCCAAAGTTCCATTAGGCAGGAATTTGACGAGGTCTCCTGTACGATACATTATGCCATACTCATCATTATCCTCAAACGGATTTTCAAGGAATGCCTTAGCAGTTTCCTCATCACGATGAAGGTATCCATAGGCTATCTGATTACCTGCCAGGTACAGCTCACCAACAGCACCTACCGGCACTCTTCTAAACTCATCATCCAGCACATACGCTTTAATGTTATCAACAAGACTCCCTATAGATGATGAATCAATTCTTTTATCAACATCGATTGTTGAAACTTCAACATAAGCTTCTGTAGGACCATATCCATCTACAAAGCGGCAATTCACTTCTTCATCAAAATCCCCTAATTTTTCACCGCCAGTAAATAGGACATCCAAAGGAAGTTCATCAATTTGAGTGATAAGCAATTTGGCCACCTGAGTAGTTATATCCACATGATTTATTCCCTGCTTGATGAAATAATCATTCAAGGTATTCATATCCAATTTAACATCACCTGGAATAACATCCAAACAGGCCCCTGCATAGATGGCTGCAAAAATTGCCTTATAAGCCGCATCAAAACCAATAGCCGAGAATAATCCGAATACATCATTGTCACTCAAACCATAATTTCTAACATAATATCCTGACAAGTTAAGAAGAGCAATTCTTGGAACTTTAACACCTTTAGGAAGCCCTGTAGTACCACTGGTATACAGCATACATGCCAAATCACCATAAACAACTGGCAAATTGTTTAATTCACCAATACCCTCATTAAGTATTTGCGAAATGTTTAAGATACTTGCATCACATAACTCTTCAACACGTTCGAGGGTTTCATCACTAACAATAACAACTTTAGAAGCAGTATCTTTCAATATAAACTGTATACGATCATCAGGATGCGTATCATCCAACGGTACATAAACTGCACCTACAGACAGAATACCTAAAACACTGAACATGTAATGCTCACAGCGTTCTGTTAAAAAAGCAACGTTATCCTGCTCTTTGATGTCCAAATCCATTAATCGTTTAGCGATTTTATCTGCAATGAAAGCACCTTCAGAGTAAGTATAGGCATTATCCCTGCAGGAAACAAGTTTACCTTCAGGATTTCTAGCGAGATTATCATTGAATGCATCTAAAATATCATCATATTTCAAAGGATGTTCTGTTTTATTTAAACCCTCCAAAATCTCCAAATCAGATGAAGAAGTATATTTAATGTCTGATAATTCATCAACTTTAATCATTGCATTTGCAATTGATTTGAATGCATCAGCAAAACGTTTAATGAAATCATTTGAGAATTTGTCTGAGTATATTATTTTAATTTCAACTGCATCCTCACCTGAAACATAAAATAACAAATCATATGGCAAATCATGCTTTAATTCTTCAGCATCATTATTTAAAGCATCATTAACATATTGGAATGCAATATTTGAATTGTATTCATTTTGTAAATCGCTGAAAGGATACATGCTAAATTCAGTTGCTGAATTGATTAAATTAGAGCAATATTCAAAATAGGAGTTGATGCCTTGATTTTTACAGTCGAATAGCAAGGGTATCATGTTCGAAAGCATACCGATTGAACATGGAGAATCAATTTGGCTTCTAATATCCTCAATCAAATTAAACAACACTTTTGAGGAACCTGCAAATCTTGATAACGTATAAGCAAAAACACTTGTGAAAAATTGATTATTAGAAATAGAATGGTTTTGTAAAAATGGGCTTAAATTAATGTCAAATGAAGAGATATATTTAAAATCATCATCAAATTCATTTTTAATGGAAGATGATAATTCATAAACCTCATCCGAGTCACATAAAACGGATTCATAAAACATTTCGGCATCTTTTTTATATTTTGAATCAATGATATAATTTTCAAGTGAAATCCGTCTTAAAACTCCATCATCCACAAAATCGCAATCATCACCATTTAAAATCAAGGTTAATTTATTCATTAAAATGTTTAATGAATTATAATCAAATATCAAATGATGAAAATCAGCATATAAAAAATTGGAATCTCCTTCTTTAACCATTAAGAATTTTGATAAATTTTTTTCCAAATCAAAAGGACGAACAAAAGAATCAACATCCCCAATAGATCCTTCAATTACCTGTGGCTTTGCATCGAAAGCAAAAGAAATATTTTCCCCATCATCCACAATACGTGCAGATAAGACAGGGACCATATTGAATAACTTATCAATAGTCTGCTTAATATCATCTAAAGAATAATTTCCATCAAATCTTATTTTAAATGGATTATTATATGCAGTACAGTTATTTTGCGTTTCATCCATATAAACATTTAATTGAGATTCATTTAATGGGCATGAATCTTCAAAACAATTATTAATTAAGATTTCTCTAATTTCCCCATTTGGTAAGTTGGAAACAAAAAAGCTTTCATTATTTGACATATTAAATCAATTCTCCCATTACCCATTTGTCAATACATCACATTATTTAAAAATTATTTGGACAGGATGTTTGAAAAAAATTACATTATTTAAATTTTTTATTAATAATATATTAAAAATATTTTGAAAAAATAGTATTTAACAAAATTACAAAAAAATAATAATATACTTAAAAATAGAAATTCAACAAAGAAAAAAGAATATTTCTAACAGCTGTGAGAAAAACTGCTACAATTAGCAAATAAATTAAGTAATTATACTAATTTTATTTAAGTAATTATACTATTCCTATTTAAGCAATATACCAAGTCATAATTAATAAAATCAATATAAATAATTAACAATATTCACATGCAAATTATGAATTTTAAACTATTTAAAATCAGTTATTAATAATGAAAGACAAAAACAAATCAAAAACAATATTCCAGAATAAAAACAATATTATAATGTAAAAACAATAGTTTTATTGATGAAAATCAAATTAACCTTTGTTGAGTATCCATATAACTAGGTTCAGAAATCTCCTTTACAACATCATCATCTTTAACATCACCAATTAAAAGTGGAGAATCAGGATTATGCAACTTCTGATTCATTTTAACTATTTTTGTGGAATAATTTGCATAACGCACTTTAAATTATCTACTACTTTTAGTGAAAATTGTTCCCTATTATACGAACAAAAAATAATTAAAAGTAGAAGAATTATCTACTACTTTTAGTTAAATTTGTTTAAAAAAATAAGACATTATAATTCAATATAATATGGACAGATATTGACAAATTCATCATTATCTAACCTGAATCCCTTTGGAATGACACCAAGCTGTTTGAATCCCAATTTTTCATATAAGTGTCTTGCAGATAAATTATCTTCAACAACAGCATTGAACTGAAGAATTAGAAAATCAAGTTCTTTTGCTTTTTCAATCGAATCCAAAACCAGTTATTGACCAATGTGTTTTCCTCTTGCTTTTGAAGACACTGCATAGCTAGCATTGGCAATATGACTGCATCTTCCCACATTATTTGGATGGAGAATGTACAGTCCGAGAATTTCACCGTCAAATGCAACCCCAACATGACTTTGACTGTTGAAAAAATCCAAGCCTGTCTTTAATGTCAGTTTTTCTTCTTGTGGAAATGCATTGCCCCCATCGACAATTTCATTCCAGATTGAAATCATTTCAGGCAAATCATCCTTGGTGAATTCTCTAATAATCATCATTTAGTTAATTTAAAAATAATGTTATATAAAATTTACATTAACAATTCATTTACCAAATGAAACTTGCTTTTGAAAAGTTTTTGATGAGAATTATTCCATATCATTCCCTCAACTGATAGTACGTAATATTCACTAAATTTCATCACCCAATAAGAAATCCAATATATTCATATGTTTTATTCCATCTTGGGACATGTCAAATTCATCGGTTGATATGACATATTTCGGATAATTGTCCTTAACCAGAAGCAAGGGTCTGAATTCCCTTTCAATTGTCTCCTCGTGTGACAGTTCCCTTGTTACTTGAACATAGATTCTTTCACCCATTTTTTTGCAGACAAAATCAATCTCATAATTTCCAACACAACCGATAGTTATTTCATATCCTCTTCTTAAAAGTTCAAAATAGACAATATTTTCCATGATTCTGCTGTTATTAACCTGATTTCTGCCTATGCGCACCTGGTTGAATCCCTGATCGACACAATAATACTTTTCATTAATGGACAGTATTTTCTTGCCTTCCAAATCTTCCCTTTGCACTTTACACAAGAGACATGCATTTGTAAGATAATCCAAGTAATTGTATATAGTTTTTGGAGAAACCTTAATCTTCTCTTTTGTGCGCAGATAATCGGAAATGCTTTTTGAAGAAACTATTTTTCCAGTATTATCAAGGATAAAATCAACTATTCTTGTAAGCAATCCAGCATCTCGAATGTTATATCTTTCAATAATGTCTTTTAGAAATATTGAATTAAAAATATCATTTAAATACTCCGTTTTATCGATTTCAGATTCGAGAGAAAGCAGAAATGGAAATCCCCCATAAATCAAATAATCAGTAAATGCTTTTTTATTTGGAGGCGTTTTTTTATAGTCGAGATATTCCTTAAATGAAAACGGATACATTTTGATTTCCATATATCTTCCAGCGAGATGAGTGGCCAATTCTCCGGACAACAGTTTTGAATTGGAACCTGTCAAGTATATATCACAGTCATAATCTACACGAAAGCTGTTGATTGACTTTTCCCATTCGTCAACATTTTGAATCTCATCAAAAAACATGTAGATTTTACCATCCATATCTTTTGTCAAATCCCTTACAAGCAGATCCAATTCACGAGGATTTGAAACATTCCTGTATTTTGCACTTTCAAAATTAATTAAAAGAATATTATCTTTACTGATTCCTCTTTCAAGCAGTTCTTCTATGATTAAATTAAACATGTAAGACTTGCCGCATCGCCTTACTCCAACAATGATTTTAATGATATCCTTATCAATCAATGAAGAAATCCTATTCAAATACAACTCTCTCTTTACCATAATTATACTTATGAAATTATTAACATATAAGTTTATGTTTTTTTAAAAATAAAAATTATAAACTTATATAAATATTGATTTTATTATATAAAAATTATTGTAGTATAAGTTAATGAATTAAAATAATCTTTGTTGAGAATCAATATGACTCATGAAATAGTTGTTCCACTTATCACATTTTGAAAAATTTTACTTATCAAATGCTCTCACTCAACTTTTTTTATATGTGAATAACATAGGTGATAAGTATGATGAACAACGAGCTACTAAAAAATTTAGCGATAAACTGCAACCACGCTGAGAGAACACAGCGTAACTATAGTAATGCATTAAGGAAATACAGCGAATATTATGGTATGAGCCTTCAGGAACTTCTTGATGAAGCTGAGGAAGATGAAAGAAATAATGTTAGATGGAAATACAGCCGTTTAAAAACTAAACTGCTTGAATACAGACATCATTTATTAGAAACTTCCGCATGGAATACTGTAAAAAAAGACATTACCATCATCCAATTTTTCTACAAATTCTATGACATTGAAGTGGGAAAACTACCTAGAATCAATCAAAAATCCGTGAAAAAATCTCAACCAATATATTTCAAGGATTTACCTGACAAAGAGATAATCAGAGAAGCATTTAAAATAGCACCGCCTTTAATGAAAGCAATAATTCTGTTTTCTGCATCCAGCGGATGTGCCAAAGCTGAAACATTAGGTCTGACCATTAAAGATTATATTGATGCTCTTTCAGAATATCTTCCTCGCAGGAAAAGAGACATTTATGATATAATTGATTATCTAAGTGATGCCGGTGATATTATTCCTACATTCAGGTTGTTAAGGAGAAAAACAAACAAATATTACATTACATATTGCAGTCCTGAAGCGGTTAGGGCTATCAATGCATATCTCTTAACCAGGGAAGATGAATTAACAGATGAAAGTCCGCTTTTTAAAATAAGTGAAAGGCGTCTGACTTATCACTATCAGAAAATAAATGATACCCTTAATCTTGGAAGAGTTGGAAACTACGGAAGATTCAGAAGTCACATGATGAGGAAATTTCATGCAAGTGCTCTTTATAATGACGGCATGAGTCTGGATAAGGTTAACGATCTGCAGGGAAAAGCCAAAAATTCAACAGATTCAGTTTACTTTATGACAAATCCTGAAGACTTGAAATATGAATACATTAAACATTTGCCCGCCATTACAATAAATACTGATGTTAAAAAGTTAACCATCAAATCTCCTGAGTTTATGCAATTGGAAAAAGAAAATGAAGTGTATCAGAACAGGATACATAAACTTGAAAGTGATGTGGCCAGTATCATATCACGTATGCCTGAGGCAGGCAAATAATCTATTAACTGAAAAGTGAAATTTATACATTTCACTATTCTTTACTTTTTTTGTTAAACACCAATTGTAAAAACATCGGTGTTTTATTTTTATGGATAAACAAATCAATATTGAATTAAACTATTTTTTAAACAATATTTACTAAAATACAAAACAAAATGTTTATATATTCATTTTTACATAAGTATAATTGCCATTATGTGATGGGAACAATTTTACGAAGTGAAAGCAATTTTTCACTCCCGTACAACTTTCCCCTATAATGCGTAAACAGTCAGCATATGGAGGTAAAATATCGAGAAAAGCAATGAAAAAAAGATCATGAGAAAAGGATTATAAAAAAATAATGTTATTTGAACAACGAGCTATAATATTATTTTTGATATAATCCTAAAGGGTCAGTGTGAGAAAAATAAAAATGATTAGCAAGTCGACAAACATGTTAAAAATTAATACTTTTCAAAACTTAACCCAATATCTAGTTTATTTTAAGGAATATATAAATATTTTCACATTTAAACAAAGCAAAACTTATTTTATTCTAAATATTGGGAAAATAATGGAAAGTTGATTTTACTCCAATACTATTTTTGTTTTTCAAAAACTTCTGGCCCTGATGAGTTTTAGACCGTTGAATTTGCACACCCCAGTAATACAATGGGAAAAAAGGAGATGAAAAAAATGTGCAGTATAATAAAACCCCGGATGGGTGAAGTAATTATTACAAATAACTTCCAGGCACTTGAAGAAGCTATTGATGAGATAACTGAAACAGAAAACATAAGAAATGAAAGGGAATTCTTTGAGATGTACAGAATCAAGATACTGAAACTGGATCAATAGCTTAGAGGTTGAAATGAAATCAAAAATATTAAAGGAGACTAATATGTTAGAGCAAGACGTGAATGGAGTGCCTCATGTTTTAGTCCCAAGAGACGTATGGGATGACATATGGGCAGTATTAATTTATATCAAGGATTCAGGTGAATTGCATGAATAGCTATTCACCATTCAAAAGACAGGTGGCTGAGATAGCCCCTCACAATCAGTTCGATGACAACTACCACGGCATCCTCACCCACAAGGGCGAGATTAAGGTTGCCAAAGGTGATATGGAACAGGAAATCCTCTACATTGACGATGATGGTATTGTGCTTGTGGATGGCGGTAAAAAGGCCTACCAGACAATGATACATTCAAAGCTGTTGGGCTTGATTCATTATGCTGCTGCAGGTGACATTGGCCTAATCAAATTCATAAGGGGAGAAGCTTTCATTGTTGGATTTAGGAAAACCAAAGGAGATGACTGATATGCAGGAGACAATTCTTGAAATGCAAAGAAACCTTGATGATAAACATTTCATCGCTTTCATATCTGCAAATGAAAATCCTCAATCTGTAGCATTGAAATCAGATGAACTGAAATTCCCTGACAATAAAACAGTAGTGATCCGTAAAAAAGGCGGAAGAACTAAAATAATTAACTTGAATTTAATTATTGAAATCTGCATCAGGAGACTTGGTCAATATGCCTAAACCAGCAAGATTATACCCGAAACCGGAACCGATGAAGATTAATCCAAAATTGGTTTTTATTGGAAGCATTGCATTTGCTATAATAATCGGATGGATTGGAATTGCAACAAGTACCGGAGGAGTCTAAACTCCTCCAATAATATTTAAGGTGATAATATGGTAAAAGCTGAACTTATAGAAAATCCTCAGGAAAATGAGGTAATGAAAGTTGTTGATAATGTTCCAGATGTCGATACAGCTATTGAACAGTGGGACGCATATCAAAAACTCTGTAAAGGACTGTTGAACGAAACAGACTATCAGGAAATCATAGTCAAGGAGAAAGATGAAAACGGTAACTATGTCAGCGTGAAAAGACACTTCAAAAAGAAATCCGCATGGCAGAAGCTATCCCGTGCATTTAACGTGGATACTGAAATAGTTGACCGTGACCTTGAGCGAACCAAAATGGGAAGGGTGCGTGAAGCCTACTACTGTGTTCGTGCAACTCTTCCAAATGGCAGAAGTGTCGAATCAGATGCACTATGCTCCAGAAGTGAAAAAGGAAAAGACAAAGTTTCCGATCACACAATCATGTCTACTGCAAAAACCCGTGCAACCAACAGAGCTATTGCAGAACTTATAGGAGCTGGAGAAGTAAGTGCTGAAGAAATGACAGCTGAAAAAATGGTTACACAAAACCAGTCAAAATTTTTAAAAGAAGATGATTCCTAAATCCTCTTTAATATTATTTAGGAGATGTTAAAATGAGTAATGATAGACAAAGCATATTTACAAGCACACAATTGGATTATGAAGAAATTGTAGAAATCCCTGAAGGATATGAAAAAGCAGAACTTAAAGACTTTGAAGATGGAACCCTAATCACAGGAAGACCACAAATGTCTTCAGTTACCTCCTACACTTTCGACTATGACGGTGAAGAAAAAACTGTAAACAGATTCAAACTCTTTATCTTCAAGGATGACGAACAGCTATACGTTGAAATAAATGTTAATCTCAAAAATGATGGAGACCTTCACAAAAACATCCGCAAAGGAAGCGTGCTCTTTGACTTTTTGACTTCAATTCTTGAACTTGAAAATGCTGGTTCAGTCGGCAAATCCAATGTTGTCCGCAATGTTGACCTTGCCGAATACCGTGAGTTTGTTAACAGATTGTCTGAAATGACAATTCAGGTCAAAGAGAAATCCGGAACCTACGTATACTACAGTTTCATCGTACGTGATGTCCAGGTCTAGACGGAGCAAATAACAATGAGTAATGTAGCTGAATTACCCACAAAAGATACAATAACCCTCATTATCAATCCTAAAAATCCTGATAAGGTTACATATGTATTTAAAAACAAGTTTGGTAATAAGATTGGAGAGTATCTAAATAAATCTCCAGCTACATTATCTTCTCAAAGTAATGTCGCAAAGCACTACAAAGAGATTATGGATCCGAAAGGCAAAGCAGAGCCAAAGATAATCAACCGTCAGTTTTCAGAAGTCAAACAGCTATTGCAGCTCAACTATGAAAATGAACTTTCAGTCATTGAACAGGAAATAGCTGACAAACTTCAGGCAGAACAGGAAAGAGATGCTACCAAATTAAAGGAAGCTATCACTAAACTTCAGTCACTGCACTGTCCTTTGGTTTATATCGGCAGTGTCATTGAATGGCTTACTGCAGGTGAGAGGAACAATATATTGTATGCATTCACCGTATATGCAGGACAGGTTGTTCTGGGAAATCCAGTATCTGTAATATGTCTGGGTGAGGCCAGCAGCGGAAAGTCCCACATTCAGGAAACTGCATTAAGACTGATTCCGAAAAGGTTCATTGTCAATGAAAAGAAAATCACTGAAGCTGCCCTGTTCAACCGTGCCAAAACAGACAGGTATTTCTATGACGGCAAGATTGTCAATTACGGTGACATGGGTGGAAATAATGACCATGAGTTTATGGAAGAGTCCAAAAACCTCATGAAGGAACTGCAGTCAGACGGCTTTCTGAACAAACCGTTGAGCATACCTGACGGTGAAGGCGGATGGGAAGTCAAGGACTTGAAACTTGAAGGACGGCCTTGCTTAACTTATACTACAGTGCCTAATCATAATTTCGATGAGCAGGAAATGAGTAGAAGCATATTCATTACTCCAAGAATGGACAATAAGGATATCTTCAATCGCAGAAACACTGCTCTGGAATTCAAGCACGGCAAAAGCTATAAGATTCTAAAGAAATATGAAAGGGAAGCTGAACTGGTGCCGTACATGCTATTGCATCTGAAGGAAGTCTTTGAAGACATTGTAATCATAAACCCTTATGTTTACTTTGTCATCAACTTTCTGAAGAACTCCGCTTTCTATAAAAGGGATTTTGACAAGTTCAACGGCATACTGAAAACAATAACTGCGCTGAATTACTATAACCATGAAATCCATGAGATTGACGGCAAGAAAGTAATTTTGACAAATATTGCTGATGTGCAGCAGTTCATGAGCTTGCTTAAACCATACAAGGAAAGCATATCTGCAAACCTTGCTCCAAAAGCGGTTGAGGTTTTAAATGACATCAGGAACAATATCGATGATTGGAGAATCAATAAGGACAGGGAAGTATTGGATATGGGAATTACAACCAATGAATACTTCTCACTCCAGAATCTTGAATTGAGTAAGGCATCAGTCAGAAAATACATATACGAACTGGCAGACCATGGATTTCTTCAGGTAACTACCCAATCCGGCAGATCCAATGTATATGACCTGGCAAAAAGTGAAGTTGCATCCATCAACTATGATTTAAAACACATGGATGATTCAATATATGAAATCATTAGCTATGAGATTGGCGAATGGGTTTTAGACATTATGAAGGAAGATAAGTTTATTGAGGGGTTAAGTATTATGAACTTTGACAGCACGATTAAAAAACCACCATGGATGGGAAAACCAAAAAAACCGTGAAAACTCAAAAAACCTAAAAAACCTGAAAGTGGAAAAACCATGAAAACTCATAAAAACTTTTCAAAAAGTTTTTTCGCAAAAATTGTTCAAAATTGTTTTTAGGCAAATTCAAGAATTATTCATTGAGTTTGATGGTGATTTTTACTATCGGAAAATTAAAAAAACCATGATTTTCAGGAATGGACGGGAGGAAACTTTCAAAAAGTTCTCCCACATACCCCCTGAAAAAAATAGTTTTTATAAAAATATGTATAATGAAAAAGCCATAAAAACTGTCCGTTTTATCATTTGAGAACTGTGAGTAGTTTTTTAAAAAAACTTTTCAAAAAGTTCTCAATAGTTTTTATGGTTTTTATAAAATTATTGAAGTGATGTAAATGAAATCTATAAGACAGCAGATAATCGAAGCCAAGAAGGAAAAGACTCAAAGAGAGGAAGAAATATGGTTTGTTGACTACTGCAACAACTGCAAGACAGGACTGGCTTCAGAATGTGATATCCCTTGCCATCATCCATGGTATTGTTGGCATGAAGGCGAATCAGCTATTGTTCAATCAGAGATTGTCAGAATAGATGAATTCAGAAGACTGCATGGATACGTTACTTCACAGATGTATTATGAATACAAGGAATTAAGAAAAAGACAGCGCCAGCTAATATGGAAAAATAGAAAAAAGTTATTAAAAGGTGAATCTCTTAAATATCATTAACATGAAATGGAAATTGCAACTATCAGATGAAACACAAAAAGAAATCAAGATTGAAATATAAATTAATTCCATTGCCTATATTGTTCTAGCATATTATTAGACATATTGATAAAAAAAACTATGCCCGCCTATTTTTCTAAAAAATTTAAAAATAATTTTTACCATATTATTAGATATAGCAAATCAATATTTATTAAAATACTGTTAGAAGAAGAGATAATATTAAAAGTATAATGCATAAGTATAGATTCTATTTAATAAATTTAATCAGCAAAAAGAAACAAATAATAAATTAATAATTAATAATAATATTGAAAGCTAAATTTATTTTTAATAGGGGCAGTTACAATGGCTAAAGTAAGAATAGGAGCTATAGAACAAGAATTAGTTGATAAAACTAAAATTTATAAAAAATTAACAGGCACCTCAACTGTAGAATTAGTTGAAAGATTATTAAGTAATTTTTTTAATAATGCATTACTAACTAATGATTATTTAGAATTAGAAGAACCTTTTTATTTTGTCAATTATTCTATACTATATGAAGATGAAATTATTAAAGCAACTTTAGAAAATCCTTTAGGAAGTGTTTTAAGTAATCATAAAATAGAACCTGAAGACATTTATTTAGTTAATAAAATTCCAAATAATCTTGATACTTTTGAACCTGAATTCAATAAGTTCTGTTATAAAAAAAACCCAAATAGACATAAAGGAATTTATGTTTTTCATAATTTTGAAGCTTTATCTGATAACCCTGAGAAAACTTTAGTCACTCATGCTATTTATTTATTTGATTATAATGAAGCTGAAAATACTTTAAATATTGAAGACATAACTTTTACAGATAATTTATCATACATTATAGATTTATCCACTCATAAAAAGGTATATGATTCCATAATTGATGAACTTAAAAATTATGACAAATGGATATTTGAAAAAGGTTTAGATCCTGAAGACCCAGAAAAAATTTGTTTAAATTATGTTTATGTTTTTAGTTCTATGGAAGTTATTGAACCTTATGAAGATAAAGTAGCCATGAAAAATTATTTAATTGAAACTGGTTCTTATAATCCTGAAAATGAACTTAAAGGAATGAAAACGTTTGTAATTAAGAACAGGAAGTTAATTAAACCTACTGATTTGTTAAAGGAAGTGTTAAAAAATGAATAAAGAAAAAAATGAATCTTTTACAATTAAATTTAAACCTTCATTAATGGAACAAGTAGAATATTATATTAAATTAGTTAATTCAACTAAAACTGCTAAAGAACCTAAACTTACCAAAGCAACATTTTTCAATAGAGTTGTAACTAATTATTTTCAACATACTGTTCTAACTAATGATTATATATCATTAAAAAATCCTTTATATTTTAATTCTAAAGAATTACTTGAAAAAGGTTCCGTTAAATGTTCAAATAAAAAACCTACTGATTTAGATAATGTTTTTATAGTTAAACGAGTCCCCAATAATTTAGATAATTTAGAAAAAGGTTTCTTTGATTCTATTTCTTATTATTATGAAAGACCCTACCAACATAAAGGAATAGTTTTTTCAGCTATTCAACTTTCAGAAGATAACAGTTTAGAATCCAAATATTTAGTATTTGATTATAATGAATTCCATACTGATGAAGCTGAATTAATTATCAGTATTTTAAAACCTGAAGATTTAACTAATTATTTAGATATTGAAAAAGATAAAGAATTAATTTTAAATTTAAAAAAAGTTGCCAATAGCTTTAAAAAAGATTTAAAAGAAGCTGTCGATTTTTATTCGGAGAATAAAGAAGTTCTTAATGATAAAGATTCAGTTAATGAAATTCCTAATGAGCTAGTAATAAAATTCTCTAAAATTGGATTTAATACCGTGCAATATTACTGTTATAATTTTGATAGTTTTGTGCCAATTAGGTTCTATTCTAAACTTCAACAATTGTTAATATTCCTAAATAATGCTCCAACAGAAGAAGTCAATAAAATTGAAGAAGAAATAGGCATTTCTAAAACTGATTTGGAAGTTTATATTGATACTTTTAAACTTGGGGAGAATTATGAATTTAATTTGTTTTTCATGAAGATAATTTTAAATGAATATTCTTTAGATTTCAATAAATTGGTCAATGGCTTTCTTAATGAAGAAGAAATTTCTGTTTTATTTAAAAATTATTTTTTTAATGAAAAAGCATAGCTCCAATTTATTATCATTTTGCCATTCTTATTTTTACTTTTTCTTTTTATATGGTTGTTTTATTAGAACTATTTTAATCATATTTCAATATTAAATTCACTATTTTTTCATGTAGATTTAGTTTTAGTTTTTTCAACATACTATTCTTTTAATTATAGTATACTATTTTTTAGTTAATGGTATACTTTTTTATAACAATTAGTACACCAATACAGTTTTTTCATCATATTTAGTGTACCATCATAAACTAAATGGTATACTCTTTAATTTTAAAATAAAGAAATATACATTCTTATTTTTAACAATACATTTATATATGATGTATTATAACATTATAATAGTCATTAGTAAGGTGTTAGAAGACATACATCGTTTATAACACTTTTTTATTGAACTTATTGTTAACAATATACTGGAGCTTCAAAATAAAAAAAATAAATTCAATTGAAAAATATGACATTTAAAACTAAAAGAACTAATGGAATATGTTTCAATTAGAATTAGGAAAATGAAGGTGATATAATAAAGACTGAAAAAATTAAACAACAATTTTAACAAGACCAAAAGCAAATTAAAAAGACATGAACAAGACATGAAAAATTATAATATTCTCAAAAACACAATGAATTAGATAATATTCAACAGTAAAAAAAATATTATTATCAATTTTTGCTACCAAATAAAATTAAAATGAAGAAAGTGATATCCATGAAATTAGATAAAAGTTTAGTAATAAAAATATCAGAATCCGGAAATGAAATGGGAACAGCCGAAATATTAGATCATGTTATTGCAATACAACTTGATAAAATTGAACATCATTATACCAACAATACAACAAAAATTACTGAATCAAGTGAAAAAGCAATAGAAAATATGATTAAACTATTAGAAATGAGATATAATAGAAGAGGATGATTCAAATGGAAAGAGATATGAAACCCGTAAATTCAAGCAACTTAAGGTCTGTAGGATATAATCCTATGAGTGAAACATTAACAATTCAGTTCCATTATGGACACATCTACGAATATTACCATGTTCCACAATATGTATACAATGGTTTAATGCTCGCTTCATCCAAAGGAGAATATCATCACAGATATATTAAAAATTCATACCCATACAAGAGAATACAATAAAATTGAAATGTTAATCAAAGTATTCACTCTTGTGAATGCTTTTCTTTTTATATTTTTTCAATACCTCATAAAAATCTAATTTTGAACTTTTATAAAATTGAATTACATTTAGATATAACCTAAAAAACAAGTTAAATCATGTAGAATACCACCTATCCACATCCACTCTTTTAGGCTGTTTTTCATTAGCTATTTTTTCATATCCTCCAGTGAATGCCACAACGCAGTCATCGTGAATGGCCTCATTGGGATATGCTGTAATTTTTTCCAGAAATTCCATAGCCCACTTTTTTGTGAACCCTGTCCTATCCTTGCCAACTAAATATATTCCATTCTTTTGAATATCTGCTGAAACTCTTCTTGCTCTGTCAACTTTGTTTTCTCTTGAGTTTCCAGTGCCTGTTGTGAATCCTCTTCTGTTTAATTCATCAATGATTAACAATCCGAAGTTCTTTCCTGTAGAACCATCAAGTTCTATGTACTGCACGTCTGATTTGTCACGTGCTGCAGTATTGATAATTTCATTTATCAGGTTTCTTGATTCCAATTGAAACTCGTATGAGTCCACAATGTAGATATTGCCGTTAATATCTTTAGCCAACAATACTCCTGCTGTATAATCCGGATCACTGCCTTTCAATTTGTCATCGTTTAAGACTTCAGTTGCTGCAAGATCCCAGTACCTGATGATCCTTATGATTGGTATTTTCAAAAAGTCGCTATTGGAAATCAGGTGGAAATCTGACTCATCGAAAAGCTGGCCTTTGATAGTTGCATACCAGTTACCGTTCATTAATTGTTCACGGGTTACTCTATCCAATCCCATCAAGTATTCTTCATAGTCCTTTCTGTCCAGATAGATATTGTCCAGATAGCTGGAGCTGATAAACCTTATTTGTGACTTATCCTGTATGTCTTCATCTATCTTTTCGATGAATCTTTCACGAACCCATTTGTTTCCACGTTTACCAGGATTGCTTGAACACATCAGCTGTGTCGGAAGCTTGTTGTCTTTTGTTTTCCTTACTCTGGAGCGCATGTAAATGTATTTGAATCTTTCCAGTTGTGTTAATTCGTCAATGCCAATGAACTGATATTCAGAACCCTGATAAGTATCAAGGTCATTAATGTTTCTTAAATATCCAAAAGTTAGTGAATTGCCATTGGGAAATGTCCATGAGTGTTCGGTTCCATCCCACTTTGGCCGGATAGCTGGATTATTTTGAATTTCCTTTCTGTTTAACCATTGACTGGCCTTATGAATCAAAGCTCCTTTACGCTTCAGGTCAGATAATGTACGTCTCAAGATTAACGCATGATATTCATTGACATCATCTTCAACGTAAAACAGTGCCCTCATTAAGAGACTTGTTGATTTACTTCCTCCTGCTGCACCTCCGATTAACACTTCCTTTTCTGTTGCCAGTATCATCTCAGCCTGCTTTGGAAATGGAGTAAATGGTATGTATGGATTTTCATATACGCATTTCTGAAGAATAGCTTTGTCTTTCCCGTCCAAATAGAATTTCCCGTTTTCATCATACATTATTATCATCAATCTGTTTTGCCAGAACCTCTATTTCATTCATAATATCTTTTTGAGACATTTCAATTCTTTTATCTTCAAGTTCAAGAACTCTGTTTTTGAACAGCCTGTCCATTTCATCCTTGAAAAGTTTATTTTTAGCTTCAAATGCTTTAACTGATAACTCCAAATATCTTATTTTTAATTCCTCCAAATCCAGTAAATATCTTCCAAGGCTTTTTTCATTTGCATGATATCTTACTTCACGCTCCAGCTTTTCAAAGTCAATTTCAATGCCAACAGCATTTTTAGTTATTTTATCCAAGTTTTCAAGTCCTGTCTTGATGTCTGTGACCTGCTGCTGAAGTATAGTATCAATGGCCATGTCGATATTGTCCTCATAAACATTATTATCTGTAATCTGCTTTTGTGCAATAGCTCTATTTGTTAGAGCCTGCTTGTCTCTTGCTCTTGAATCTTTATCCTTATCTGTTAATTGATATTTCTTTTTGAACCTTGAAAATGATGCTCTGCTTACTTCAAATTCATGTTCTTCAGCAAGCCATCTTCTCACACTCGCATCTGTTGCTCCGGATGTCTTCATAGCTATTATTTCATCAAGCATTGTTTCTAGAAAATCATTTTTTGTCAGATTTAATTTTGCCTTGAATTTCCTGTAGGTGCTGTCTGCAACATCTCTTTCGTATTTTGTTTTTAGAAGTTCCCTGACTTCGTTGTTGCTCATTCCCTTTCGACAGCAGTTTATTATCTCCTGTTCGTGCTGTTCCAAAAAGTATATGATATCTGAGTTTCCTCTGCCCATGGTGACGGCTCCCTATAAATCTTTCAGTTCCCTTTCAAGTTCTTCTTTTCTTGCTTCAATCAGTCTGTATTCTGTCTGTTTTATTATTTTTTCATAATCAGGGTTGGTATTTATCAGCAATAATGTGTCTTCTGCATTTCCCATAGCTATGAGTTTTGCTCCAAGTTCGTATGCGTCCTTGTGGGTGAATGCTGAATCTTCTACAATTTTCTTGAGTGTGATGTCCACTCTTGCGCTGATGTTTGTCTTTTCTAATAACATAATACATATATTTATTATGTTTTATATATAAAATTTTATTATGTAAAAAATATAAAAGTAATAATAAATTTTATTATTACCTTTTACAATCAAAAATAGTTTTTTTAGAGCCATATACGGGGGCAGGTTTTGAAGTCTTATTCATCACCCATTTCTTCAAGTTCTTTTTGAAGGTCTGCAATCTGCATTTCTTTATAGAATCTTTCGAACCTTCCTGTTTCAATGAGAAAAGCTGAAACTTCAAGAGCATCCCTATAGGTATAATTGGACTCTTTGATAATTTGCTTTTTATCTTCATCCATGTAGGATGATGTAT
>NZ_JBGUWC010000122.1:0-1812 GCF_045220775.1 Methanobrevibacter sp.
ATTGTCGCACGGTAATGAACCGACACCCTATCGGGTGCAACTATTACCCTACTCAACCTTTGTATTTTCGCTTGTGTTATCTATTCAATTTTCAGTTAAGAGCAAGACACAAAAGTGCCTTGAAAAACCTCTGTGTTTGCTCTTATGTCAGATTATAGTTATTATACACTATACTTTGACATAAAAGCAAATAAAATTGCAAAAAAATCAAGCCCTATGTTCGCAAAGGTACAGCAACATAGAACTTGAACGTATATTCTTAAAAGGCTTGAAAAAGCCTGACAAGACATCAGTAAATTCGTTATCGGTATTTGGTTACCTTTACGAGTGAGCCTGTCGCCTGTTGTGAGAGATAGGCGATGGGCTTTTGGTGTTTACTTAATTCAATTTACTCTGATATTATACCACCTTGAATACGATTTGTCAATAAATCAGCGAAAAAAATACCATTATTCACGCCTTGTAATCGTATAGAGTGCTATACGATTTTTGCTTGTGTGCTTGTGCAATATTACAGTTGATTGTCACTTTATTTTCGATTATAATGTATATATCAAATATTTTTGAGGTGAACGTGATATGTACGATGAAAAATCAAAAAAGAAAACTATGAAATATTTAGCTACAAGCCGTGAAATCTTACATCTTAATCTGCCGTTGGGAACAAAAGACCGTTGGAAAGACTATGCGGCTGAAAGAGGTATAAGTGTTACAGAATTGCTGAAAAACCTTATTGAAGAAGATATGAGAAAGCATAATTTCAAGGGATAAGTGGGACACGGTGTCCCACTTGCAAAAACGTAGAAAGTTAAAACACCGACATTGAATTGGATAGGCAAAGTGTAATACTACGAAAGGAGCTGTGTATGTGGTGCAAAAATTAGATAGTTTTGAGCAACTTTTATTTGATTTAAGTTCGACTTCTGATAGCAAAAGAGAAAAGGGTACGAAGTTTGAAAGACTGATAAAGAAGTATTTATCCATTAGTCCTTTGTACTCGGAAATATATGATGAAATATGGTTGTGGAGTGAGTTTCCATATAGAAATACAAATGATATAGGTATAGATTTAGTAGCCAAAAGGAAAGGTTATGACGAATATACTGCTATACAGTGTAAGTTTTATGATGTGAATAATTATGTATCTAAACCTGACTTGGATACATTTATATCTGCTTCTGGAAAATCTTTTATGGTGAATGGAGTAGTCCATAGATATTCCGAAAGACTTATTATATCTACAACAGATAAGTGGACATCTAATGCAGAGGAAACAATTATTGGACAATCCCCTGCCATAACTCGTATTCGTCTTCAGGATCTCAAAGATTCAGGAATTGATTGGGATAGTTTTACTCTTGAAAGAATTGACGATATGCAATTAGCTACTAAAAAGAAAGAACGTCCTCATCAATTAGAAGCTATTTTTAATGTTACCGAAGGATTAAAAATCTATGATCGTGGAAAGCTGATAATGGCTTGTGGTACGGGAAAAACCTTTACAGCGTTAAAAATAGCAGAAGCTATTACGAATGGAACGGGTAATGTTTTATTTTTAGTACCATCTATTTCATTATTAAATCAAACCTTGCTTGAGTGGACAGCACAGTCAAAATATGATTACAGAGTATTTGCTATTTGTTCTGATCCAAAAGCAAGTAGAAATACAGATAGTTCGGATAGTCTTACTGATACCGTTATACCTGCAACTACAAATGTTGAAAAGTTATACTCTCAACTAAAAACATTTAGCAAAAAGTTAATTTCATACTTTCATATCGAGAATGATTGAGGTATAATGGTATCAATATG
>NZ_JBGUWC010000123.1:0-9509 GCF_045220775.1 Methanobrevibacter sp.
TCCATTGCCGAAGGTGCACGTGTGGAAATCAAAGGTGTTCAGGACTTGGATTTGATGGCTGAAATCGTAAACCGTGAAGTTGAAAGGCAATTGGCATTGATTGACATTAAAAACCAGTTAAACGAAAGAAATGCTGAAGTCTTGGAAGAAATTCATACTTTAGATGAATTGTTTGTTGATACTGAATCCAAGATTTTAAAATCTGCCCAAACCATTAAAGCGGTTGTCTTGAAAGGTTTCGATGGCTTGATTGGCCGTGAAGTGCAACCTGGAAGAAGATTCGGAACTGAAATTGCAAGCTATGCCAAAAAACGTGGAGTTTCAGGAATTTTCCACTCAGATGAACTTCCTGCTTACGGAATTACCCAAGAGGAAGTTGATAAAGTCAACGAATTTTTAAACATCGGCGAAGATGACGCATTCATTATTGTAGCTCATGATGAGGATGTAGCAATTTCTGCACTTGAAGAGGTTAAAAGAAGAGCTTCATTAGGTTTGGAAGGTGTTGTTGAAGAAACCCGTAAGGCATTGGATGACGGAAACACCGAATACATGAGACCTCTTCCGACTGCAAACAGGATGTATCTTGAAACCGACATTCCACTATTCAAAATCACTCCTGACAGAATTGAACCTATCGCAAGTAATTTACCTGAATTGCCTGACGTTAAACAAGCCAGAATCATCGAAGAATACAATTTAAGTGAAGATCTGGCAACACAGCTTGTCAAAAGGCAAGTTGCAGATACCTTTGAAGCTATTTTAGCGGACGTTGATGTGGATGCAACACCTGTAGCGTCACTACTTGCATATGATTTAAGAGAAATCAAAAGGGAAGGCTTTGACGTTAGTGTGTTGACCTTAGACCACTACAAAGGCATCTTTACTTTATTGGCTGAAGGTAAAATTGCAAAGGATAGCGTACGTAAATTAGCAGTTGAAACTATTAAAAATCCTGATATGGAAATTGAAGAAATTGCTGAGAAAAACAACTTGACCATGCTTAGCGAAGATGATGTTGCTAAAATCATTGCAGATATTGTTGCAAACAATGAAGCAATGGTAAAAGAGCGCCAGATGGGCGCAATGGGTCCTTTAATGGGAATGTGCATGAAACAGCTCAAAGGAAAAGCCGATGGTGGTATGGTCAATAAGATTGTACGTGAAGAAATTCAAAAATTGATTTAGGAAGATTATTCCTAAATTTCTCTTTTTTTAAAAATAGTTTTACATAAAATGAGCGTCAATGCTAATCCTGGCATTTCAAATGGGCAGGATTAATCCAATTTTTTAGCCTCTTCCTGGCCAAGACTTATCAAGCGGAAAACACAACTTTTTCTAAATTTAATATATCATATATAATACGAAAACCATTCCGAAAACGACGTTAGATGATACATTTTAAGCTCTTTATTTTCAAAATCGACTTTATATTCATAATAATCAGATGTATCACTTTCATCGCCGAAAAAAACAATAACAGTATAACTGTCCTTCAATAGGAATTTTCCATCGCCGCATTTATAATCAAAGCCGGAACCGCATTCCCAAAATTTCATACCTATTTCCCTTTCAACTCTTGCAACCTCATTTTTAAACCATGGCAATGCCTCAAGACCATTATGGTAATTGGCATATGACTGCCTTTCGAAGCTGGAATAAGCAGGATTATAAAAAACAGTAATGTTCGATTCAAGATATTGATTTTTAACTTTAAATTTAATTTGAACCCCCTCATCGCTTTGGCGAATGGAAAAAGTACACTGCCTTGGCTTGACATCAACGGAGCTGATTAGATTGCTTTTATGATTGGGAGCCAATAATAAGCGATTCACATATGATGGAAATTCGCTGAATGGAATATCCTCAAATCTTATATCAAGAGGTTGTTGTGAATGACTCCTTTTTCTGCTTTCTCTTGTCTCATAAACCAGATAAGGCAATTCGTTTTCATCTTCCCTGAATCTTCTCATGATATCACCTGTTTAAATTTAAAGATTTTTCCTTTTGCGTTCATCCACAAGAACTGGCCTGTCGCCGGAGCTATCCCAGTAGGTATCCAGTTCCATTCCGCAGCTGATGCATCTTGTTGCATCATCACTGTTCGGATAACTGCAGTAGAAACACTGTTTTGTCATGTTAATCACCATTAATCCGATTAATATATCTGGCACACGGAGATAATATAACTTGTGTCTAAAATCAAATGCAAAATTTTTAAATGATTTCAAGTTCATAAATAACCCTAACTAAAAGTTTTTTGAGGATTAAAATGGAACAGTATGACATCATTATAATAGGAGCCGGCCCGGGGGGCCTTACAGCAGGCATTTATGCAGGACGTCAAGGAACTAAAAACCTAATCATCGACAGAGATCTCGCAGGAGGATTGGGCCGTGAAGTCCCTGCAATGGAAAACTATCCTGGTTTTGACAACATTTCAGGTTTAGAATTAATAGAAAAAACCAAAGCGCAAGCAATCAAAAACTGCGACTTGAAGGAAATGGAAGAGGTTACAGAAATCATAAAAACAGACGATGAATATCGCTTTACAGTCAAAACAAATAAAGATGAATATAAAGCAAAATCAATAATCCTTGCAACCGGAAGCTCACACAGCCCCCTGAACGTCAAAGGTGAAGAGGAGTTCAAGGGAAAAGGAGTCAGCTACTGTGCAACCTGTGACGGATTTTTCTTTGCAGGCCGTGACATTGTAATGGTCGGCGGCGGAAACAGTGCCCTTCAAGAAGCACTATACCTCAAAAACCTCGGAGCAAACGTAACCATAATCCACAGAAGGGACGAATTCAGAGCCCAAAAGCACCTGCAGGAAATGATTAAACAAGCTGAAATCAACACTCTCCTCAACAAAACCGTAGAAGAAATAAAAGGAAACATGCTAGTCGAATCAGTCGTCCTAAAAGACACAAAAACAGGAGAGCTAACAGAAGTCCCAACAAACGGAGTTTTTGTCAGCATCGGCTACATTCCACACACTGAACTGGCAAAACAGCTAGAAGTAGAACTGGACGAATCAGGACATATCATCACAGACAAGAATCAGAAAACCAATGTCGAGTTTGTCTATGCTGTTGGTGATGTTTGCGTTGGTTTGAAGCAGTGGGTTGTTGCCTGTGGAGAAGGTGCAGTCGCTGCAACTTCCGCATTCACAGACCTGCAGAATTAGTTAATAGCGTTCCTGCAAGTAGACATAGATGAAGAATGCTATAACTAGCACTATAAAGACCGGCAAAAGCCAGAAGAATATTCTAAGCACTACTACTGCTATCAAGATAGCAACTATAATTAACACTAAATCTCTAAGTTCCATGTAACATTAATTTATAGCATGTAATATATAAACTTTAAGAGATTTTTTTTAACTTTTTTTATAATAACATATAATAATTATAAAAACCAAAAATAATATCATTATATTTTAATGGAGCATACAATGACAATTTTAGTGATTAACAATAAAGGACAATACAACCACAGAATTCAGAGAAGCTTGCAATACTTGAACATTCCATCTGAATTGGTTTCAAACACACATACAATCGAAGAGATTGAAGCCAAAAGCCCAATCGGGTTGATTTTAGGTGGAGGACCTTCCATTGAAGGTGCCGGGAACAGCGAGGAATACATCAAGCACTTTGACATTCCGATTTTGGGAATCTGTCTTGGCCATCAGTTGATTGCTAAAGCCTATGGTGGGGAAGTCAGCACTTCTGAAACCGAAAGTTATGCTCAAGTTAAAATAAACATTAATAATGATGAAAATTTATTTAATCAGATAGGTCCTGAAATGGATGTCTGGTCATCACATAAGGATGAAGTCAAGACAATTCCTGAGGAATTTGAGATTTTAGCAAGTTCTGATTTGTGTGACGTTGAATCCTTCAAGCACAAGGACAAGGACATATATGGAATCCAGTTCCACCCTGAAGTGCACCATACTCCAAAGGGATCAATTATTTTTGAAAACTTTTATAAAATCTGTCAAGAAAGGTGTAACAATGATTGATAATGCTGAAGACTTAAAAAACAAAGCTGTTGAAAACAAGGCCGGTTTGAAAAGACAATTCGTAAACATCCCAATCGGAGATGAGGAATACGGATTTAGAATATCCGGAATTGGTGAAAAATCTGTGAAAATAGAAAAATTCATTAAATACGATGACATATTCGAAGCCATTGAATCCGGAAATGACAATGGCCTTGAAGCCATGATCAAACAAATCATTGAAGATTATGAGGAAGACAATGAGGAATAAAATGTTAGGCCCAAAAGAATTTATTGAAGATGCAATCCAAAAAATCAAAGACCAAATCGGTGATGAAAAAGCGATTATCGCATTGTCCGGAGGAGTGGACAGTTCAGTATGTTCTGTTCTCGTTCAGGAAGCAATCGGCGATAATTTGACTGCAGTATTTGTAGACCATGGTCTTTTAAGAGAAGGAGAAGTCGAACAGGTAACCAATACCTTCAAAGACAGGTTAAACTTCAAGTTTGTAGACGCTTCCGACGAGTTCATGGATGCCCTTGCTGGCGTTGAAGATCCTGAAGAAAAAAGGAAAATCATCGGAAAGGTATTCATTGATGTATTTGAAAGGGAAGCAATCAAAGCCGATGCAAAATTCCTTGTTCAAGGAACAATCGCTCCTGACTGGATTGAAACCGAAGGAGAAATCAAATCCCACCACAACATTGCTCTTCCAAGCGGAATGGAACTGGAACTTTGCGAACCAATCCGTGACCTGTACAAGGATGAAGTAAGAGAAGTCGGTGATGAATTAGATTTACCGAAAACAACCGTGTACAGACAGCCTTTCCCAGGCCCTGGTCTTGGAGTACGTGTTGTTGGAGCGCTTACCAGAGAAAATGTTGAAATTTGCAGAAAAGCAAACAAAATCGTTTGCGATGAAATCGAAGCTGCAGGACTTAATGAAGAAGTATGGCAATACTTTGCAGTCTTGACCAATACTAAAGCAACCGGTGTCAAAGGAGACCAAAGGGACTTCGGATACCTTGTTGTAGTCAGAGTTGTAAACTCAATTGATGCAATGACTGCTTCAATTACTGAACTTCCATGGGAATTGATTCACACAATATCAAAAAGAATCACTTCCGAAATTTCTGAAGTTACCCATGTTGCACTCTCAATCAGTGACAAACCACCTGCAACCATTGAATTCTGCTAAATACTATTTTAATTAATAGTATTTACCTTTACTTTTTTTAGAAAATCATGAAAACCACTAAAAATGCTTATTTAGCCAAACTGACAGAACAGATTCAGATGAAGTCTGTTAAAGTCGGGAAAAACCTTGAAGGAACAACCCCACCATCAGTATTTATCGGAAGATGGTCCTATCCTAAAGTGTATGCCGGACCGATGATGAGTACCCAGATGGGAGATACCCACATCATGGACTCTCCCGAAGACTGGATTGGCCAGAACAAGACCCAAGAGGAAATCATTAACTACAGGATGGGTCTGGTGAGAGGAAAGCAGCTGATAAAAATCGATGATTTGGAAAATCCATTTGTCGAAAAGCTTCAGGACATTTCACTTGCATCCAAATCAATCGACAGCGAAGCGACTTTCGGCAGAAGACCAACAGGATCTATGCTTACCGAAGACAGCACCCCACACGGTCCAAGCGCAGTCATTGAAAAGTTCGACATAGATGCGGTCAAATGGGACAGGCAGCTTGAAAAGACATTCTATGATACTGACCTGAAGGCAGTTGATGCTGTTGTCAATCTTCACAACAAGGACGTTCCATTCACTGCAATGCAAAAGGCATTTTCAGTTGGTGCTATAGGAACCAAAAACAAAAGGAGACTCGTTCCGACACGCTGGTCAATTACAGCATGTGATTCAACACTTGCAGACGAGTTTCTAAAGGAAGTGAGGAAATTCGAAAGATTGGACACTTACAGGGTATTCGAATTTGGAGCTTTAAACAATTATTATATAATCATCTTAACACCTACCGAATGGCAATATGAATGGTATGAGGCATTCATCAAGCTGATGAGAAATGAAGAGCTGATATTTTCAGATTATGAAACAAACGGCGGCAAAAAGGAATATTCAAGAGTCGGCGGATGCTATTATACTGCTAAAATGGCAGTTCTTGATTACCTGATGCAAATCAAAAAGCAGTCTGGATTGATAATCTTAAGGGAAGCCTATGACGGATATGTTCCTTTAGGCGTATTCAATGTTAGGGAAAACATCAAAGAGGCCATGATGAGGCCATATCTGGAGTTTGAAACTCTAGAGAATTGTCTGGAATATGCAGGAACAAAGCTAAAAATACCGATTAGCAGATATGTAAAGCAAGGAACACTGTTAAATGAAATGCTTCACACAAAGCAGACCACTTTGGACATGTACTTTAAAAGTGAAAAAAATGTTTAAGTTTAAAACCCCATCAAATAAAACAAGAAAAATAATGTCAGAAGTTGCCTTAGGCAGCGATATAGACTATGAAAAGAGCGCTATTGATAAGATTAAAGACTTGACTCATCATGAAGAGGTTAAAATTACATCCAGTGGCAACAATTCCATTTTCATTGCCCTATCAGCAATTGAAGGTGACATTATCGTTCCTGATCAAGGGGGCTGGCACGGATTTAAGCAAATCGCTAAATTCCTAAACAAAAATATTATCACATTAAAGACTGACTTTGGCCTGATTAATCCAAAGGAAATGGACAATCTGGAAATCAATGATAATTCCGCTTTGATTTTTACAAGCTTTGCAGGATATGCAGCAGAGCAGGATACCAAATCCATTTCAAAATACTGTAAAAATAACGGAATCACAACAATTGAGGATGCATCTGCAGGAATTGGAGATAGCAAAAACCTCTTGGGAAATGGAAACTACTCAGACATCATTCTTGCATCAACCGGTTCACCGAAAATGATTAATGTCGGAAGCGGCGGATTCATTTCAGCTGATGATGATGAAATATTCAAAAAATCAGCACTGCCTCAAAAATTAAGCAAAGCATCCCAAATTACATGCAGCGGTATAGACTGTGAAATAGATAATGTAAAGGAAAATCTCGAAGCTACAATAAATGCAACAGAGTATCTAAAAAAACACCTAACCAACTCATTGCACCCAGATAAAAGAGGCGTCAATGTAATTATTCCACATGAAGATGCAAAAGATATAAGCTGGAATTTAAAGCAAAACCTGACAACCGATAAAAGCGGATTCATTACAACATGCCCTAACTATAATCGTGTCAAATCAAAAGCGATTGCAATCGAAGTCAAAAATCTTGATTACGGCTGTCTTAAAAAAGAGAATTTGGATAGAATAATTGAAGAGTTGAAAATTAATAATTTACAGTGAGCTTTGTTATCCTATCAATTATTATTTCTTCAATTGACATGTTCATTAACTCAACATCCCTGATTTTATATATTTTTTTTAAATTTTCCTCATCAGGTATCAACACACTATCATCAGGTGTAAATATTGATGACAGCTCATCTGTGTAATCACCGCAGTTGATTAGCACTGCACACAAATTCATCTCACCTTCCTTGAGACCCAGGATTTTGAATGCCTTTGAAATTTGCCTTTGTGCTGAACATCTCAAGACAAATTCAACACTGATGTCATTTGCCAAATTTTCACCACGGCCAAATGCCAAAAATGCCTGATTCACACCATGAATAATATGATTTTTGGAAACTATAGCATCCGCATTGAAAAGTTGAATTATTTCATCATCTTTTCTGATACTATTAATTAAATTAAGCGTTTCTTCAAGAGAATCAATTGTACCTTTAAAACCCAATATTTGAACATTACTCATGTACATGTTAACACCTAATCACGCAAAAGTCTATTAACTCCAGCAATGTATGCCTTCACACTTGCATTGATAATGTCAGGTTCAGTACCTCTGGCAGATACCATCTTGTCACCTTGCTGCAATTTTATGATTACATCAATGAATGCATCGGTACCGCCAGTGATAGCATCTACGTGATACTCGATCAAGTCAACATCACTGAAAATCTCCAAAGTCTTGAGTGCATTGATTGCGGCATCAACCGGACCTACACCCACACCTGCATTGAGAATTTCCTCATCATCAATGGTAACCTTAACTGATGCTGTCGGCATGACCTTGTTTCCGGACACTATTGTTACCTCATCAAGCTTGATTCTATCTTCATGGTTGATTTCCAAAACGTTATCTGCGATTGCCTGCAAATCCACATCAGTGACTGTTTTACCCTTATCAGCCAGGTCCTTGATGTCATTGCAGATTTGCTGAAGTTGATCCTTATCAACATTCAAGCCCAATTCCTTAAGTCTGCTGTCCAAACCATGAGTTCCCATATGCTTTCCAATTACAAATTTGCGTTTGCGTCCGACAAGCTCTGGAGTCATTGCCTCATAGGTTGCGGAATTTTTAATGATGCCATCAGAATGGATTCCTGATTCATGGGCAAAAGCATTTTCACCTACAATCGCTTTGTTAGGTTGAATATAAACACCAGTGGTCCTTGCAACCAACTTGGAAACATCATAAATTTCATTGATTTTGATATTGGTTGAAAATTGAGGAAGCAATCTGTCAATGCTGACGACACATTCTTCAAAGGAAGTGTTTCCAGCCCTCTCACCTATACCGTTAATGGTGGTGTGGATTTCAGATGATCCTCCTTTTATGGCAGATAATGTATTGGCAACGGCAAGGCCAAAATCATTGTGACAATGGCATGCTATAGGAACCTCAATATCATTTAATTTGTCAAATAACTCAAATGAAGTGTCTGGTGTTAAAATACCCACAGTATCGCATACGCAAATCCTATCTGCACCATGGTCAATTGCATTGGTATATACTGACTTCAAAAAATCAACATCGCTTCTGGAAGCATCTTCGGCAGAAAGTTCAACAATCAAACCATGATCCTTACAGTAGTCAACCGCATTATTAGACATCTCAATTAATTCTTCACGGGATTTTTTTAATTTATCAAAAACATGCAAGTCTGATGTTGGAACAACAAGATTGACTCCATCAACATCACAATCAAGGCAATAATCAATATCAATAGTCAATGGTCTTGAAAAACTTAAAATCTCAGCACCAAATCCTTGCTGTGTAATTCCTTTAATGGATTCTCTTTCACCTTCAGAAGTAATTGCAGAGCCGGCTTCTATATAATCAACACCTATTTCATCCAACTTTGTTGCAATCCTTAACTTTTCTAAAGGAGTTAAAGAAACTCCAGGAGTCTGTTCTCCATCTCTAAGGGTAGTATCTAATACTTTTATATTCAAAAAAATCACCTGAAATTATGCAATACGGGTATTAAGCAATAGAAAAAAAAACAGTTAAAAATAAGTAAATAATAATTGTAATAGAAAGCTTGCAGCGAAATGAAATTCCCATAGAAAACCATAGTACACAAACAAAACACAAAAGGACTTCACTACTGGGATCGAAACGAGAC
>NZ_JBGUWC010000124.1:0-2456 GCF_045220775.1 Methanobrevibacter sp.
TAATAGCTTTTCGTTTTCCTTATTCTTATGATGGTGTATCCATTTGAGTATTACACAGAACATTTCATTATTACAATCTTCCAGATAGGTTACTAAGTTGTGTAAGTAATTTAGTTCCCTACTTGCTTGTTCCAAATTAATTATACTGCATTGTTCGCCTCGTAGTTGAATATGTTCTTGGTATGTGTTCTCGTAGAGATATTTATTAGTCATTTTTTTATACCTCCCATGCTGTTTTAATATTATCTGCTCTTTTGTAGAACTCCTCACTTTTAGGAGTAACTCCTGATAGTAGGAATCCTGTAGCTATGTGTTGTGCTTCTCCTAAACTTAAACTATGCATAGTCATTAATTCCAAGGTCATTTCCTTAATGGACTCGTCGATGGTTTTTTCAACTGCTTCACGGATAATCTTCTCGATGTCTTCACGTGTTAATGTTTCAGCAACCTCTATTTCTTCACCAGTTTTTTTATTAATCACATTCATTATCCATAACCTCTTTAATATATTTATTATTGGAGTTTCGCAGGGATTCCTCAAAATCCTCATCTGTTAATCCACATTCCTCATAGAATTCTCGGCCTAATAAGAGTGTTGTCATTGCGGACATGAATTCTTCTTCATCATCAGTATATTCTTTTCTTTTGTAGATGTCACGGTAGAATTGTCGTTCAATATTGTTCATGAATTTACGGCGCAAATCCACAGTATATTTTTCATCACGAATAAGCTGAGCATAGGTTAATAATTTTATACTGAAGTCAATATTATCCAAGAATAATTTCTCGTCGGTTAAATATTTCATCATCCTTTCCGCACTCATTAGTAAATGTCCTTTTGGAGTTACATGTCCCTTTTCATCTATCATGATTTTTTCTATTTCACCATACACCATAAATGAATCATCCCCTCACTTTTTTTTATGTGAATATTAATTTAACTTCAGGATTATCAGCACAATAAGATATTAACTCAATGAATTCATACATTAAAGGGAAATATTTTTCGGGTTTATTGAAATCAGGTAAAGATTTTATTATCATATCCTCATCAACGAATAAACAAGGTTTTAATTTCCTGCATTCTTCTGAAGTTAATTCACCATCACAGTCACTGTGATCTATAAGTATACTTAAATCACCAATCTTTTCATAAAATTTTTCACTAAAAAAGAATACTCCCTCTGGGTCGAATGTTAAGTTCCTTAACATTACCATGTATTCATCATGTACTTCAGTTCCATAATGTAATAAGAAAAATCGTCGAATAAAACTAAATCCAAAATATCCAATACGGAAACTTTTTTCATTATCACTTGTCTTTATTTCCAATCCCATTATTTTTATCCTCCTCTATTTTAACCATTGTTTTCTTATTAGTATTCCATTGAAGTGTTCGAAGCTACCACATTCTTGGTCGGATTTAGTATAATTTTTTAATTTGCAAACATACCAACCGTATAATACATTACAACCGTATTCCCAGTCAGCATGTTGGCAATGATTACACTGGTTTAATTCCCTTTTAGAAAATAACATTTTTACTCCTCATCTTCTTGTATGAATAAGCACACATCCTTATCCCAATCATGTTTTTCTAGTAATTCCACCATAGCTTCGGCTTCTTCTAATGTACGATATGTACCATATGGGTGTGATAATCCATCCTCCATTTTCTTTCTAATAAAATACAGGTCAGTGGATTTTTTATGTTCAATATATTCTGTGACCTTCTCCCAATCAGATTCTTTTTCTTTTTCTTCTTTTGTATGAATGAGTATAATAGGATTCATCCAAACATTTTCTCTGGGATGACTGGTAATTCCTTGTATTCCCTTAAAAGTAATTGAGTCTATTTCATCTATTTTGTAAGTTTTACTGTAACTTTGTGGATTTAAAAGTGGCATAATCTATCCTCCCATTGTCATTAATTCAGCCCGTAAACCTAACAATAATAATTTTTCAGATTCATTTTTACACTTATCTAAATACTGATTAAGCGCAATCAGGCATCTGGTAATTGTGTACTGGTCTAAACTTTTAAGGTGGTCTTCCAAGCATGGTTGGGCATAACCTGATTCATCACTCCGGATTATATCACATTTTATTTCATATTTATCAAACTTACTAGTGTTGAAATCCAAGTCTACAAAGTTTACTTTAACTCTTTCAGTAGAATGTGGAGTCATATGGTTTATTTTTTCAGTGATTAATTGTTCAAGTTGAGGATATACTTTATTTTCCAATAATAATACCATGTTAGCGGCACCTTCAGTATAATCACCATTTAATTTATAATTATACTCATTTAATTTAGCCACGAGGTCTTTCATATTGTAACGTTTAGGATCTTCCTCTTCTCTACAGGTAAGACCTCCCATACGGTCAGGTATAATTAAGTATTCATATTTATCTTCCCTATTCCGGTCAGCCCATGTATCTACTACAATATAACC
>NZ_JBGUWC010000125.1:0-2182 GCF_045220775.1 Methanobrevibacter sp.
TAAGATACCATTAAAATACCATAGTTAATGGTAATATTATGGTATTATTATGGTAATATAATGGTATTATAATGGTATTATCATCGGACTTTGTTGGGAGGAAGAAGGGAGGATCATAGGCTTTATAGCGACTGAACGCTATATCTTGATGCGTGCGTGTTGGTTTGCTGAATGTTCCTTGTGTTTGTCTGTTTGCTGTTAATGGGTGTTAAAAACAAGGAGGGTGATTATCAAAATGTTGAATAGATTTGCTGAGTATGCAATTTTATTGCTATATTTGCACAAAATTCAAAAGGAATCATAATTCTAACTAAGAGTAGGCGTTAAAATTAACCGTAAAATTTAGAAATGGAGAAAAGAGCTTTTGGTATTGTTGCATTATTGGGCTTGTTCTTAATGTCTTTGTCATCATTGGCTGATAGCAAAGACAAGAATGTGCGTGGTGTGAAGCTGATGGGAAAAGAGCTGAAATATAATGTTTCTGATGTGGGAATCCAAACAAGGTTTCAGGTCGGAAATAAAATAATTGCTTTTGACTTCGACAATTACTATTGCACGGAATTGACGGATACGGAACTTAGAAAACAAGAACTTTTGTCAAAGAGAGGTGAGAACGGACTGTGCTTAAATGCTATTGTTAGGTTTGCGAAAGGACAAGACAACTCCATACTTGCATTGAATGAGACCGAGCGTTTGAAATTGATAGAGATGATAGTCATACCCAATTCGGGTAATCATGCAGATATGGCTAATCCTTTGTTGTGGAAAAGGTATGATTTGTCTCAATTAAAAGATTTCTATAGCCATTCACATTGCTTTGTGTCTTTGCCTAATGATAAGATTTTGATAGCAGGAACGCCGAAAGAAGATGCAAGACATATCCTATCTATCATAGATTACAAAAAACAGGAGATAATCCCTTTGAATTATTGGCCGGAAGATGGTATTGACGTGCCTGATTATGTTAAATGTGTTGTTTATACAAATTATAGTGATCTCTATGCTAATGGGAAAGGACGGTATCTTTATCAAGCTGAAAAAAATAGATATTCATTCATATTCACTATAGATAAAGACTACAATGTTAAAGTAGTAAAGGATTTATACAAAGAATACTCTAATTATACAGTACAGCACGGTGCCCCATTGACGTTGTCACGTAATACGGAGGAGTTGCGCATTGCTACTAATGAGGATAATATATATGTGCTTCTTGTTGATTCTGATCCTGAAGGACGTATATATGGAAAACTGCCACTTGAGGAGTATTCGTTCTTTATTTATGGAAATTCTGTAGAACTATATGACTGGGATGGCAACAAAAAGAATGTTCTTTATCTTGACCATTATGGTCAGCGTATTATGCTGTCGGAGGATGGAAAGAAGCTATTCCTGTTCTCTGATGACAACACTTCCCGTAATCCAAAACAGCCTCACATCTGGGTGTACGACATAGATAATCTTGATGCACAGCCATCGGTAGATGTTGCCGAGATGGAGAAGGCTCGTGAAATCAAGTACAAAAATGATATGGAGTACAGAAGCAAGACAAAGCCTAAGACTGCCCCAAAAGTGGATATTGTAGAAGAAGGTGATATGATGGCTGATTTTGAATTGTACGACTATGATAACAACCCTCATCACCTGAATGAATTCTTGGGAAAAGGGAAATATACTATTTTGGAATTCAGTTCTTTAGGCTGTGGTCCGTGCCAGATGGCAAAACCAACGCTTGAAAAGTTCTATAAGAAATATAAGGATAAGTTTGAAATGATCACTATCTCTGCCGACCGACTTCCAGAGTGGAAAAAGAAACCATTAGGAGAGGTGAGCTGGCACGATTGGAACGACTTTAAGTATGCCCGTGAGATTCTGAAGAAATATGATGTTCCCGGATTTCCTGCCTTTGTCATTATTGATCCTGATGGCAAGGTGCTGAATGAATGCTTCGGCTTCAATTATTTCTTGGAAACCTTGAAATTGTATATTCCTGCTGAAGAAGTTGACAAATTGAAGGATGATTGGGAAAACAGACTTAAATAACGTGAGTTCGACGAATTCTGGTTAGAGTACGAGTATTTGTCGCTGGATTCGCAAAAAAGGCACTTACAAATTCTTGTAAGCACCTTTTGTTATCATAAACGAAATAAAACGAAATTACATCACATCATCTTCGACAATC
>NZ_JBGUWC010000126.1:0-5430 GCF_045220775.1 Methanobrevibacter sp.
CCGGTCCTTCACGTTCTATGTGCAGGACTGCGAGCCGAACCTCACGCTGTACTTCCGCAATGCGTTCAACTGCTTCGAGTGCTGCGCACTCCAGGCAGTGACCACGCACAAGCCGAAGGTTGACCGCTCGATTGCCGTGACGAACCGCATCTCCACGTTCTACAACCAGCAGAACGAGAAGCTGTACGAGGTGGAGACTTCGGGCCTGACTATGGAACAGGCCCGGTGGATCGAGCAGCTGTTCTACAGCCATGACGTGCGCATGGCGACCAAGCGCACCGACTTCTCGCAGGGCTACACTCCGCAAGGCATGCCGATTGTGCTCATCACCGAGCCGACCTGCGAGATCAGCGACGCGGACGGTGAACTCAACACCGTGAAGTTCACCTACCAGTACCAAGACAGGCGGACGTATCTGCCGACAGACTACCTATCCGTGGATCACGACCGCATCTTCACCGAGCAGTTTGACCCCTCATTCCAATAACCTATGGCACAATCCATCCACATCAGTACCCTTCGAAGGATGCTCAAGGCCGGTGACCCGGTTGACCTGAAGCTCTGGACCAAGAGCGGGGAGATCCAGTGCTGGCGCAACTGCATCCCCCTGCGTTACAACTTCTATCAAGGTACCCAGCAATTCAAGTTGCTCGACTCGCACCAGATACGCCAGGCCCGTATCTGCTGCATCTTCGAGATCAACGGCCTGGAAGTATTTTTGTAGTTCATTTATATGGCATTTTAATCATGCCAAATCTTTACCAATTTTTGGTTTTTGAACTCAAATTCTAGAATCATGCCAAAAGGCTGTTTTATTTTTTTCTTGTCTTCCTTTATGGAAATGGTAACTGTTTCAGTCTTATCATTTATCCCAAATTCAGAGCCTTTATAAATGCAATCAACTATATATCGTGGTTTATTTTCAAAGGGGGTAAATTCCATTGTTCCCATTGGGTCATCCTCATCCCCGGACCAATGAATTAAAACTTTACCATCATTGAAATAATATATGGGATTTTTACTGTCTCCCTTGTATTCATCATAATCGTCATAATCATACTCATTGGGCTCTCCGACCACTCTACATAAATCATCATAATAAAAATCGGTAAAAGAATCATTTATGCCATGGAAAAATGAAGTATCACATATTTCTCCAAGCTCATTTAAATTATCGATTTCTATTCTTACTTTTTTTGAAGTACAAGTAGAAAAGAACAAAGACATGATTATTAAAAAAACTATCTTTCTCATTTTATCATTGTTTTGTAATATGCAAATGTAATGTTTTTTGTTGTAATAATTTATCCGAATTTAGTTTATTAAAAAATTTGAAGTATCTTTGTCAATGTGTATTGATTTTTGCATAACGAAATAATCTTATTAATCTTAATAATTGTTCAACACTATGTATTGTCCAAAATGTGGTAAAGATATAGCAGATGATTCTAAATTCTGCAGGCATTGTGGTTTCACATTTGAAATCAATGCAGGAAACGGTAAAAACCATACAGGGAAATTTAATTCTTTTATTCAAGGAATAAAAGGTAAACAGATTTCTCTTAAAGCTATTCTTTTAACAATAGCTATCGGAATATGGATGTTGGTTCTTCAGAACTTGGGCATTTTTTGCGCCAGTAAAGACGTGAAAGTAAAAAATTGTGTTGACGTAGAAGGTACAGTAGATATAGGCAATACAGTTGATGTTAGTGTGGTGGATTATTAATTATTATTTTTCTAAGTAAAAAAAGGCTATGGGCAATTATCATGTTTTAAGTAATAATGATATTATTAGCATATTATCATATTCTATTTTTGCTGCAATCTTCTTGGTATTCTTATATGCCAAATTGGGTGCACGAGATCCAGATCCTTCATATAAAAAAGGGATAGTTGCTAAAATTGTACCTTGGGTATTGCTTCTTCTCTTTATAAGTGATGCTGCTTTAATTATTTCGCGTTTGGCTACATATCCTTGGGATATTGAACCACAGCCTTCCAATGCATCAGCATATAGGGAATTGATGTATCTTGGAAGTGGGTATCCTGTTTGGGGATGGGCTAATGACTATCAATTAGCCGTGGTAGGGCAAATTGGAGGGTGTATCGTAGCATTATGCTGGGCAGCCTATGCATTTGCATTTAAGCGTTCAAATACCAAATGGTGGAAAAAACTTTTTAAGGTGCTCGCATATATTTTACTTTCAGCGTTGATAATTGGCTTCACGTTCCATGAATGGAGTGACATATATGCAATAGCGATGTTCTTGGTACCATCTATTCTGTTTTTGATTTTAGCTCATGTTAAACCAAATAATATAAAATCTGAATCTGCAGGTTTAGTTGCAGTTGAACCAATAGAACAAAGAATAACCGATGCTGATTCAGAATCTAACTCTGAGCCTAAATTGGTTTCAAAAGAAGATGAGGTTCGTTTTATGCCTAATAATACTGATAATGAATCAAAAAATGCTGAGGCTGCTCAGATAGCTGACTTAAACTCAGATTATCCATCTGATAACGTTAATGATAATAATGATATCGCCCATAATTCATTGACTCATGCAAGTGATGAGCATTGCAAATTGGATGTTGATTCGGAAAGCAGAAATGATTATCAAGATCAGCAAGCAATTATCGTTGGGGATAAAATTGAAAACTCTTCAGATAGTGTTATATCGGATGAAGATGAGGAACCAATGAAAACGATGTTCTGCAAGTATTGTGGGAATAAAATTGAGCTAGATTCAACCTTCTGCAAGTATTGTGGCAAAAGGTTATTACGCTGATAATTGTTTTAAAAACTGCTATGGCAAGAAACGTTCTTAAATATCTGGGCATTGGCATTCTTCTTTTATTTGCCGTTTTAATAGCCGTCGCTAATATTGGCAGAATCTTTTGGGAGAAGAACCAAAAAGAATATGATCAAACATTAGAGGGAATGGTTGCGGAAATCAATCAGCATCTTCCGATGAAAGATCCAAACGGATTCGATTTCTATACTCTGAGCCATGTTGCTTTAGACAGCGAAAAAGTGGTTTTTGACGCAACATTAGACACTACTTTTTTCTACCCCATAAGGGAAAGTTTATTGCCAGAGTCAATGAATGGCGGCATCTTGCCATCGGGCAGCCGGAATGACGTGCTTGACCTTGATACCGTATTGAGTGAAAAATTGCTCAAAGATAGTCATAGACTTAGTTTACTCTACCAACAGCTATTTACGAATAAAAATGGTACAAATAAGTTCTATGAAGAATTAAAAAAAAGAGGCTATTCGCTTACATGGCGAACTCATTCTCCTTTCAGCGATCGACAACTTGAATTTTCCTTCACAAGTAAAGAACTTGATGATTTAGAAATCTATTGCAAAAACCATCCCGATTCTGCGTTAAAAGAATTCTTAAATGAATATTTAAAAAGGCAGAACCGAGTGTTATCACTTGCAAGTCGCAATGCTGATGCAAGAATGAGTATGATTGATAATGGAGAGGACATCGTTTTCATATACGTGTTTGATAAAACCTATTCTGCTGGTGGGAATCAACCAATTTCAAATCTTCGAAATTTTGAGAATGAAATATACGAAGCATTGAAGGATGATTCTGAACATTTACCATTCTTTTACTCTGCTAAAGAAATCTGTAATAAAACAAATAGGAGTTATGTTTTCAGGTTTTTTGATTTTTACAAAACGGATTCTTTGGATATCATAATATACAATAGTATTCAAAAAAATGAAAAATAGAAAGTTATCAACGGTAAAGAAGATAGTAATTATTTCTCTCACAGCACTAGCTGTTATTTCGGCTATAATAATTGCGTTCTTAGATGATTTCATTCCATATGACTATTATCCTGGCAGCTGGAATTACGATTATGGAAGCCATATTGGAGATATATCACAACAAGATCAATATGGTAATCCGTTGCCTATTATCGATGATTATAATGGCAACAAGTATGCTGCTAGATGGTTCCAATTTGGTGGTGCGGAATGGTATTCTAATGTAATCTCTAATGACATTAAAACAAATGCAAACAAGGATTTCGGCTCATTAATTAGATTATATTCATACTATGATGACAACATTAATCATAAATACTTTGGTGAGAATGCAGTCTTATGGGTATATGACATTGAACCGAAATATATCGATTTAGGGATAACGAGAGATTCTCTATATACGTTGTTGTACAAGACCTATAGCAAAGATACCACCAATTATTGGAAACCGACCAAAGCATTTGAACCGTTTTTAGCTCTTACTGGAGGACCTGGATACACTATGTCGGCTGATGATGATACCGGTAAATTTGTTGAGCAAATTATTCTTTTTGCCAATGACAGGGTTTATTCTTTTCATATTACAAATGACAAAATAGAATTTGGAAAAGATGTGTTTCAAGCCTTTGAAGAAAGATGCTTTGAAATAGTAAGAAATATTGATTTCTCTAAGTATCGAGAATTGGAAATTGATAATTATAATAATCAGATTCTTGAGATGGAGATGATAAAGTGGCGTCGCATTCTTTTATCAATAATATTCCTTTGCATGTCATTAGTTTTCATAATGCCAATTCAAAAACTAGGAAATCGGAACATTCAAGCCCGTAATCTGTTTATTTACGGGACGATTTGCTTTGTAATAAGCATTGTTATTTGTTTGGGGGTTGTTTGGTTAAGCGAACCATTTTATGGAATAAATGCGAATGCGGAGTACATGAGAGCTGCCTTAGCGGCCATTGGTATTGGTTTATTGTATGCATTTATGATGGCTTTTTTGTCATATCGTTCAAATGAAGAATATTATAAGGAATACCTAATCCCGTCTTGGGTAATAAATAAATTTAATATTAGTAGCGCCGTTAGTAAGCGAATATTATTAGTAGTGCTGTTTTTCCCATTGTTCTACCTTTTCCCGATACCAATCTTTGGCATTTATATTCTATTCTATATTTTCCCAATTTCCGTTATTGCATTAATTATCCTCGGCTTAAAATGGATTGTTGATGGAAGGAAAGTACAAGATTCTTCAGTCGTTAATCCTCGAGTTGCTAATCCTCAAAAAGTAAATCCTCAAGCCACAAATAATGCTCCACTCATTAATAAAGAAACCCCCAAAATGTACTGTCGCCATTGTGGTGAAATAATTGATGCGGATTCTGGTTTTTGCAGGTATTGTGGGAAAAAAATAAAATAAATGGATTAGTCATTATTTTAGTCAGGTATTTTTTTGTCTTTTAGACAACTGAACATACTCCATAATTTTGCGGAAACTTAAACCGCAAGATTATGGAGTTAAATTTTAATAGTGTAGAGACCATCCCGGTGCTTAACGCATCGGCCGCTTTCAAGACCGACAGCGGCAAGGTGTTCAAGGAAGACGTGGACATCGTGCCGACGATCATCGACAAATCGCTGTCCTA
>NZ_JBGUWC010000127.1:0-46699 GCF_045220775.1 Methanobrevibacter sp.
CGGCATCAATGGAGGGTCCAATTCCAATTCTTTTCTGATTTCATCCAGATTTTGCCTAAATTCCCACCATCCAGGAACGTCACGGTCTATATCTGCGAAAAATATTTCCGGAATAGCACCAATGGCCGCCGTAAAATATGAATCTGCAAAACCCATATATTCGTAAAGCTTATCGTATCCAATTCCGTTTTTTATGGCAAACTGCTTTAGAATCTGGTTGACTTCGCATACGCTGTTTCCCACAGGGCATACGCTGTGGCAGGTATAGCAATAGAAACAGTTCCAGATACATTCATCTTCAAGGATTGTCATATCTCCTTCTAATACCCTTTCTATGATATTCCTTGGATTGTAATCGGAATGGCGTGCTGCAGGACAGGTTGATGTGCACATTCCACATTGTACACATTTCAAAACTCCTTCCTCTTTTGAGTTTTTGACATCACAAATGATTTGTTCTGCAAAGTCAATCGGTGAATCAGTAATCTTTTGCATATAACCACCTATAATCTAAACTCTTGATTTTCAATCATTTTCTTTAATTTCAATGATAATTTATTAGCCCTTAGCCTATCGGATTGTCTGCATATTATCGGAACGTTGACATCTTTTCCATTGATTTTCAAATCAACGCTTCCGGTATTCATCCTGAATGATTGGTGGCGGCAGTAATTTGCACACATCCCACAGCCGAAACAATATGTGAGGTTTAATCTTCCTCTGGAAAATGCATTTGTCGGACAGATGCCTTCCACTGCACATTTATCACAGGTCAAGCAGTTTGAATCATCATATCTTGGCCTCAAGTCATAATTTCCCCATAGCTTGCCATAATCTGTTTCATCAAGTGGCAAATGACGTCCCTTAATGTCAGACACTGGAATGTCGACCATATCATCGGTTACAAGTAGGTTATTGTAAATCTCCTCTGTCAATACAGGTATTGGAATGGCTACAGTATCGTAAACTTCTCCGCCCTGACCTGTCTTGAATCCTCCAATGTAGTATGGATCCATTTCTGTAAGGTCTGCTGACAGCATCAGGTTCGGTTTTTCAGCAGTTGACCTTGTTCCATTGCCTAAAATATAACCTTGAGTTCCATTTAAAAGGACTTTTGTTCCTTCTTTTATTACATTTTGAGATATATCATTCTGAAGAGGGTTCAAATCTCCACATCCTGAAAATGTAAGGCCTCTCAAGTTTCCCTCAAGCGGCGTTGCAGCAAAAATTGATGAAACCTCTTCCTTGTTTGGGTTTGTGAATGCAGTATAATTTTTAAATGCCATCCTTGAACCGATGATTTGCGCTCTTGTGACATCAGCCATTGTTATTGTGTTTTCAATGGTCTTTCCGTCTGCGCTTTCGACCCTTACATCTATTTCTTTTCCTTCAAGCAGGTCCTTAAATAAGAATCCACCACCATAGCTTTCATCATGGATTGAATGTGCAGTTCCATAGATTATAACGTCGACTGATCCCAGCCACTCATTCGGACATGGCCCTGCATAAGCCGGAACCCCATTTAAATAAACCTCCCTGGCCCTTATGAATTCGCCTGGAGGTGAAATTATAAAGTTTAAAATGGCGGCCGTTCCGCTCATTACCCCGCAGGTACCGCATGTCACCACATCAACTTCCTCAAAACTTGGTGCATTATCGCTTCTAATGAGCTTTTTGAATTCTTCGGCTGTATAGATATTAGCTTCACCGTCGTTAATTTTCTGATTTATTTCGTCGATACTGCGATTATTAGTCAATTGAATACATCCTTAAATTTTTCCTAATGTATCTCCCCTTAAACCTCTTCTTAAGGTTTCAAGAGAAGTTATGTCATCACTTGAGATATTTCCTAAATTAACTGTGTTGCCAAATTTTAAAATGAAAAATACTTGCTGGTCCTTATTCGGAGCTTCCCACAGAATTCTTTTATTGTCAATTTCCTCAACGATAACGTCGATTTCATCCTCTTTTGCCTTGCCTGCACTATCAAAGATTCCGATGTTCTTTCCGCCTTCGCGGGCTTCCACAATAATCAATGATGAACCTGCATCCAGCTCGTCATTCATTTGTGAAATCCTCTCATCTATAGTTAGTTCCTTATCTAAAGTCGGGTCTTTCTTGCCTACTTCTGACAATACTTCAAACCCGTCATCCTTAGCCAGTCTGATGCATTCCAGTTTGTCTTCATGGGATATTTTGGTTGAACCATCTGAAATTTCAATTGCCGGAAAACCCAAATTGTGGGCTTCGGCAAAGAATTCTTCTAATTTATCCGCTTTATATGCCAATTCAAATAATGTTCCTCCGGTATATGGAGTTATGTCATGATTACTATACATTTCGACTTTAGCCTTGATTATATCCTGTTCATGTACGATTGAAGTTCCCCAACCGAATTTAAGATAATCGACATACTCTCCGGAAATATCCATTAGGCTGTCTGCAGTTTCAAGACCTAATCCTTTGTCCAAAACCATTGTTAGGCCACAATTTCTAGGTTTTTCTTCTCTTTTTTTGGATAAAAATTCAAATGATTTCAAAAATATCACTCATGCAAATTTAATTTATCAAATAATAAGTAATCAAATAAAGTATTTAAATATTATTAACGAATGCTTTTTAATCAAAAATAAAAGGGCGTTATATCAATAGAAAAAAAAATAAAAAAAAGTAATGAAATTAATCTGCATTAATTTCATTTACGGATCTTACCACTAAATCAGAAAGTGAGTTGCGAACATTTTCAGGAATACAATTATCCTCTTTTTCGGCTATTACCTGAGAGATTATTTTACATAAAACAAAAATGGCATGCTTATGTTCTGCCTTTGTCTTATGAATATGGTGTGGGCTTATCTTTAGTGTAATATATTCACTGCAATCATTCCTGATTTGGTCATCTTCAGCCAAATATTTTAAAACATATACTAAGAATTGGTGTAATTGTATCATTTCGTCCTTATACATAGATATCTAACCCATTAACTAATTTCATGTTAGTTAAACAAATAACTCTTTTTTCTATAAACTAATATTTAATAACTAATCATATTTAAATTTTGCATTCGAAATAGATTACTTGTTATATTTTTCTAACAAAATTCTGAATTTTTAAATTTTAGATTGGTAAAATGGAGATTTTTTATAATTGCAGTTCAATTTTGACATTAATTAACAAGTGCAGATAGATTTAACAAAATACAATTAAAGATTTTACTCGTTGATGAAAGAATCTGAAAAATGAGATTAATTAAAATGCGGAAAGTGATATTGAAATATATTTTTATTAATCATTACTTTAACCATTCGATACCTTGACATCGAACTCATCTGTCTCGACAATTTTCGGCAACCTTCCGACAGTTCCCACATAATCCTGCGAAATAATCAATACCCCTTCGAAAAATTCCCTATAGTTTTCACAGCACTCCAAAGCGTTTGAAAGCTTGTCTTCACTGGTTTCACCTTTAACCTCATTTGCAATTCTTGTTGCTAGACCGTCAGCTATTGAAGAGGAATTTGAAATTACAGTTACGCTATCCGCCTCGCCGAAGCTGATGGAATGGCCTATCTTGCCGGATGAAGTGCAGATTCCCAGAGGTTTCTTTCGAGCATTAATCTTAAATGCGATATCATTTCCCAAAACATGATTATTTGAATAGATTCCACATAAAACATCTTCATCATTGATTAATGCAATATCCCCTCCATTTTCAACTATGGAATACTTGGAATCATTGCCAATCAGATAATTCAAGGACAGCTCGGAAATTGTACCCGCAACACATGCCATTGGCCCGACATCAGCAATAGAAGAAGAAGTGACCATTGTCTTGACAATCAAAGGCAAATCATCATCAGTTTTAATGGGATCAATTGACAATAAAAAGTCCTCATTTTTTAAAATATAGTTTTTCAAATCCCTCCTAATTGAAAAAATATACATTTTCAACTCATGATTTTCCAAATCGGTTGTCAGGCGGATGTGTGTTTGGTCCAGGTCAATTTCTGAAAAATTCATATGTTAATATATACCATTAGAACTATATTAATTATCATGAAAGCCCTAAACAAAATGCTCTGTTTAGTTGATGGTGAACACTATCTGCCAGTCACTCAAGAAGCAATAGACACATTAAACAATTTAGAACACATCGATATCATCGGCGCCGTTTTTATCGGAGGAACCGAAAAACTCAGGGATGAATCACAAGATTCCTACTCCGAAAAATTAGGAATTCCTGTGCAGTTTGCAAAAGACAAGGACATTCCATATGACATCATTGTAGAAATGATTAGGAAATACGATGCAGATACAGTGATGGATCTAAGTGATGAACCGATACTCGATTATCCCAAAAGATTTAAAATCGCATGCAAAGTATTGAACGAAGGGATAAGTTATGAAGGTCCTGACTTTAAATTCGAACCAACATCACAATACGACATAATGGAAAAACCATCCATCACAATCCTTGGAACAGGAAAACGTATTGGAAAAACTGCAGTTTCCGGTTTCGTATCACGATTAATTGATAAAAACGGTTATGAGCCATGCGTAATAGCTATGGGCAGAGGAGGACCCGAAGAACCTGAAATAGTTCATGGAGAAGAGCTTGAAATCAATGCTGAATTCTTGCTTGAACAGTCCGAGAAGGGAGTTCATGCCGCCAGCGATCACTGGGAAGATGCATTAATGAGCAGAATTCTGACCATCGGCTGCAGACGCTGCGGCGGGGGAATGGCCGGCGAAGTATTCCTGACAAACATGAAGAAAGGAGCAAGATTGGCTAATGAAGTAGATTCCAAATTTGCCATATTTGAAGGCAGCGGAGCTGCAATACCTCCAATCAAAACAGATAAAAAAATAACACTTATCGGAGCAAACCAGCCAATCGAAAACCTGACTACCTACTTCGGACCATATAGGGTTGGACTTGGCGACCTTGTTATCCTGACAATGTGCGAAGAGCCAATGTGTTCAGATGAAAAGATTGCTCAAATCGAAGAGTTTGTAGCTGAAGTAAATCCTGATGCAACCGTCATATCAACAGTATTCAGACCAAAGCCATTGGATGACATTTCCGGCAAAAACGTACTGTTTGCAACAACCGCACCTGAAGATGTGAAAGACAAACTGGTTGATTATCTTGAAAGCAACTTCAAATGCAAGGTCATTGGAACAACAGCCCATCTATCCAACAGGCCACTTTTACGTGAAGACATGAAAAAATACCTGGATAAGGCCGACGTTATGCTGACAGAACTTAAAGCGGCAGCGGTTGACGTTGCAACAAAGGATGCAATAGCTGCAGGCCTGGAAGTGGTCTACTGCGACAACATCCCCGTTGCAATCAATGACACATATCCTGATTTAGCAGACTCCGTAATAAAATTGGTTGACTCAGCAATTGACAACTTTAATCAGAAATAGGATTTTAGAATTAACAATCAAATACAAAAATTAATTTATATATGAAAATACAAAGTATAATCTAATGAAGACAATAGCTATTGGTGTTGGTGAAAACGAAAATATTATACAAGCTTGTCATATTTTTAAAGAAAAACACCCAAAAACAAATTTAAAACTTATATATCGCGATGAAGACTTAGTCAAGGCAGTATTAGATGATAAAATCAATGGTGTCGTTCGTGGTTCCCTTCCAGCTTCAAATATCATGAGGGAACTAAAAGAAAACTATCCCAATATATCAAGAGCAACCTACGTCAATGGAGAAAAATATGAGTTTTTATTAACCCCAGTCGGTATTGATGAAGGTGAAACTGTTGAAGACAGATTTGAAATCGTCGAACACTGCATAGACTTTTTAAAAAGACTCGGAAAAAAACCAAAAATAGCAATACTTGCAGAAGGACGTAAAGACGATTTTGGAAGAGGTGATGAAGTTTCCAAATCAATAACTGAAAGTGAAAAATTAACTAAACTTATTGAAGAAAAAACCTCTGAAGAAGTCAAAAATTATTATATTTTAGTTGAAAAAGCAATGAATGACAACTGTAACATTATAATCGCACCAAATGGAAGAGTTGGAAACATTATTTTTAGAACTTTAGTTTTACTTAATTCCTGGCCAAGTTATGGTGCAGTAACCTTTGGTATGGATAATAAAATATACATTGATACCAGCCGAGACCAAAGTATCGAAGGTTATGTTAGAAGCCTAACCCTAGCTAATGACTTAGATCAACTTTAAAAGTGATTTTAATGGCAGAAAACATACTTTATAGAATTTATGAATGGTATATCACAAGAGGATTGGTACCTGAAAAAATGCCAAAACATGTAGCCATAATTATGGATGGAAACAGAAGATATTCCAAACTCCAAGGAAACGCTGATGTTTTAAAAGGTCATGAAATGGGAGTGGACACCTTAGAAAAAGTTTTAGATTGGAGTATTGAACTGGGCATTGAGATTATTACCGCATACGCTTTTTCTACAGAAAACTTCAATAGGCCAAAACATGAAGTGGAAGGATTGATGAAACTATTCGTCATTAACTTCAAAAAACTTGTAGACAATGAAAAGATTCATAAAAACGAAGTTAAAGTGCAAGTTGTTGGAAGAACAGAATTGCTCCCTGATAACGTTAGGGAAGCTATTAAAGAAGCAGAAGATGCAACTGCCCATTACAATAAAAGATTTTTAAACTTGGCTATCGGATATGACGGGCGTTTAGAGATTATTGATTCATTTAAAAAGATTATTCAAGATGTGCAAGACGGCAAAATCACAATCGATGATGTAGATGAAGAACTTGTAAGCAAAAATCTTTATACCGGAGGGCTTGACGACCCGAATCTAATCATCAGAACAAGCGGAGAAGAACGTTTAAGCGGATTCTTGCTTTGGCAATCTTCCTACTCTGAATTGTACTTCTGCGAAACATTATGGCCCGAACTCAGAAAAGTTGATTTTATAAGGGCAATCAGATCATATCAAGCAAGAGACAGAAGGTTCGGGACTTAAATGATAGATACACATTGCCATATTGATTTTAAGGATTTTGATAGTGACCGTGAGGAAGTTATCAAAAGAGCAAAGGACAAGCTTGACTATATTGTTGCATCCGGTTTTGACAAAACCAGCAATCAAAACGTTTTGGAACTTTCAAAAGAATATGAAGGTTTCATTTATCCTACTTTTGGTTTTCACCCGGTAAGCTCCCAAAATTCAACTGATGAAGAGCTTAAGGATGCTCAAAAGCATTTGATAGATAATCTTTCCAACATTGTTGCCGTTGGTGAGGTTGGAATGGATTACTTTTATGTTACCGATAAGGCATTGCGTGAAAGACAGCAAGAGATATTTACCAGTTTTTTAAATCTTGCAGATGAATATAAGGCTCCAATTGTAATGCATGTGAGGGACTGTGAAAAAAAAGCCGTCAATATCATCCAAGACTATGAAGATATTCCCTATTTTGTTTTCCACTGTTATGGGGGAAGCTTGAAAACCGCAAAAAGAATCATGAACATGGGAAATGCATATATGAGCTTTTCCACAATGCTATGCTATTCCCAACAACATCAGGATTTAATTAAAAAAATAGATTTGGACTACATTTTGACAGAAACTGACAGCCCATATCTGGCTATCACCAAAGAAGAAAGAAATGAGCCTGCCAATGTTGTCAATGCAGTTTATAAAATAGCTAAGATAAAGGACATTGACATCAGCACAGTTGATGAAGTTACCACCAACAATGCACGTAAAATCTTTAAGATCTAGAAATGAAGAGTGAAATTCAAATTGATCAATACATCCCTATTCTCTTTAACTGCTTCTATTTCCAATTCGAAATCAGTTAGATCCTGCATAACTAAGTTAATTAAATGCCAATCCAAAAGCGAATCGTTTAAAAATAATGTAAATTGATTTCTATTAATTTCAATATCTTTTCTACAGAACAATTTAAAGGCATAAAAATAGAGTTCCAATCTGAAAATTAAGTCTTCCTTATCTCCTTTACCATTGATGAAATACTCCTTCAAGTCTTCCTGCAGGATTTTTCCCTCATCGCCAACATCGGCTTTGAAGGTTTCCATTTCCACTAAATCATCCATAAGCTGCTGCTTTTCTTCATCACTATACATCTAATCACACAAGGAAAATCTTAGTTTAATCAAATTATACGGATTCGGCATGAAACTAGCTTTAAATCTATCAAAAACATCATCCAATTTTCTTAAAACATTTAACTCCAAATCATCTGGAATGATATAAAGTATAAATGAATTTTCAGTAATTTCAACGCCCAAATCATCAAGCAGAGGTATTTTAAGCTCACTGGTGAAAATGTATTTGTACATTATCAGCTGATAGTCATTGACCTCAACATTGTTTTTGATGATGTCTGCTAACTCATCCTGCAATTTCAAAGCTATTGAATCAAAAGTCTCTTGAGAAATTTCAATCCCTCACTGGAAGCAATCCTTTTTCATTAAACACTTCTTTTGCAGCCACTATCCCATTAATTGCTTTTGGAAAGCCTGCATAAGCGCTCATCTGCATTATTATTTCAACTATTTCAGTTGGGCTGTTTCCGACATTCAATGCTGCGCCGATATGGTCTTTGAGTTGAGGTATTGTTCCCAAAACTGTCAGTGCCGCTACGGTGCACAGTTCACGTGTCTTCAAGTCAACTTCAGGACGTGTGTATATTTCTGAGTATGGAAATTCAACAACAAACCTTGCCATATCCGGTGCGATGTCATCGATTGCTCCAAATATCTCATCCAGAGATCTCTCCTGAATGCCTTCAATTACTTCCTTTCCTTTTTCATACCTTGTCATGATTATACTTATATGGCTAAACCCATTTAACATTAGCTGTTGTGTAGACATAATGGGGTGAAAACACCGGATTGTATAATTTGTTTGTTGATGATGTTGAGTTAAAGGTAATCGCAATGGATTTTCTCAGATTATAATTAATCCTGTCGCCTATTGAGACCAGTTCCTTATTGTTGAATCTGGAGGATGTCTTCGCATATACCTTGAATTGGATTCGTTTCTTATCATAGTTAATGTCATGACCCTGTTCAGAATAGCTTATGTTTACTATTTCAACTGAATATGGATACAATAATCCTGCTTTTGAATTGGAATAATCCCAATAAGTGTCAGTTGAATAAATTCCGCTTGAGGAAGTTGCAAGTCCTTCGATTGCACCGCTTCTGGCGGCACTCATCGCCATGTTCAGCTCGCTTTCGCCTGCAATAAAGACAACTGCAATCATCAGGACGATTATTAGTGTTCCAAACAAAAACAATAGCTCTGAGCTCATCTGACCCTTATTGTCCATCATGTTATCACGATTTTTCTGTCATCTGCTTTTGTAATGCAATAGCTTCTCCCACTAATCAGTTTGTATCTTCCATCAATGTTTAAAAGCGGAAGCATGCTCTCTCCCTTTTTGCCATCATACTCTATCGTCAATTTTGACTTTTCAACAGTTATTTCAAAATAACCCTTATCGGAAGGCAGCTTGATATGCTTTGAATATCCAACACCATTTGAATTTACTTGACTGATTTGGCCCCCAACATAATCCAAAATCAGGCGATGGGATATGCCATCCTCAATATTGAAACTTGAATTAATTATTGATTCACTATAAAATAACATTCCTGAAGCAATAATTATAACTATAAATAATGAAAATATGTATTCAACTGAAATTAAACCTTTATTATCCATATTTCTTAATTATCTTTAAAATTAATAAAGTTTTCTCATTTTAAAGGTCAATTTTGATACATAATTATTAAATATGACTTGACATAAAAAATACAATCATGAAAGGAAAAGTTATATTCGTTGGTGCAGGTCCTGGAGACCCTGATTTAATAACAGTCAAAGGAAGAAAAGTTATCGAAAATGCTGATGTAATCATTTATGCCGGTTCACTTGTCAACAAAAATGTTTTATGCCCTGCAAAGGAAGGATGTGAAATTCACAATAGCGCATACTTGAATTTGGATGAAACCGATGCAATAATTACCGAAGCAGTCAATGAAGGCAAATTGGTTGCCCGTGTACATACCGGAGATCCTTCAATCTATGGTGCAATCGCTGAACAGATTCGTGAACTTAAAAAACATGACATCGAATATGAAATCATTCCAGGGGTAAGCTCCCTATTCGGTACTGCAAGTGTTCTTGAAGCCGAATTGACATTGCCTGAAATCTCACAGAGCGTTATCATTACACGTCCTGAGGGCAGGACTCCTAAACCTCGCGGTGAAAGCATAGCCAGCTTTTCCAAACACCATGCAACAATGTGCATCTTTTTGGGAATCAGCATGATTGATAAAGTGGTTGATGAATTGCTTGAGGGTTACGAAGAAACTACCCCAGTTGCAGTTGTCAAAAAGGCAACTTGGCCAGACCAGCAAATAATTAGAGGAACCCTTGCGGATATTGCACAAAAAGTCAAAGATGCCAATATTACAAAGACTGCAATGATTGTCGTGGGAGATGTCCTAGACCCAGGCGACTTTAATGCATCTAAGCTATATGACAAAAACTTTAAACACGAATATAGATAATTTTTTAAAAAAAAAGTAGTTTGGATGATTATTTCATCCATCTTTTCAATTTTGGAAACATTTCTTCAGACAGTTTTCTTGCTTCTTCTTCGCTCATGCCAGTGGCTTCAGCTGTTTTTGGAACACAAAAGTCAATCATTTCCTCCATGGTGATATCACTTGTAAATTCGCCATCTTGGTAGCAGTATTTGCAGTAGTCTTCACTTTTAGATCCATCCTTTTCGGTTCCGAAATCGTCATCATTCATCGGCATTGCACATGATTGGCAAAATTTCATATCTTCAAAATTCATTTTTACACCTAAGATTATATTGAATGTATGCTATAATATACTTTTTCCGAGAGCATCTGAAAAGAAAAAAAACATTATTTTTCAAGCACAGCAATATAATCCATTCTGTTTCGGATTAGCGGAATCCATGAGAATAACCTGACAATCGGCTTATAAACGTCCACCCCCTTAAATAGGTTAACATCACGAATCCATCTGAAGTTTGGATTGATTCTCAATAGCTCGCTGCCTTTCTTAAGGCCCCAAATGAATTTGGCGTCTGTATCCTCAATAGATTTTTCCTTGGTGTTCTTTACGGAAACCGGAGGCATTATTTCAACGAAGAGTGTGCAATGTTTGAAATTGTCATCAATTACCTTTAAGATGTCTGAAACGTCCTTTTCGTTCAGATACATTGTTAATCCTTCAATAATGAACAATAAATTTCCGCCGCTTATTTTAATCTCTTGAGTCCATTCAGGATTCATTGCTGAGTATGCAAGGGTAGTCACCCTTTCGCCATCTTCAAGGTATCTTAGTCTGAAGTTTGCAGAGTTTTCCAAATCAACATTATACCACCTGATTAGACCGTTATCCAGCCTGTCAAATCTTGTATCCATTCCGGATGCTATATTTACAATTGTTGAGTGCGGATGTTTTTTAATGTAATCTGAAACCATTTCATCAAGCACGATTGTTCTTGCAATTGTGCCTGTTTTCATCAATAAATCTTCATCAGCTAGTGTAAAATCATAGTCTATTTTAGATATTACCTCTACTGCTTTTTTATCGTAAAATTTTGGATTTTTTTCTTGAGAGTGCTGTGCTTTTGCATACAATGTTAAAAGCATTGTTTTTTCTACACCTTCTAAATTCATAACTTATCCTCCATTAGTTATTTAGTTATATATTAAAATTGGAGAAAGCATTATATAAATTTTTAGGTATGCCTAAATTTTTTATCTATGAAAAATAATTGCCGAATATTCAACATTTGATAGGAAACTTATAAAAAAAGTAGAATAGACCAAAAAATATTGATTAAATTTCTTTTTTATGATTCAAATGAATACCGATATGGCCAATTCCTAAAATTACGGAAGATACAATTAAAAACAGATTTTTTGAAGCGATTCCTAAAAAGAAAAAAGCGACAACAGGAAGTGTGGCGCCTGGAAGTGGAATAAAACCAAAATTGCCATACATATCCTTTAGAGTTCTTCCACTTTTGAAATATCTGACCCAATAAATCTCATACAAAACCATCAAAATAACTGCAATCCATAAAAGCCAAGAAAAATCATTTCCACAAAACAATGAAAAAACAACAACCAAAACTTGCCCGATTCTTTCAAAAATAACTAAAATCCTATTTTCAGTTCTAGAAGAATAATCAATAGGTTGATATTTACTCCAAATTATATTCGGAACAAACAACATGACTAAAAAGACTAATCCTACAAAAGAAAATTCAAAATTCATTGTAATCTATGAGTATTTGTCCTTAATTTCATTCATCAATTTTAGTTTTTCAAAAGCAACATCCTTTGGAGCCCTTCTAAGACCACAATCTGGATCAAGCAACAGATTATCTTTACCTACTATCTCAATTGCTTTGCTTACAAGCTCATCAATATCTTCAATATTGTCTACAGTATTGACTGATGAGTCTACGCAACCGAATCCCAGTTTTTTACCTTCCAAAAGACTTGCATTATCCTCCAGAACGCGAAGATTAACATTGTTTCCTGCAAATTCAAAGTCAAGTATGTCAACATCAAATTTGGCAATATCCTTAAATGCATCTTTTAGAATGCCGCATACGTGCATTCCTAAAGGAACCTCCAAACCGTCCTTAATGATTCCAATGGCTTCACGAGCGGTTTTCATATCAACCATGCCTGTTGATAGGAACGGTTCATCCAATTGGATATAAACGGGTTCGACTTTGCGAGCGATTGCATCAGCTTCAAACTTCAGACTGTGTGCCAAATCGATTATGGCATCCTCTTTGTTTTTGTAGAATGAAGTTATTCTGGAAGAGTGAACGATAGTATTTGGACCTGTTATTATTCCCTTAATCCCTTTGCCTTCCGGAATCTTGCCGCCATAATAATCGCTCATGACCTTTTTTGCATAAATCAAATCCTTGATTGAAATTTCTTGAGTTGGATTTCTAATCTTGCCGACTATGAACGTATTTCCATCCTCAATTTTCATTCCAGGAATATATTTTGTAAAAATAGAAACCATATCTCCCCTAACTTGACCATCGGAGATTATGTCTACTCCAGCATCAAGCTGAGCTATGACGCTGCTTTTAATAGCTTCCTTAAATGAGTCATAAGCACCGAAACTATTAAGCAATTTATCTTTAAAATTAGATGGAGAGCTTTCTGATGCTGGAAAGCTACCTACAACAGTTGACCTCATTTTTTATTACCAGTATCCAATTTTCTGATTTTTTCTATTTCTTCTTCAGTTATCGGCAATTCCACAACAGCGGTTCCATGACAAGGTTTAGTGTATGGAAGAAAAACAGTTCCTTTTTTATGGTCAAATCCGATTGGGATTGGCGGAATTCCAATAACTCTAACGCCTAAAACTTCATCACCGGGTTTAATATAGACAATATCATCAGCCTTATATCTGATAATCATTGCACAATCTTTAAATCCTGCTCTTGAAGCATGAATCTCATAATTATCTGATTGTTGAAGGTAAGTGTCCAAACAGAATGACATTTTATTCAAACTCCTTAATTGCTTTGTCAAATTTAACTTTAATCGGTGAAGGATTATGGAAAGCCCTAACTGCTGTAATTTTAGCGTTGCTTCCGCTTTCTTCAATCATATTGACAAATTCTTCTATTTCATCCGCATCCCTTGAAAATACTAATGCCAGAGATTTGCATTGCAATATTGAATCGAATGTTACGAAAAATGATGCTGCCGCATCCTTGTGAACAAAACCGATGAGCAAATCATAATCGCCTGGATTGATTTCACCTAAGGTTCTTTCCAAATCGACTAAATTAAGATTGTAATATCCTTCAGGGTCTGATATTCTTACTAATTTTGATGCGGCAGGATTAGCTGCAATTGTAGTATCATAACCCATTTTAGTCAATTTATTGAATACATAAACTGCCATCGGAGTTTGTGACGGGGTTTCGGGACATCCCAGTAATACTAAAGCTTTCATATGACTACCTCTTATGATCTTGATTTGAGTGTAACTACATTAGCCAAAATCAATGCACCTACAAAGATGAACGTCAATAACGCCATACCGTTGATGGACCTGTTAAATAAGAACATTCCAATTATTGCCTGAGCGCTGAATGCTGCCAAAGCACCGGTTAATAAAACTTCTCTTCCAAGGTATTTCTTGTTGTTTTTCTCTCTTTTTTCTCTGTAGATGTTTAATATTTTCAATCCTATCAGGACTGTTCCAAGCACAAATACCATTAATCCAACTAAACCTAAAATACCAAAGTCGAATCCCCAACCGAAGATACCTGGAAGCATATAATCGATTGTGTCCTTTTGATTAACCAATACTCCGAAAAACATTGGGAATGGTAAACCAAAGAAGAGTATAAACTGCATTGGAAGAGTAATGTAACCTTCAGCAAATGCCGTTCCTTCAGCACCCCAATAGGAAGCGTTAGCATTATGCCCAATTAGCTGAATATTGTTTAATACTGTCTTAATACTTGATAATGAGTATTGCTCAATCCTACCAAATCTTAAAAGCGGGGAAAAAATTGTCATGCCACTTATACGAGAGATGGCTTCAAGAAGAACAAAACCAACAGCAGCAGCTCCTAAAAACATCATGATTCTTCTCATTGTGAATATGGATTTTTCTCTGAAAGATTTTGAGATTATCAAATAACCTAAGAACAATCCTAATAACCATAACAATAAGAAGGACCTGTGCATTAAACCACCGAAGACTGTGATACCAATCAAGAACAAAATGACAAATCTTCTAAGCGGCCTTATATCGACTCCCGATTCCTTCATCACCTTCAGGGCAGCAAGAGCAGTTACAGCTCCAAGCAATGCCAGCGGCCCGAATGGGTGAGTAAATTCCGCTTGACTTGAAGACAATACAAGAAGTGCAATATCTGCTCCGAAGAGAAGAGTAAAACCTCCCATTAAAAACAAAGACAAAAAGGTCACTACACTAAGGGACAATGGAATCAAGTTAAGACAAAATACTAATGTAACAAATAGCATTACTCCTACTTCAACGATTAATTGTAAATGGTTTTGAGCAATCAACAACATATTTCAATCACAAATTTCATTTATTTTAAAAAAATATAAAATGGACTGACCGGGATTTGAACCCGGGGCCTCCGCCATGCCAAGGCGACGATCTACCATCTGAGCTACCAGCCCAAAAAAAATTAAATGTTATATTAATTATTTAAAATTAATACTATAAAAAACTATTTACCATTTTTTGCAAGGTCATATAAATTATCAATAATGACCTGGAATAAATCATCAGTTTTGACATCAATCTTTTGAGGAGGATTAACAATCAACTCCAAAGCCTTATGGATAATTTCATCATTGTCATGGGACCTATACATTAATCCATGATTGATGTAGTACTGATCAACAGATAATGTTTCACCGGGATAACATGAAATTACAGGAGTCTGCAAGATTGCGGCTTCCCTGTTCATTGTTCCGCCAGCGCCTATTACAAGATCACATTTTTTAATTAGACTGGATGTGTCAACAGGCGGTTTTAAGATTGAAACATTATCAATGCCTTCAAATATCTCTGCTTGTTCCTTAAATCTTGGAAGAATTAAAATGTTGGCAACATTTTTTAACTCATCAACAATCGGAGATAAGACTGATTTCCTGCAATCCGCATCAAGATAGGATGCGAGTGAAGGTTCAGGCCTCATTAAGATTGTTTTTGGATGATTTAACTCTAGATTTAAGTCATCGAAAACATTATCATTATATACAAAGCTTTTAAAATGCATCAATTCAGAGGTTCCGTCATAAGATATGATTGTGTTAGGATCCGCTCCAAATTTCATTAATTTCCACATGTCAATGATTTTTGGTGTAATAATCCTATCACATAAAGGAAGGGTCAATTTGTTAGCAGCAAGTGCGTGTTCGTTGTCTAAAACGTACAAACTCGGAATTCCTAAACCAAAACTGATTCTAGGAAGTTCGATAGAATGCTTGCTAAGGGCAACATCCACCTTTTCATCATGTATCACATCTACAAGATTATAAACTCTCGATGTGCTTTCCCTCAACTTATCATATAGACTTACACCATGCTTTCCAACTGATATGAAGTCAATCTCATACATTTCCAATAGTTTATGGATATCACCAAATTGTCTTGCTGTGACAATTACATCCTCACCTTCGGCTTCTAAATACTTAATTACATCTTTAAAAAACCTCACATGAGGTGCATTTGAAATGTCTATCCATACCTTCATGAAATCACCGAATCGCGAATTTATTTATTCATTGCTTCTTCAATTGCAGCAATAATTTCATCTAAACCGCAACCTTGTTTTAAACTGGATTTAATAACTTTAACATTAGGGTTTAATTTTTGAGCATCAGCGACCATCTTATCAGCATCAGCACCGACAGCATCTGCTAAGTCTACTTTATTGATTACAACAACATCTGAAGTCTGGAAAATAATTGGATGTTTTTCAACAGTGTCGTCACCTTCAGTCACGCTTACAACTACGATTCTTAAGTGAGAACCTAGTTCGAAGTCAACTGGGCAAATCAGGTTACCTACATTTTCAATGATTACCATATCAAGGTCATCCAATGGTAAATCTTCAAGACCATGGCCCACTAAGTGTGCATCCAAATGACATTCCTTACCAGTATTCAATCCCACAACAGGAACATTATGCTTTTCAATACGTCCTGCATCGAATTTTGAGATTACATCTCCTGCCAAAACACCAATTTTGTAATCAGTGTTGTCAATGATTTCTTCAACTAAAGTTGTTTTACCAGAACCAATCGCTCCGACAAAATCAACACAAAAGATTCCATTATCTTCTAGTTTATGTAAATTTTTATGAGCTAATTTCTTATTAGCATCCATAATGTTTTTTGCTACTTCTACATCAGCAACTTGGTGCATATTTCTTCCTCCGTCTACTTAAATATTATCTGGTTTTTCGATAACAATGTTTTTAACAACAATATCCTTTCCATCTAAGGTTTCTACACTCAAACTGTCGCATTTTGGACATTTAACGAGTGGTGCATAATGATCACTATCATCGAGTATGGCATTACCCTGAAAATTACAATCATAGCATTTGATTTCTGCAGGTATCTCCTCAAAATTAATTTTTGCATCTTCCATTATGGTATTTTCAATCAAAACGCCTAAAATGAATTGTAACTGTTCTGGATTTATCATGGCAAGCCTACCCACTTCGACAGTAACCTCAGTAACCTCAGTTGCATTATTTGCTTCGGCAGTATCTAATACTGCATTAATAATACCCTGAGCCATTGATAATTCATGCATTTTTGGACTCCTTATATAAATATTTAATATTTTAAATTTAGATTTGTTTATTAATAAAAGTATTTAATAATTGAATAAAATTAAGTAATACTTGCAATTTTTGTTTTTGGAAAAATAATGTTGCAATCAACAACATTTAAATAGGCTATTTTCTAAAAATATTCATAGGAGATAGTATTATGACTTACAAATCAAAATTCGGTTTTGGATGCATGAGACTTCCACAAACTGACGCGAATGACCCTACATCAATCGACCAGAACCTATTTAACAGAATGGTTGACATCTATATGGAAAAAGGTTTCAACTACTTTGATACTTCCTATGCCTATCACCAAGGTACCAGTGAAATTGCCATTAGAAAAGCCGTAGTTGAAAGGTATCCTCGCGAATCATACAAAATATGCGATAAAATGCCTACATGGGCATTAACCTCTGAAGAAGACAACGATAAATTCGTGAACGAAATGCTTGAAAGGCTTGGAATCGATTATTTTGATGTGTTTTTAGTCCATAATGTCAATGGCCCCTGGCTTAAAAATGCAAAAAATGCCAATACATTTGAATATGTCAAAAAAATGAAAGAAAATGGTATTGCGCGGAAAATAGGAATAAGCTTCCATGAAAAAGCGGATTTATTAAAAGAAGTTCTTGATGAATATGGAGAAATCTTTGATGTTGCCCTACTGGAACTTAACTTTCTCGATTGGGAAGATCCGTCAATCGAAGCACACAAATGCTATGACTTATGCGTAGAACATGGCCTTGACGTCTATGTGATGGAGCCACTCAAAGGCGGAGTTATCGTGAATTTATCAGATGACCTTAAAAATGAATTCAAAGAGTTCAATCCAGATAAATCAATAGCTAGTTTGGCAATAAGATTTTGCGCATCCCTTGAACATGTTAAAATTGTCTTAAGTGGAATGAGCAACATGGACAATTTGATTGATAACTGCAATACATATGAGAATTTTGAAGTCTTGAGCACTGAAGAACGTGAATTTTTAGAGAATATGGCATTAAAGCTTGCAGAAAATCTTGCAGTGCCTTGCAGCGAATGCGGATACTGTGTCGATGCATGCCCTGAAATGATTCCAATTCCGGAATACTTCAATTTGTATAATACAAGCAAAAATCAGCCGGAATCAAATATTTACAGATTATACTTTGACAAATTGGCCGATGAAAAAGTTCCAGCTAGCGAATGTACATACTGTGGAACTTGTCTAGACTATTGTACACAAAAAATAGATATTCCTGAAGAACTTGAAAAAGTCTGCGAGCATTTTGAGGAAGGCTTCAGTCCTTATGGATGAACTCCCTAAGAAATTCTCATCTTCAACTGCCTGACCATCTCACCATTCTTATTTATTTTACTGGCTTTTTTGTAATATATGACCGCTTTCGGGAAAAGTCCTGAGTGATAATAAATTAATCCCATCAATGCTAATGCTTCTGCATGCTTATCATCAAAATCCAGAATCTTTTCTAAAATTTCAGAAGAGGTATCCAAATCACCCTGCTCATACAAATCATAAGCCTCTTCATACAACGCTTCAACATCACCAATGGCATCAAACTCTTCTTCTTGAGGTTTATTTGTCAACAAAACTTCCAGTTCATTTGCAATCTTATTTGATTTATCTATCGCCAGCGCCTTTTTGACAAACAATAATGAAATATCCTTTTGATCTTGATTATATAATATTTGGGCCATTAAGGCAAGAGCTCCAACATGCTTTTTGTCATTTGCTAAAATAGAATTCAGGATATCCTTAGACGCTGAAAAATCACCCTGTTCATACAATTCCAAAGCTTCATCAAATTCATCCCTTTCGACCACTTCAACGATTATCTCTTCTTTATCGCTTGTGGCATCATTGGAAATTGATCTTTTCATATATTCCAAAATATACTTTGTAGCTCCTTTGTGAAGCGGTTTGTTATCATTACCACATTTCGGTGAGTAAATGCAAGCAGGACAACCGTCCTTGCATTGGCAATTGTTTAACAGGTCAATAGTGGAATCCAGCAGATCGACAAATACGTCCACTGCCTTTTCACAGATTCCAATTCCACCCTCATAACCATCATAAATAAATATTGTGGCTTCCTGAGTGTCTTCATGATAGTTTGTTGACACTCCACCAATATCAAATCTATCACACATCGTATGGAGTGGGAACAGTCCAATCAATGCATGTTCTGCACCATGAAGACCTCCGGCAAAGACTTCCTCTTCATTCGGAAACATTTCTTCCAAAGTGTCTTTTACATCCATCGGAATTGTAAACCACAATCCTTTTGTATTGAATTTAAGGGGAGGCAAATCCAGAGGATATGTTCCAATCGGCTTTGAAAAGTGCATTTTCTTATATTTGAAATAATCCTCGGTTACTGTCAGTTCTCCAAAATGAATTGTCAAATCACCATATTTCGTTTTGGACAATTTCTTTTTGATGTTGATTTCTGTTTTATTCAAGACCATTGTGTGGTAATCCACGGTTTTCTGGGAAACATTGACATATCCGCGAGCCAGATTAACGCTATTGACTACATAAGTGTCTCCCTTGTTAATCAGGATTGCACCTTCATGAGCTTCCCTATATACCTGTGAGCGCTCCATGGTCTCCAGGAGCATTCCATTATTCATTACCTTGAACTCTTCTGATGAAATCTGATCCAAGGAATGGTCCATTGCAGGATTGTCATCATATGGATACATAAAGTCTCCTCGATGATTTTCGAACAAATCCTTTTTGGAAACTAGCTCATCTACGAAGTTTTGTGAAATGCCGAAGTATTTTTCCGCTTCACCTCTTTTTAAGGGGAGTTCCTTTGCAGCGCACAACAAGTGAGCTTCCTGCAGAATAGGATTTGACAAATCAATGATTGCATTTTCATGAGGCTTGTCAAAGAAAAACTTTGGGTTGTTCATGAAATACTGGTCCAGCTGGTTTTCAAAAGCGATTAAAATAGCTAAGGATTTTTGATTGCTCCTTCCAGCCCTTCCGGATTGCTGCCAAGTTGATATCATTGTTCCGGGATAACCTGAAATGATGACCGCATCAAGAGAGCCTATGTTGATTCCGAGCTCAAGTGCATTTGTACAGGTAACTCCAAGATATTTGCCACTTTTAAGTCCGTTTTCTATTTCACGCCTCTCTTGGGGCTGATAACCAGCCCTATATGCTGCAATCCTATGGGCCAATTTTCCCTTGACCTGGGTCATGTCCTTTTTAGCCCACATTGCAATAAGTTCCGTGGTTTTTCTTGAAACAGTGAAGCATAAAGTTTGAATTCCCTTAAGCATCATGTACATGAAAATATTTTCTGTTTCCATATGCACAGATGGTGAATTTTGGGCATATGGATTGTTCCTTACATAATTTTGAAAGGGGTTATATAGAATAAAGTCCTTTTCTCCGCTAGGGGATGTGTCATCATCAACCAAAACAAAATCTTCACCAGTTAGCCTGTTGGCTAATTCAAGAGGATTTGCCAGTGTTGCCGAGGACAAGATGAACTGAGGATATGAACCATAAAAATTAGCTATCCTCTTAAGCCTTTTAATCAAAAAAGACACATTTGATCCGAATACTCCCTTATAGTAATGCGCCTCATCAATGACAATATATCGCAGGTTCTTGTAAAACCTTTCCCATTGATGATGCCATGACAATATTAAATGCAGCTGATAAGGGTTTGTTAAGACAATCCTTGAATTTTCACGAATTCCCTTTTTATCCCCTCTTGGAGTGTCTCCATCATAGGTTTTGGGGCTTATAGAAATGCCAAGCTGCTCTTCAAGGTTTTCCAAAACGTGCAACTGATCATTTGACAATGCCTTTGCCGGATAAATGTAAAGGGCTGTTGCATCCTTATCTTCAATCATTGTCTCCATAATCGGCAGGTTAAATGCCAAAGTCTTTCCTGATGCCGTAGGGGTCGTGATGATTACATTTTCACCATTCTTGATGGCTTCATATGTATCTGCCTGATGTTTGTATAGCTTTACATTCTTTGAATCCAAATAGTCAATAATCCTATCATTCAAGTTATCGACTTTTTTAAAGCTTGCCTTTTTAGCTGGTATTGTTTCAATATGGGCGATGTTTTCCCTAAATCTCACATCATTTTTAAACATATCAATATTGTTCACATCAGACATAATATCAGCTAAAATTAAAATTAATAATTATACTTTGGGTTAAATAATATTTAAATTATTCGCAGTTTCTAAAAAGAGTAAGTTAGAAACAATAATGTCCCTAACTTATTTTATGCATATTATGGAAGAATGTTCTTCCATAGAGAATATTTTAACTCCAATCAATTAAAAAGTTTTGGTATACCTAAAAATCTTTAAAAATAATCAAACTAAATGGATTAAAGAATACTTTACAAATGCTCTCTCAATCACTTTATAAATAACTTATATACATAAATTATATTTGAGGGGAAAAAATGATTTCATATGAAGAATTTGAAGACATCGTAGTGAATATACTTAACAGAGATATCTCTTCAAATAAAGACCAAAAGAATGCCATACTGTCTCCAAGTGACAAATCCCTTTTTATCGTAGCCGGACCAGGCTCCGGAAAAACAACCGTAATGGTTCTAAAAATCCTCAAATACATTTTTGTCGATGATATAGAGCCTGGAGAAATACTCGCTACAACATTTACAAGAAAAGCAGCCGACGAGCTATACTCAAGAATATTGGGTTGGGGAGATGAAATCAAAAACCATCTGCTTGACAACATTGACGATGATAACTTCGACAACATATTGAAAATCGACAGAGTAGACTTTAACCAAATTAAAATCGGAACAACCGACAGCATTGCTGAAGAGCTGCTTAGAGATTACAAAAAACCTGGAGAAAACCAAGCCATTGTTATTGAAGATTTTGTTGCAAACTCTGCAATGATAAAAATCATTATCGAAGATGAAAAGTATCTCAATAAGGAACTAGTGGAATACCTTAAGGAGTTAAGCGGAAGGGCTAAACTCGAAGAGCCTTCAAAAATGAGTGAGATCCTGATTGAAATCAAAAACAGAATCTATTATGATCAAGTAAACTTCAGGGAATTGTATGATAAAACCCAAAAGGGAAGCGGAGTCCGCCTTGCCCTTGATTGCATTAAGGAATATGAAGAGACACTTAAAAACAGGAATACGATTGATTTTGCAATGCTTGAATCTCAATTCCTGAATAAATTAAAAAGCGGAGAACTGGACTCCTTTTTAGATGAAATCAAAATCGTCTTAATCGATGAATACCAAGACACTAACTTAATCCAGGAAGACATCTACTTTACAATAGCCGAATCTGCACTTGAAAATGACGGAAACATTACCGTCGTCGGAGATGACGACCAGTCCCTATATCGTTTTAGGGGAGCAACAGTGGATTTGTTTACCAATTATCAAAAACGCATCAAGGAAAGGCTTGGTATTGATGTTGAAGAAATCAATTTAAGAACCAACTATCGTTCAACAGAAAACATCATCCAGCACTGCAACCAATTTGCAGAGTTGGACAAGGAATACCAGAATGCCCGTGTTGAAAACAAGCCTAAAATCATCGCACCTGACTTTGAAAAGGACAAGATGCCAATATTGGGCATGTTCAGAAACAATCCCGAAATGCTTGCAAGAGACTTGTCCCTATTAATAAACAAGCTAATCAATAAAGGGGAATGCGAATTGAAAGTCCTGCAGGTTTTGGATAAGGAATATTACGAAAAGGTCAATGGGGCAATTGACATTGCAAGACTGCAGCAGATAAAAAGCGAAAATCTGAAAGCTGGAAAGGAAATTGATAAGATAACACTGAAGTTAGACAGCGATTATGGCTCAGCATCAGACATTGCACTTCTTTCATATTCGCCAAAAGAAATCAGACATGGAAAACGTTCATTTTTATATTTCTTAAGAAAGCATCTCAAAGGACTTAAAAATCCGATTGAAGTATTTAATCCAAGAGGGCTTGATCTTCAGGAAATTGATGTTGTCGGAATATTTTGCGGTTTGATTCTTGAATGCATTGACCCCGAAGCCAGCTTTCAAAAATCCGATAAGACAATTCCTAATCTTGCAAAAAGAAATATGATGCGTTGGAGGATCAATGCCAAGGAATACATCAAGCTAAACCCCGAACCTCATGAGCCGATTACATTATCCCAATTCGTAACTCACTGGCAACTCAGAAGGCCGCTTGGTTATGAGGAATGGCCTAAAACAGCAAGCCTAATGGAACTCGCATATAAGATAACAACTTGGATTGAAAAGCTGCAGGATGACGTTGAGGGAATCGTATATCTGGAAGCCATTACCAAATCAATTACTCAAACCGGATTTTTCAATGACTATCATTCAAACATTTCATTTATTGATCCGAAACAGGAAAGGGCATCTGTTCTTGAAGCGATTTGGAATATTTTCATACCTCTATCAACAGGAGGGGTGAGCATTGATGAAACACTGCTTGAAACACTGCCTGACAACAGGGTGAATGTCTTGTCGATTCACCAGTCAAAAGGATTGGAATTTCCGCTTGTCATTGTTGATGTTGGTTCCAGATTCAAAACAAATGACATTAGAACCCAAAGATTGAGATTTCCAAAAGCTCTCGATGACAAAATCACCATTGAAGATAGCGTAAGGCAATACAGCTGCCTTGGAAAAAGTGACAGGAGTGAAAAAGACCGGTCGTTTGACGATTTGACTAGGCTTTACTTTGTTGCATTTTCAAGAGCCGAAAGCGTTTTGCTCTTAATTGGCCTTAACTCAGCTATTGAAGGTTACAATAAGAAAAATGACCACTTTGACATTCCAAACGTTGCGCTTGGATGGAGCAGGGATGAGAAATATGTTGGATTCAATGAGATATATCTAATTTAGGAAGTGTTAATGTGAAATTACCCTCAAGATCAAAATCATACATGATTCCGGAATACAGCTTAACTGGAGATTTGCTGTCATTTTTAACATGCAATTTGCAATATAGATATCAAAACAAGGGAACGCTGCCCCCTTCAAAACCTGTCCAAAGATGGTTTGGAGAGTTTATTCACGGCGTTCTTGAAGAAGCCTATATCCAATGGAAACAGGAAAACACACAATTCCCATGGGACTGGAAAGAGGACATCAGGCCAATCGAAGAGCTGATTGACTTAAGGCTTCAGGTGAGGGGCCTTTATCCACACGATGAAGACTTGTTCTTCAGCATTTTAAATCAACCGGACAGCAATTTGACAATTGATGACCTAAATGAGCATGACCATAAGAAATTGGCCAGCGCAAGGGCTGAAAAGGCAATCAATATTTGGGGAAAATACCTGTTTCCTCTAATTGATTCATCCGAACTTCTAATCAAAGGTGTTCGCCAAATGCCCAATTATGATGAAAACATAAGTAGATCCAACTATTATGGGATTAATGGTGTCGTCGATGTGTTGACATCAATGAAGATTAACAAAAACCTTGAGCAGAGCACTTTGGATAACTACAACAATATGATTATTGAATTCCTTAAAAAAGACCCTGATTTTCAAGAAAGAATATCAAACTACAGCGAAGGGGATGATTATGAAATCATCATCGATTATAAGGGCATGAAAAGACCTCCAGTTAAAATGATTGATTCAAAAGCCGAAGACAAATGGGAAAACCATAAACAGCAAATCCTGACCTATTCCTGGCTCAGGTCCAAACAGGAAGATGCAAAACCAATTGTTGCAGGCATCATCTTTTATCTAAATGAACTGGTTCCTTCAAAAGAGGACTTGGTTTTGATAAAGGATGAGATTAACAATGATTTGACCGATGTCGGCCAGAAATATCAAGATGACATTGACTTAATCAATAACTGGGAAGAGGAAGACAAGGCCCCTGAGCTTAGCAATGAGTTTAAAATTGACAGGTCAATTAGAATCATCAATGTTGATGAAGAAGAACAGGTCAATGCACTTTTAAAGTTCGACAGCGTTGTTGCCAATATTGAAGACTCTCTCATCAAGGAGATGAAAGGGTGTAAAATTCAGGATGCCTGGAAAGCAGATTCAGATGAAAGAACTTGCAGTGCTTGCGACTTTAGGACTTTTTGTAAAAATAACAGTGTTAAAACAAAAGACTTTAAAATTCCGTAAAACAATATATTATCAGGGGATTGTATGACTAATTTAGAAACAAACAAAAAATACTGTGAAGTAATCGAAAGTAAAATCAAACTTGATGCAAAACCTGTTGCAATGAAATTAATCAAAACTGAAGATGACCTTCCTGAAGGTTATGATTTAATTGAAGAAAAAATCAGACATTGCGAAATGGTTAGAAAAGCATCTTTAGGCAGCAAATTCTACTCCACCATTGAAGAACAAATGTGCTTAGGTGGAGCAGGAGCTATTGGACTTAGAGATATGCCTGAAAAATTAGCAAATGGTGAAAAATACTTCTCACTTGGAAGATTCCAAGATTTGGAAACCGCTAAAAATCTTACAGCTAAACTTTCCATCATTAAAGACATTAGCTGGGGAATTATCTATGCTCCATTAGACGAAGCTGATTTCGAAGCCGATGTTATTCAAATCATCACAGAACCAGTTGGCGGAATGAAACTTGCTCAAAGTATCGTTTACAAAACTGGAGAAAAGATTACACCATCCTTTGCAGGTATTCAATCATTATGCGGAGATGCATTCGCAAACCCATACCTCTCAGAGGGCGTTAACTTTACTTTAGGCTGTGACGGTTCTAGAAAAGCAGCTGACATTAAAGACAACGAAATGACAGTCGGTATCAGCAAAGCCAAAATAGAAGAAGTCATTTCAGGTTTAGAATCAATCTAAGAGTTGTAGATAATCATCATAATGATTGATATTTAATAACTCTTTTTCATTTTTTTCTTTTACACCATAAAAAGTATATCCATCAGCGAAAATTTTTCTTAAAATCGGATTTAAATTATCGTTCTCGTTTTCCAAATACTTCATCAAGTTTTCGCGGGGTGCTACAAAAGGCATTCCCAATCCTTCAGCAGTATCCAATAGACCTGTTTTTCTTCTTCTTAAAATCGATATTGTTCTGTAGGGGTCATCAGCATTTTCAATAACATCAATCATATTATTGAAGGTTTCGGTTGACACCGTTGGCTGGTCTGCCGTGATGCACAGTGCGAAATCAGATTCAATATTTGAAAGACCATTGTAAAGTGATACTGATAAACCTACATCAACTGGATCATTAATGACAAATTTAACAGAATCATTGTAATTATCAAATATAGCATCCATTATTTCACTAGCATAATGACCAAGTACCACAATACATTCATCTACATTCGCAGATAATGCATTGTCAATAGTTGTCTCTATAACTGTCTTATCTTTAAATGGTAAAATGAGCTTATTCTTCAATTCCATATTTCGAGAAATTTGATCCTTTCTCATTCTGGAATTCTTTCCAGCTGCAGTAATAATAGTTGAAATTGACATAAAAAAAGAAAGAAATGATATATTCACTCGTTAGGAATATATCTTGTTACTTGAGCATAGACACCCATTCCGGTACCTGAACCTTCAGTCCACATATTAATCCTTACCGGATAGTCATGGGTATTTGTTACGGTAATATCCTGTGCAGGGTTAAATCCAAATAACACAGCGTTTTCATCCCAAGTCATACCTGTAGGCAGGGAAAATCCTTCTGAAGTAACAGCTGCTCTTAAAGCTCTAGCGGATGGGCACACACCATGAGCTGCACTTCCACCAGGAGCTGATGCATCATTTGCTGATTCGAAGTAAACATAATCTTTACCACTACTGGTTGAATTAGGCGGGATAATAGTTCCGTTCCATGCTTCAACGAATTGTCTTGCATTTACTTCTCTGATTGAATCACCATATTCAGGGTGAGAACCTAAAGAAGTTCCATAAACTTCACCATTTTCTTCAGTATAGTTTCCAGAGTATAAAAGAATCGGAGAACCAGTTGGATATTCAGCAGCATAGTCAACAACATCCTGACCAAATATTACAGGCACATCAGATGAACTAATATTATTCCTTCCATCAGAAAACCCAACCATACCTTTCTCTAAAGTAAATGTAGACCCAATAGCAGCATCATAATTATACCAACTTCTGATTGTTGCATTATTATAATAATCATTACTGTATGGCAAGTCTTTAATTTCGTCAACAGGTACAGACTTAACTACAGTGCCATTTTCAACAACATCAACACCATTTTCTGTTTTCACTAACCATTTATATGGAGCGCTGTATCCCCATACATAGTTATCCGGTTCCTTAACAGCTAATTTGTCCCCCTCAAAAGTTAAATAACCCGGTCCATCCACATCAACAACATTACCATATGAATCGATACCTTCACTTGAAATAGTTGTAAAATCAAAAGGAACAACACCTGTAGAGATAGACATTAAAATTCCATGAAGATCCAATGCCAATAATTGATGCGGTAAAAACCCTAAATCAGACATTAATGGAACTTCAATTGGATCCCTTTGTCCCAAAATTGATTGATTTTCAAACATGGACTGGCCAATTGGAAGGTCATAATCCTCAGTAACAGATTGAGCTGTGTATGGAGCACTATTAACTGAGCCAAATACTGCAAATAATATGCATAAAAATATTAAAGCCAAAAATATTGTAATAGAAATTTTTCTCCAACTTTTACTCATGTAATACACCCAATTAAATACAATAATCATATATAAATATGTAATAATACTATAAAAACATTGTTATAACATTACAAATTTTTTGAAATTAATTTAATTCGCTCTTGAATATCAATAATAACATCTTGACCGTTACCACCAATTAAAATAGCCTCTTCATGAGAATACTCTGCAACCAGTTCAATTATTTGGTCAAGAGTGTTTACGGTTATAATATTTCCCATATACCCTAAGGAATTCAGCCTATAAATTGCAATATCTAATGTGTCATCCAATCCAGGGAATAACACAATGACCTCAGGATTGTATTTGACTGCAACATCCAGAATATCCAGCCTGTGTATCTCATTATGACGTGGAGTTCCTATAAATATTGCATAAAAATCCCTTTCAGATAAAACAGAAGCTAATGCATCAGAATTATCTGTTTTTCCCACATAGACCAAAGCATCATTAATCTTATAGACATCCAGACGGCCTTGAACAGCATTGAACTCACTGAGTGTTGAGCGAATGATATCCTTAGGCACCTTAAGCTCTCTTGTAATGGCTGTAGCCAAACCTGCATTAAGCAAATTGAATTTACCGAACAATTTCAGCTCATCCTGATATTCAAAGTAAGGAATTGTTTTAGCTGCAGATTCCTTAAAATCAGCATTGAAATCTTGATTGAATGCAGTGAATATTGTTTTATCTGCAAAAAACCTGACTAAAGAATCCTTATAATTGGCTATGGTTTTGTGAACATCCATGTGGTCATTTCCTATATTGGTAAGGCCAATCATATCAAAATCAAAGCAATACCTACAGAAATCTAAAGTCATGTCACATACTTCAACAAGCAAGATATCATAATCCCCGCCATCCGCTTCAAGAATCAAATCATAATAACCAGAAAATCCTCCGCCACCGTTGCCACCGACTAAAACCTTTTTGCCGGCATTCTCCAAGATTTCCTTTATCATGTGCACGGTAGTGGTTTTTCCATTGGTTCCTGTGATCCCAATTGTAAAAATGTCTTTATGTTTGGATACGACATCACTTAACAATTGCCCATCTTCCAATAACCTTGTTGCAAAGGCTCCCCCATACATGCTGGGGCTGATGGCAATTGCATCACACTGTTCAATAGCATAAGGATTAGTAAAACCCAAATCAACAGTAATATCTTCACCTACAATCGAAATGGTCTGCTTTTCATCCATCATGTTCATGGATAACATTGGCAAGTCCAAACCAGACAAATCAACATTAATGTTCAAATCAGTGGCATAAACTTCCCATCCATGTCTTAAAAGAGAGTTTACTGCTTTTTTTCCTTCCACACCTAATCCAATTACTGCTGCCTTCATAAAAAATAATTCCTTAAAATAATCACTATATTAAAGTTACTTCTTTAAAATTAATAAATATTTTGTAAACAAATAATTTTAATATGATAATATTTAAAATAAAAGCAAGGTGAGAAAATGTTTGAAGATGAACGAGATGACAAAATTTATAACCTGATTATTACTAATGGAATCGATAAAAATAATGAATATAGGCAATTTATTGAAAAATTATTTTCAAAAGTTGAATTTTTATGGAAAGAATCCATATCCGGTTCATATGCTAATGCCGGAGAAGCATTTTATCAAAAGGTAGACAGAATCATCTTTCTCGCCGGCCTTTATAATGACAATAAAGAATTATTCGAAGATCTGTTAAAAGCTGCAGAAGAATATGAAATTCCAATTGTTTTGGTAAGGCCTATGGGACTTGAAGAAGTTCCGGAAATATTGGAAGAAAAGGCCGCCACCATTGTCGGCTGGAATGCCAACTGCATAATCGATTCAATTAAAGATGCACCAGAAACCATGTGAAAAAAAAAGTAAAAAGATAATAATGTATTCTACATTATTACTTTTGAAATACCATTTTCCTTTTCTACTTTTATCAGATTATCCGCAGCGTTTTCAAGCTGCGCTTCGTGAGTTACAATAATCATTTGCGGCAATAGAGACATGTCCTTCAATAAATTGATCAGTTCATGTTTCCTTGAAGTGTCCAAATGAATTGTAGGCTCATCCAATAAGATTGTATCCAATTCTCCATTGGCCATGGCTTGAGTAATACCAAGTCTTAAGGCTAATGCAATGGCTATTTTTTCACCACCACTGACCATGCTCATTGATGATTCGCCTTCAGGACCATAAACGGTCACGTCGTATTCGTCATCAAGAGTCAAATCAGAGTAGTCGAAGTTGAACTCGTTGAAGAATTCCTTAGTATATTTTTGAATTAAAGGTCTTGAAATATTCCTCAAATCTCTTTGAATACCGTTCTTGCTATATAAGCTTCTGATATGGTTTAAGAGATTAATATAATCTGAAATATCGTTATATTGCTGTTGGAATATGTTTGCAGTTTCGATTTTTCCCCTCAATTCTTTAACTTGGACAATTGCCTCACGTGCCCTGCCCTTAATTTCGGAAAGTTCGGTGTTAAAAGTGGTGAACCTTCTTTCATAAAGCTCTGAACGATAAATGATTTGTTCATATTTTTCCTTATCATAAATGGAAGCTTCAATCTTATTTTTAGTAATGTCAATCTGATTGATTGACATGCCGATATCCTCCTTAATGCTGTCAAGCTGGGATAAGTAAGAGTTTTTGTTTTGAACAAACCCTTTGAGTTGGTTATATTCCTCATTTTTCTGTTTCAAATCAGAAATACGATTTTGCAGTTCAACATTATTAATGTCGCTGCTCAAATGAGGATCCTGTTCAATGGCCAGTTTGATGTTAGCCACCTGAACATCGATTTCGTTTTTAATTTGTTTTAATTTATATTGAGCTTCAGTTTCACTGCCTAAAACATCCAAAGCGCCTTTTGCTTGGTTATATTTGTCATAAGATTCCTTGTAAGATTCACGCTCTGTTCTCTTATTTGCGATGACTAGAATAATCTCGCCCAGTTTATTGCTGATGTACTCTTTAGATTCAAGGCCTTCATCAATCTTGTTCAGTTTAATCAGTTCGCTTTGCAAATGATAGAACTTTTGCTTATACTCGATGATGTTCTTGGAAAGGTCAAGCAGCCTTTCATGTTTCTCTTCAAAGCTTTCCTTATTTTTGGTAAGCAAACGAACATCCTCTTCATAATCTGAGATTAATTGATTGTTCTCATTGATTTCATCAGTGTATTGTCTGATTAAATGAGCCTTTTGTTTTTCATCAATATCTGACTGACAAATCGGACATTTGTTATCCACGTCGTATAATTCCTCAAGAGGCTTCTCATTAGACTTGATGTTCTGTTTGAATACAACAATATCCTCATTTTTGGATATGATTTCATTGGCCAAATCCTTGATTTTTGCTGAAACCTCATCAAGGAAGTTGCCTGTGGCCTCTTCAATATGGTCAATGTCATCAACCTTCGCCAAGATATCCTGGTCGAGACCCTCATCATCCAATTTGTCTTTTGCTCTTGAGAAAAAGTTTTCAATATCGTTTCTTTCAGATTCAATTTGCTTTAATAGCTCTTTTTTATCCTTTTCAAGTTTGGCCAAAGCAGCCAATTCCTTTTCAAAATCAACCTTTTTGGCGTTCAACTTGGAAATCTCCTCATCTGAAGCCAAAAAGCTATTGTAGCCTTCCTTATTTTCTTCAACGATTTCCTTTTGTTGAGCGATTGAATCTAATTTATCATTGATTTCAGATTCTTTCTCTTTTAAACTTAGAATGCTGTTCATGGCCTTTTCAAATTCAAGATAAACATCCAATTTGGATATGAACTTCTCCAATCTTGAAATCTTATCTTCAGCCTCTCTGATTTTGTCCAGATTGTCTTGGATTACATGTTTGTCATTTTCCAGTTTGGACAAGGTTTTTTCTTCAGCATTTAAATTATTGACATTAGTTTCATAAATCTCTTTTTCCCTCTCCATGTTCCTTTTGTTTTCGGCAATCTCATCACGCAACTCGTTTACCTCATCGATTTGCTTTTCAAGTTCATGACCCCTGTCCTTTAAGGAATTCAGTTCGTTCAGTTTTTTATCAAGGTCTTCAACCATTTCATCGGAATTGTATAGTTTCCCTTTAAGCACTGCAAGTTCATTTTCATAATCATTGATTATCGGCAATAGGTTTTTCCATGACTTTTCAAGTGAATCGATGCCCAATAACTTGGCTATTAACAGTTTTTTCTCAGCAGGAGTCTTATCGACAAGCTGTGCGATTTCTCCTTGCCTGATATAGATTGCATTCAAGAACAAATCGGAATCGATGTCCAGGATTTGCTTGATTTCATTGGCTACTTCTTTATCTCCAGTACAGATATGGACATAATCTCCATCTGAAGAGGTTTTCTTGTATATGGAAGATTTAAGGTTGGATTTCTTTTCGCGAATTACCTTATAGTGTCTTCCCTTAGATTCAAACTCCAATTCAACTGACATTGAATTAGCAGTATTTCTGACCAAATCATCAATTTTCTTACCTGTGTGCTGTTTGAATAGGGCAAAGCTAATGGCCTCGAGTATTGTTGATTTTCCAGCACCGTTTTCTCCAACGATTACGCTAATGCCATTTTCAAATCTGATAACTGTATTCTCATGAGATTTGAAATTATGTAACCTTAATTTTCTGAAGATCATTTTAAAACCTCCTTAAATGTTACCTGAACATCCTCGGATTCATCTTGAAACATATTCTCATCTTCAACTTCACTGCTTTCTGCATCACCCTTAACAGTATCATAAAAATCATCGAAGAACTGATCGACTAAGGCTCTTGATTCTTCTAACTTGTCCTTTGAGAGATAATCATATAAATCAACAGCCAATTGATTGACATCATCACTGTCATAATACTTTGTAAGCTGTTCCAAAAGAAGTTCTTTAGGTCCTAAAGCATTATCCTTATCACGCAGGTCATCGACAGGCAGTTCACCGGCCATATTGAATTTTGGCCTAATCATTAAAGACAATTCACCTAATTCCTCTTTGATAATCTCATAAACGACACCGGTATCATTTTCAACATCATTAACAGTTAAATCCAAAATAGGCTTCTTGTCAAAGTTCTTAATTATTTCCTTTATGCCTGCAATACCGCTTTCCAAATTTTTGTAATCAAGAGACCTTTTAATGAATTCGCGAGGCAAATCTACTTTAACTCTTTTGACAAGTGGCTTTTGACCATCAAAATCAACTACAACAAATCCTTTTCCATTTTGATTATAGTCCTGCAATTCATTAGTTTTCCAGATTTCACCAGACCCAGGATAGACTAGTCTGCCCCTTCCAAAAGAATCATTAACATAATTGTGGATATGGCCTAATGCATAATAATCAAAATTATCCGGAATTTCCCCAATCTCCAGCTCATATTTATAGCCAAAGTATTTGTCAATTCCTTGGTGCAAGACCAGAATGGCTTTATCATAATTGGCTGCCTTTTTGGATATTTCTGCCAATTTGGATTTTAAAACTTTGCTTTGTGATGATGGATAATAAGGTAACCCTGCAATAAAGACATCACCATGGGTATAATTAGTGTTGATGGGACTAATTACCTTCAAGCCTAATTTTTTAAATATGACTTGAGGCGGAATAGCTCCCTTGTGCATAACCATATCATGGTTTCCGGCTATTGCATACATAGGAATACCTGCACCTTTTAGTTTTAACAATCCTTTTTGAAATACCAAAAGTGCATTCGGAGACGGCCTTGCTGTTTCAAACAAGTCTCCACTATGTATTACAAAATCTACATTTTCTTCAATTATCTTGTCTATAACCTTTTCAAATACTTCATAAAAGTCTTTTTCTCGCTCAATTAAACCGAATTGGCGATAACCTAAATGAGTATCTGCTAAATGTGCAAATTTCATTATATTACCTTTTTAAATTTTTTGTATATAACCAATTTAAACACTATAACAGTATTTAACTGAATAATATTATATTATATTGCATATTTAATAGTTTTCCCAGAGAGCATTTGAAAACTAATCAAAATTGTTTTTAATATGTTAAAATAGAAATTTTTAAAAAAAAATAAGAATGAATTATTTATTCAATTTTTCACTATCTAGTAATGCAGGCATTAACATTAATTCAACCAACAAATCCAATTCTTTCCTTAAAGGCCTTAATTCAAAAAATATATTTCTTAAAGACTTCATGATACCATTATCGAATGTATAACGATCAACTTTAACATTTAAAATTATATTTGACAAGGAATCAAATTCCGGGTCAATACTATACCTTAAAGAAAATTCACCATTTGGAAAGTTTTGACTTAAATATGGTTTCAGTTCATTTAACAAGACAATTAATCCGCGATGAGCAGATATGAAATTATAAACCTCATTTTCTGATTTTATTTCATAATAACTCTGCAACTCATTGAATTTCTTATCAAACAAATTATCATCATCCTCTAATTGTTTAACATAATTTAAATAATCCATATTCACACCTACAAATTATATGGAGGATTTTCCTTTAAAAAATTAAGTGAATTAAAAGCTATTTCTAAATCTTCCAACATTTTATCCAAATTTTCTTCAAAATACATTTGGCATTCTAAATCAGAATCATAATCTGCATGATTTCTCATTTTTCTCAAAAACCCAATAATTTCACCTATTTCATATTCATTAGAATTATTAGAAGCAATCAGCTCTTTATAAATCCTTTCATGAATATCATTGCGTTCTTTAAATTGATATTTATGCATAACATTTATTAAATATTCTCTAATTGAACCAAAAAGAGAATAATACTGCCTACTTATAGCACACCGCGTATAAGCTTCACCAGAATGAGCCAATAACTCCTCCGCAACATCACGAAAATCTTCCCATTGAAACATTCTTTTACCTCATAATTGTTATTATATTGAAAAATTGATTTCACTTTGTAAAATTGTATTAAAAGCAAAGTAAAATTCTTCAATTCAAATTTTAAATAATATTATGAGTTATCAAGTATAAATAAGTTACTATATAACCCTATACAATATTTTAATGAAAAATCAATGTTGAATTAGAAAAATAAGTAAAAAAAATGGGATTAATAATCATATCCCATATCTAAAGTTTCTTGTTCCATGCGTTCCAATTCTTCGGCTTCCTTTTGTTTGATGCTTGCAAAATAAGAAGCAATGTCCATGTCATCACCATGACTGCGACCCTTAAACTCATCGATTTTAACAAGAGTAGGCACTTTACTCATTAAACCCAAAACAACCGCTTCACCAACGTTTAAAGAAGGAAGTTGATTAACCAAATCCTGTGACAGGCTTTCACTAGCTGATTGGACATGCCTTTGATCTTCCGGTTCAACAAGTCTTAAAATAATCATGTTGTTCATTTGAGACAATGCATCATGGTCAACGGTTTTTGGTGATTGGCTTACCAAACATAAACCTAAACCAAATTTACGGCCTTCCCTTGCAACCCTTTGAATCCAACGCTTTGAATCTGAATCGCGTTTTTTAGGAGCAAGGATATGGGCCTCTTCAAGAATGAAGAATACTGAATTTTTAAGTAAATCCTCTTTATTGCCACTGCGTGCTGCTTCTTTACTTCTTTGAAGTGAATTTCTTAAAATATGACTTACCAATACGCTTGCAACATATTCATCAACCTGACTCAAATCCAAGACATTAACATGTGAATGTTTGATATTGGATATGATATTTGGAGCGGATGGGAAGAAAAGTTTAGCATATTTTAGCTTAGCATCATTTATTTTGTTCATCACATCCACAACGGCCTTGTCGATTTTTGACTCCTCATCATCCAGCCCTGATTTGGCTTTCAAGTAATCATGCATCAAGTCTAAGAAATCAACTGTTCTTTCAGTTCCGCTGCTGAGCTCATCAGTTGCATAATTGAAGGCTTCCCTGAAGTGCCTTTCCTGGATAACTGCATTGCTTGGAATATTCATCAATTTCTTGATTTCATAGAATTCCATATATTTTGGATTGATTTTAGGTTTGATTACATTAACATCACCATTCGGGAATTCCGCCCCCACATATTCTCCATGCATGTCAAATACGAATATTGGAACACTATAGGAAAGCAACTGATCTATCAATACGGAAACAGTATTTGATTTACCTGCACCTGTCATAGCCAGAATCGCCAAATGCCTTGAAAGAATTGGGTTTGCTTCCACATTGACATCAACATCGCTTTGATTTACCAATGTTCCTAGCTTTATAGGATTTCTGACCTTGAATATCTCTTCCAGAACATCCTTATCGGCAAGATGGATTTCAGTTCCGGGAAGCACTGGTGTTCTTGGCAACTTTAAATTGTCGTTAACATCACCTAAGATTTTTACTTTGCCTCTGATATAATTATCTTCAACACCGATTTTGGAAATCTTTTGAATGGCTTTAAAGTCATTAATATCTACATTTAAAGCATCATTTCCTCGAATCAGATTTTCAATCATTCCCAAAACCTTTTTCCCGTCATATTCTATTGTAACGTATTCGCCAACTTTTGGCATCTTATCAGAAATGAATGTGACTTCAGACAAGCTTGTTTCTCCAACGCAAATTCCAACTACCATGACATCACTTCCCTGTTTGTTGTTTCATAAATCTTGGCTATCTTCAATAATTCCTTAATGTTTCTATCAGTAATCACCACATCGTTATGTGCCCTATTCAAAAGATAAGGATAACCCTGAACTGACAATACATTTATCTTTTTGATAATCTCAAACACTTCTTCCTTAGAAGCTTTATAAGGCAATTCAACTTTCAGTACATTTTTGTTGTCCTGCAATCGCAAATAGAACACCGTAAATGTCAATTTCTTAAAGAAGTCGTTGAAATATGGAAAAGCCGCTTTAGGGTGAACCTGCCTATATTTGATAATGGACATCCCCTGCTTTTTGGTGAACTTGTCCAGAAATGCAATATCCGGTATGTTCCAATGGAACAGGTCATTGTCGGATGAAGTTTTTGAAATTGAAATAATCTTTTTCCGGTACTCTAAAATCTCCTTTAAAAGAATAATCTTTTCTATTGAAGCCAAATGAAGGTTATACTCTTCAATTTTATTTAAATTTTCTTTTTTAGGCAATTCCACTAACTTCAAAGAATCTCTGATTTCCGGAAACACCAGACCAAAATTCCTTATTTCCAGTCTTCTTTCAAATTCATTCAAGACGCTGTCATCCAGATTGTCCCTCAATTTGGAAGGCAGTTTGGAACCTCTTGGAAATGCATTCTGCAAATCTCCCAAAATGGATCCGTCAAACATATAATAGTCAACGTCATATTCCCTGATGGCCCTTAAAGCGCATTTCAGCTCATAGATGGCCATGTAATTTCCCAGAAGTTCATCCAAAAAAGAAACATTCGCTATTTCGAAAATGTCTGAGTCATCGATTTTTTTGATTTCACCATCGTAAATTATGGATTCGGCACCTACCGCACAGAAATTGCTTGTCAGAAACTTCTTCTTGTTGAAGCTTCCGTCTCCTGCGGCAATAACAAAATCATCAGAGCTTTCATCAATGTGCCGGTCAAACCAGTTGTACTCCAATTGGGATTCGACATTGCTGTCCGAATCTATATCATGGATGAATCCTCTTTTAGCGATGGCCTTTTCATATAGTGAATTTAACATAATATTTCCTATGTTAATAGATTATTAAAAAAGTATGGTGAGAGCAGTTGAAAACTACTCCATGGAAGCTTTTAGGATAGCTCCAGTCAATTCTTGAATTTTAGCTTTAACATCATCAACCTCTTCAACAACAGTACCGGTTACGATAATGTCCCCACCAGCTTTTGCAGCCATATAAGCTGCCTTGCCGTCACGGATTCCTCCTCCAACGACTAAAATGTTTTTAGGAGCAGCCCTTTTTGAGTAAGCTACCATTTCCACTGGAATCGGTTCTTCAGCACCGGAACCTGCTTCAAGATAGAAGAATTTGATTCCGAACAATTCTGCTGACATTGCATAAACGGCAGGTATCTTTGGCTTGTTTCTAGGCACCAAATTGGCGTCCCCTACCCAACCGACGGTTCCTCCAGGAGCAACTACCATATAATGCATTGGTAAAATTTCCATACCTGATGCCTTTACGGCAGGTGCTGCAATAGCTTGAGCTCCGTTAATCCAGTGAGGATTTCTTGAATTGACATAACTCATGTAAAAGATTGCATCGGCATATTTGCTTACGCTGCTTGTATTTCCCGGGAAAATGATAATCGGAACTGCGATGTTTTCAGACAATATTTTACAGGTGTTGTCAACATCATCACCGTTAACGGTAGACCCGCCAATCATGATTCCATCAGTTCCACCTTCAATAGCTGCAGTAGCAATTTCCAATGCTTCTTCAGGTGTCTGTTCATCAGGATCAATTAAAGTAAAATGAATCTTTCTCTCTTCCAATATATCGCGAATGTATTTTTCAACGTCTTTCATAAAATAAGATTTGTAAAAAATGATATATTAAATTAATTGTTCTATAAAAAAATAAATAAAAAAAGTTAAGAGAATAAATCTATCCTCTTGGTTCTTTTGCTTTGTATCTTAAACCTTTGTAACCGCATTTCCTACAAGTTGTAGCTCCAGCAGGGTTACGAGCGTTACATTTTAAGCAGATTTTTACATTAAACATTCTGTTTTCTGCTTCTTCGAATCTTGCCATTAATAACTCCTCCTATAATCATGAAAAATTAATTAAAATAAATTTGTTATGAATACATAACTATTAATTAAGTATTTTAATTTAATAGTATTTAAATGTTTAGTAATTTAAGGTATAATAAAGAAAAATTGGATTGTTAAAAAAATATCGTTCGGATAAATCAGCATGCCTAAAAAAATTAAAATATAAGGGATTTGAAATTGATTTAAATCCCTTCTTTAATATTTAACCATAGTCGAAAAGATCGGAACTGCTTGCTGAACCGCCTACACTTCCGGAACTGCGGGAACCGCTTGAACCGCTATAGCCGCTGGAACTGCTTGATCTCCATTCATAACCCCAGCTAGAGTCAGATGAACTAGATGAGCTGGATGAACTAGTTGAAGGAGCAGATGCCTTAACGACTGTTTCTGTTTTTTCAGCAGCATTGATTACAGATCCGGAACTGGATGAACTTGTATCATTATCAAATTTGATTTTCTGAGTCGGATCGTGATACTTAACGGTATTCCAACATTGCAAGAGCAAATCCTTATTTGAGGATTGTATCAATAAGGTATCATTATATTGAGTATTCTTAACGAAAACAGAATATATTCCATCTTTCTCATATATTACAACATTACCCTCTTTTAATTTTTTGGAGCCTGTTGCAACCGAATTCTTAAGCTTTTTCAATTCCTTAGCACTTGATGAAGTGGACAGATTAGAACAACTTGTTATGTTTATGTCATCATCCTTATCTTTATAATAGAAAATTCCTTTCTTATCCACTTTATCCGTAGCGTTAGGATTTTCAGGAACCTCCATATAAGCTGACTTGCTTAAAACGATTGTCTTATGTTCAGATATTGTATCCAATTGATTATCCGCCAATAGGAAATAACCAGCAACAGCTGCAATCGCTGCAATTATTACAATCAGCATTAAAATATATTTTTTATCCATAATCATTCCCCGCTAACTAAATCTGAGAATCATCCTGAGCGATGATAATGTCATCAGAATTGATTAATTGAACATCCGCCAGTTTAATTGTATTCTTATCTGAAACTGTGGAACCAAGTAAAAATCCGGAACTGACCTTTTGAGCATCTTTAAGAGGAGTTTCAACTGAATCGACCAAACTGCCTGTCTTATCATAGAAATCTACAACAATAGTGCAACCTTCCGGATTGTCCGGTGTTGGAGAGATTGTCCCTCCTACAAAGTATGAATAATTCCAGTCTGTATTTTCCTTTCTGACGTCATCAACATGAAAATCAGTAATCTTAATCTTTACATCACCCGCTTTGATCTGTGATGAACCTGAAGCATCACTTCCCTCATTAAACATCATGTACCCCAAAGCGCCGACGATAAGCAATAATGCAGCTATGCCGACAATCACCGGAATCTTATGCTGTTTAATAACATTAGAGATATTTCTGTCCTTTGCCTTTTGTTCCTTCACCAATCTTGAGGTGTCATTAACCAAAGTATCGAATTCATCTTCGGGATTAGGGTAGGCCTTGAGCCAAGGCTTGTTTCTTAAGAAGAATTGCAAACCTCCCTCCAATTTTGAATCATCAATCTGGAAAACCAAAATAGACCTTTTATCACCAAAAGCGACATCGACTTCATTGTTAACGAAATTGGAATCCTTTGAGTTTTTTGAATAAAGCAAAACCATTACTTTGGATTTTTTAATCGCATTCATGATTTCATCAACCATGTGCTTGACACCAGCGTCACGATTTTTCAGCCAGCATTCCAATCCGCTGTTTTCCAAAACTTCACAGACATCTTTTGCCGTTTCCAAATCCCTTTCATCATAACAGATATACACATCATGAGCCATTAATAACCCACCAACTTATTGTTCTATAATATTGTCACTTTCTATTTTATCTAAAACATTGCCTTTCTTATCCTGCAGCTCAACTGAAACTTTAGAAACGTCCTTTTTGGACACATCAATGGAACCTAAGATATTGCCCTCAATCTCGCCGATTTTCGAATCGCTTGAATCCACAACATTGCCTGCATCATCAAGATAGTCAATGTGAACCACATCATCGGAAGAATTGCTTAAATCGTCGGCGATTGTTCCAAATACGTAATATGCATAACTGCCATCGCCATAGTCCTCCAAACCGATATATCCTATGCTGATTCCGGTTTCGTTTGATTCGACAGTGCTTGAATCTGAACCCATTGAACTATAAAAGGCAAATCCTGCCACAGCAATCAAAACAAGCAGTGCCGCAATAATCGGCAATTTGTATTTGTCAAAAAAGCCCTTTTGCTTTTTGGCAATCACTACGTCAGGAGCAGGAGTTGTGACGACTCGCCCGGTAGATTCAATCTCACTGAGAACACGTTTGACATCCTCTACCAACTGCGCATAACAGTCATCAAGTGTTTTATTCTGCTCTTTAAGGGCAGTAGGGGATGCATCCAGCCATTGGGTATTTTTCAAAAAGAATTCCATTTTCTTTTCAGGAAATGAATCATCAGCCTTTAAGGAAACTATGTGTTTGCCGGAAGAAAAGGCAGTGTCTATTTCATTGTTAACATATTCGGATTCCTGAGCGTCTTTGGAAAATACCAAAACAACGATTTTGGCGGCTTCCAAACCGTCCATGATTTCTTTTGCATAATTAGTTCCAGTTTTAATATTTCTAGGAGCTATCCAACATTCAACGCCATTGCTTTCCAGGTTTTCGCAAACCGCATCGGCATAATCCATATTTTTTGTTGAATAGCTAATAAAAACATCATGCGCCATGACTTCACCATTTAAACATGTTTATAATTAAATGTTGTGCCTTTTTAATATATAAATTGAATGATTAATATTTAAAAAAGGAAAAAAGGAATAAAATGTTTGAGTTTATCCCTATTTTGCGGTATCTTTTGTCTCCCAACCAGGGATTTTTTTAGCAGATTTGGTAATTTTCATGCTGGAATACGCATATCCACTATATTTAATATTCGCCGGCATGACCTTGACCTTATGTGTTCCCACACTTAACTTATTGGTACCGTAACCGCAAATGCCTTTAAACTTGCCGATTGTTTTAGTCTTCAATGTTACAACAGTATACTTTTTGCCTGTATAAATCAATACCTTAACCTTAACGCCATTAAGTGCCTTATTGGTCTTCTTATTCTTAACGGTTATGGATACTGTTGCTCCATCCTTACCTGTTGCCTTGGTAACCTTGAATTTTAAAGGAGACTGCTTGACAACCTTAATGGAAGATGTAAAGGTTTTGAATGTATAACTTGCAGACTTTGCACTGACAACAATCTTATGGGCTCCTTTTGACAATCCTTTAGTTTGATAGGATGCAACACCCTTGGAATTGGTGGTGGCATATGCAGTCTTATATTTGGAACCTGTATAAACTTTAAGAGTAAGTTTCATGTTAGCTATACCCTTTTTAGTTCCTGAATCAATGACTGTTATTGTCCATTTGGCGCTCTTTTTTAAAGCGACAGTGACTTTTGAAGCCTTGATGGTAGCGGTTGCCTTTTTGACGGTAATACTCAAATCGGCATCAGTGGAATAGTGGTATTCATCTGGAGTTGTAGTAACCCTTAACGTATAAGTTCCGACAGCCAAATTGGAAACTGTTACAATATTTTTTGAGTAAGTGATTTTGGCTTCAGGATGGTTTAAGACTTTAATATTCTCCCGAGTAACATTACCCCCGTTGACAGTCATATAAATGGAACCGGATAATCCATATGTAAAAATCATGCCCGCACTGAATGTTACTTTTGAATTTACCTTAATTACATTGAAAATATTAAACATATCTAAAATTCTTTGATCAACACCATAAATTGCATTTGATTTAGTTTTATTTTCATCAATTACAAAATAACTATCTAGTATAGATGAATATTCATTTGCATAAATATCATTACCTGTCAAAGCAGTGTTACCATTAAAAGATGAATTCACAATAGTATTAGGCTTGTTTAAAGTAATAGCACCACCATGTCCATTATAAACATGATTATCATTAAAAGTACAATTATCGATTTTTAAACTTTCACCATTACTGTAAATTGCTCCACCAGAACTTGTAGAAGAATTATCTGATGATTTAAGATAATTGCCATTAAATGTAGAGTTGCAAATTTTATTATTTTTACCATTTACAACAATTGCACCACCATTAATCGATGCATAATTGTTATTAAAAGTACAATTTGTTACAATGCAGTTATTTCCTTCTAACGCAACAGCTCCTCCACTCTGCTTCCTTACTATATTATCTTTAAAAGTACAGTTAATTATTTTACAATTATCTGCACTAATCATTATAGCACCACAAGACCCTCCTTGATTCATATTATTGTCAAATTCACAATTACTTATAGTTCCTCCTTCTCCTTTCCAGAGAATAACGCCACCATCATCATTACATGTCCAATGGGTTATTTTTAAATTACTTAAAGTAACACTGGACGCTGAAGAATCAATAACAAAACATCTTTTTGTGATATATTCAGGACCACCATACTTAATTGTAGCATCATTTATTCCATCAATATCCATCTTTTTATTAAGGGTAATTGTATTTTCTAAACTAAACGACCCATTAAATACAATTTTATCTCCCTCATTTGCTGAATCGATTTTCTGTTGAACATCATCTCCAGGATTAATATAAGTAATGCTATTTGCATCAGCCAAGATTGTAACTTCGTCACTATCCCCTTCCAAATTTAATGTAGATTCATCAATAATATCACTTTCGGCTATAATTTGGGTATCTGTCACATTGTCAAATGCATCTGCAGCACTTGCATGAGACATTGCACAAATGCTCACTAAGATAACCAATAAGAATATAATCTTTTTTTTCATTTTACCCCTCATCTTAAAAAAAATAGAGAATTAAATAATGAGTTTTATTTCCCTATTTTGTATCTTTAGTCTCCCATGAAGGAACCTTTTTAGCTTTTTTAGTAATTTTCATGCTGGAAGCTGCAGAACCTGCATACTTAATATCCGTAGGTGTGATTTTAACCTTATGGGTTCCTACACTAAACTTATTTGTAGCATAACCACAAACACCTTTAAATTTGCCTTTTTTCATTGTCTTTAAAGTAATCTTCTTGTAGGTTTTGCCAGTGTAGATTAATAAAGTTAATTTAACACCATTTACAGGTTTTTTAGTCTTTTTATTTGTAACTGTAATGGATAATGATGCCCCATTGGCCATAGTTTTCTTTTTAACTTTAATTTTCAAAGTTGTTTGTTTAATGACCTTAATTGAAGATGTTAAAGTGTTAAAATTATAACCTGCATGGGTTGCGCTTGCAACAATCTTATGGGTTCCTTTTGTCAATCCTTTAGTCTGATAAGATGCCACACCTTTAGAGTTAGTAGTGACATATACAGTTTTATATTTTGATCCTGTATAAACCTTCAAAGTAATTTTCATATTAGCAATGCCTTTGCCTGTTCTTGAGTCAACAATGGTTATTGTCCATTTAGTGCTCTTTTTTAAAGCAACGGTTATTTTAGAAGCCTTAATAACAGCAGTTGCCTTATTAACAGTAATACTTAAATTGCTCTCAACAGAAGTGTGATTTTCATCCGGAGTTGTAATTACTATTAATGTATATTTTCCAACAGCTAAATTAGAAACACCCAATACATTATTGGAAAAAGAAATTTTTGCCTCAGGATGGTTTAAAACTGTAATGTTTTCAATTTCAATTGTTCCGCCCTCTACAGTTACATGAATAGAACCTGAAGAACCATACTCAAAAATCATACCTGCACTAAATTCCACAGTAGAATTAATTTTAGTTCTGTTAAATATATTATTTAATATCAAATCATCAGGATTTACAGTAATCTCCGGAACAATAGCGTCTTTTTCACTTTCGCCATAATCAAGAACAAATATGTTTGAAATTATATTGCTTCCACGAAAGATATCATTTCCTGTATCGGCATCATTAGCATTAAAGAAAGAATTTTTAACTGTGTCATTTTCACATAAACTTAGAGCACCACCAAATCCATTAGCGGCATGATTTCCAATGAAAGTACAATTATCTATAATTAAAGCATCACCAGCGCTGCAAATTGCACCTCCACCTTCATAAGCATTAGGACCGTTTAAAACATAATTGCCATAAAATCCACAGTTAATAATGGTTGTATGGTCCCCATATGAAAATATTGCACCTCCATTATTAGCACAATAATTTTTTGTGAAGTTACAATTTTCGACAGTGTAATTATTTCCATATAATAGCAATGCGCCACCAACACCAGATAGACCCTCAGGATTCTCGTTTTTTTCACCAAGGGCATAATTATCACTAAATTCGCAATTTCTTATTAAACTTCCATCACCATAACAAAGGACAGCACCAGCATCTAAATCTGCATAATTATTGCTAAAAATACAATTAGTTACATTACAGTTATCACCATTAATTACTAAAGCACCACCAATAGAAGCGTTACCTCTAGCATAATTATCAGTGAATTCGCAATTGACTAAATTACCATTATCACCAGACCACCAAACAGCACCTGCCCATAAGAATGTAGCTCCAACGAATTTTATATTTTTTAAAGAGACATTGGGAGCATTAATATTGAAAAACGGAGTAAAATATCCATTAGAACCATTGTATTCTATAACAACGCCCTCATCAGGACCAACAATATTAACCGATTTATCTACAGTAATTAAATAATCACAAACATATGATTTATTAGTAAGATTAATTGTGCTTCCTTCTTCTGCATTGTCAATTTGATCTTGAATATTTCTATAATCCGAATTTACGGATTCAAGCTTGTCACTATCAGACTCGCTAACCTGACAATCCTGCTCATCCAAAGATATTGCAGAATATTCTGCATCATCACTTTCACCTAAAATTTGAGTATCTGTTGAATTATCAAATGAAACATCATCTACTGCACTTACATGCGATATTGCACAAATACCTATTATAATAAGTAAAAACAATATTATTTTTTTATTCATGTTATCTCCCTAAATCCCTATTTTTTAACTTTAACAGTTCTTTTGACTGTGTCTTTTAAGTATGTTACTTGATATTTGACCTTTTTACCTACCTTAAGCTTTTTGAGTACGCTTGATTTGATGGTAACTTTTGCCACACCTTTCTTATTGGTTTTGGCTTTGTATTTTTTGCCGTTGAACTTGAATGTGACTTTTTTCTTTTTAAGGTATTTGCCGTTGACTTTCTTGAGGGTTGCAGTCAATACCAATTTTTTGGCTGATTTTTTAACTTTAACCTTCTTAAGTGAAACCACATGTTTTACTTTCAAATTCTTGGTAATGCTTACGCCCAATGCACTTGATGTGATTTTATAAGTTCCCGGAACGCTTTTTATCACAATGCTTGCAACACCTTTAGAGTTAGTAGTTGCAGTAGCATATGCCTTGTTGTTTAATGAGAAGCTTACTTTTTCACCGCTTGCAGGACTGCCGTCCGCCTTATAAACAGTAACGGAATACTTCTTGCCTGCACTATACAAAACAGTCAGATCACTTGCACTGATTCTGGCAGTCTTATGATTAATGGTTAAAGCCAACCTATTGGAAGATGAACCATATTTTGCATCTCCAGAGTAAGTCCAAGAAATCAGATATGCTCCATTCTTAAATTGAGATAAGTCTAATCTCGCAATACCATTGACAATATCAATAACAGGCCCTTTAACACCATCAATAAAGAATGTTATGCTACCATGAGCATCGTAGGCAATATTTCCTTCATCATCATAGATATATACCACCAAATAATTATCGTCATCAGACTGAGCATTAGAAGTGGTTTCCTTAGGCAAGATATTCAAAGCATATTTCACAGGAGTTTTACC
>NZ_JBGUWC010000128.1:0-56162 GCF_045220775.1 Methanobrevibacter sp.
CCATCAGGCAGCTCATCGATAATGTCATCACATTGAGCCAGACTCAATGCATTTTTAACATCATCCCTTGAAGCTCCTTTACGGCCAATTGCTACATTATTGTAGATTGAATCTTTAAACAAAGTGGTATTCTGGAATACGAATGAAATATTTTCCATCAATTCCTTTGTTGAAATGTCTCTTACGTCAACATCACCCACTTTAATTGAACCTTTATCAACATCCCAGAATCTTGGAATCAAAGAAGCAATTGTGGTTTTTCCGCCACCAGACGGCCCTACCAAAGCAACAGTTTCATTTTCATTGATTTTCAAATTAACATCATTTAAGATATGTTCATCGGAATCTGTCTTTTCATAGTCAAAGTAAACCCCTTCAAATTCGATTGAATGATTTTTGGGTTTTTGAGGATTAACCGCTTCGACTAAAGGCTCTTCATTTAAAATTTCTTCAATGCCCTCCAACGCATAGCTTGCCAGCATCCAGTCCTGTGAAACTGTCATGATTTTGTTCATCATTACAGCACATATCGGGGTAAATATTACATAGAACATGAAATTTGCCAAGAATTTAGCATCAACGAGTGATCCTGCAAGCAGAATTCCTGCAGGAATCAATAATGCAAAAAATCCATTGATTGAAACTGTAAATGCAGTCATTGGAAGCTGAGTGGACAGTGAGTAATTTGCTGAAAACCTAGCGTAGTTCCTAATTGCATCAATGAAGTTCTTAAATGAGAAAACGCTTTGTTGGAATGCCTTTGTAACGGGAATGCCTCTCACATATTCCACCGCTTCTCCGTTCATTTTTTCCAGGTATGTTTGATACTGGACCATGATGTTTTGGGATTCACTGGAAAACATCGGATACATGAATATGAAACACAACACTATTGGAATCAAACAGATCAATCCAAGCAACCAATCAAAACTGAACAGCAATATTAAAAATGCAATTGGGGTTACGATAGCTCCTGTCAAATCAAACAGTTGGTGAGCCAAAAATGTTTCTGTTTTTGTAGTACTGTAATCTATTACTTTTCTCAATCCACCACTGGTATGATTTGAAAAGTAGCCTAATGGCAATTTGAGCAAATGATTTACTGCCTCATCTTTCATGTTTTTCTCATTCTTAAATGCAGACAAGTGAGTGCCCATTAGACCAAAAAAGTTCAAGACTATTCCCAACACTGCAAAGGCAAATGCATTAATTGCATAACTTTCTAAGTTTTGTGCCTTTGCAAAGTCAGGAGCAACCGCTAAAAGGGCATTGACAACATCCCATATATAAATAAATGGAATCAATAAACAAATTGCACTTAAAGCTGATAAAATCATACCAATGATTGTTAAATATTTGTAATTACCAGAATAATTAAGTAATCTAATAAATTTGTTTTTATTTTGAGTATTTGACATGATAAACTCCTTATAATTTAATTTAGGTTTACCTAAAAATTTAAAATAGTCTAAAAAGACAGAACTTTAAAAATATCTTAAAAATCAAATAAAAGAGTAATTTAAAGCTTTTTTTAAAAAATAAATTAAATAAACCAATAATTCAATATAAACTATGATAAAAATTAGTATATAAATATTTTTGAACTAAAAAGACAAAAAATATACCAAAAAGGCAAAAAGTTATTTTCTATATTCAGAAGGTGTGCAGCCAACATAACTTTTAAATGCCTGTGAAAATTTTGACGGCGAAGAGTATCCCACCATTTTTGATATGTCTGAAATATTATAGGAACCATCTTCTATTAGCTTACAAGCATAATCCAACTTATACTCTTTTCTCCATTTCAAAATAGGCTTGCCATAAACCTCTTTAAAACAATTTTTCAAAGTTGTTTTACCAATCCCATATTTATCAGCAAGTTGGTCCAATGTGATTTTACTTTCCAAATCCGCAATCAAATCTTCTTTAACCAATTCCACTATTTCAACTTGCTTTTTGGAAAGAGAAAGGGATTCAATATTTCTGAAATTAGTTATCGAGAAAAACAATAATAATTCCAAACATTTTAATTTAAAATAAGATTCTTTAATTCTTTCATCAACCCTGTATAACTCCCCAATAACATGATTAATTTTCTGATTGGACCTAAGTAGCACATATCCTTTATTTTTCTCTAAAGATTCATAAAATTCAATCAAATCAAAATTAGGAATATAATCCTTAATATATTCATTGGCTACATCAACATCAATGAATATCTCTAATCCTTTATAATATCCAAGCGGAAAATCAGAAAATGACTTTGTCAAATCATAAATGCTTACACATAAATCCCCTTTTCCGAAATATATTATTTTATCATCACCAACGGCATAGGAATATCTTCCAGCCGCACAATGATTGATTTCAAGTAGTCTTGGATGAATCGGATTTTCAATGAAAACATCATCAATTTTATCAATGTCAATGTCAATAAATGCAATTATAATACCTGGAAAAATTGAATAAGTATCCATTTGCCCATATTCACCGTTTTCACCTAATTCAATACTCGCTTTATTATCATGTTTTTTTAAGGAAAAATCAGATTTCAAGACAACATCAAAAATTTCATAGAGTTTATCGTTCATATAATTATTAATTTATAATCAATAGATATAAAACATTTCAAAAACATAACTTATATTATAATAAAATTTTACAGGAAATTTGTAAATGTCATTCAGAAAAGATGAAATGTTAATAATGCCTGCAGTTGACATCAAAAATGGAAAGTGCGTACAGCTTGTACAGGGCGAACCTGGAAGTGAAATGGTTGAAATAGAAAATCCAGAACTTGTTGCAAAGCACTGGGAGGATTTAGGAGCTAAAAACATCCATGTAATTGACCTTGACGGAACAATCAATGGTGTGGCCAGCTTTGAGATTATCAAAAAAATCCTAAAAGAGGTTTCCGTTCCAATCCAACTCGGTGGTGGAATAAGAAGTGTTGAATACGCAAAACAACTTTTAGATTTGGACATTGCCCGAATAATTATCGGAACTATGGGAATAAAGCAACCTGAAACAATCACACAGCTTTCAGATGAATACGGATCAGACAGAATCATGATTTCCCTTGACAGCAAAGACAATAAGGTCGTAATCAAAGGCTGGCAGGAAAAGATTGACAAAAGCCCGGTTGAGCTCTCAGCAGAGTTCAAGGAGCATGGCGCAGGTAGCATCCTATTTACAAATGTTGATGTTGAAGGCCTTTTAGGTGGCTTTTACACAGACCCTGTAGTTGAGCTTAAGAAATCCGTCGACATCCCAATAGTCTATTCAGGCGGAATTACAACAATAGAAGACATTAAAAAATTAAATGAAACCGGTGTGGAAGGAGTAGTAATCGGCTCTGCACTTTATAAAGATAAAATTGATTTAACTGAAGCTTTAAAATACCAAAAGAGGTAATGAAATGAAAAAAGTAATGGCAAGCGGAACATTTGACCTGTTGCATCCGGGTCATGGAGTCTACCTTCAAGAGGCAAAAAACCTTGGAGGATACAATTCCAAGCTTTATGTAGTTGTGGCAAGGGACTCTACCGTCGAGAAAAGGAAAAGGGTACCTATTGTCGGTGAGAATCAACGTTTGGAATTGATTAAAATGTTAAAACCTGTAGATGAAGCTTATCTTGGTAACGAAGAGGGAGATATCTTCAAAATCGTGGAAGAAATCGACCCTGATATCATAGCTATCGGGCCGGATCAGACCCATAATGTTGAAAAACTGCAAAAGGCAGTTGATGAGAGAGGCTTGAAAGCGCGTGTGCAGCGTGTCAAGGTTTATCACAAGGATGAACTGGACAGCAGCTGCAAGATTATTAAAAAGATTAAGACTACTGATTTTGAAGGAAAAATTTTAGACAATTGTGAAGATTAGGAGATTATGAATATGTTTAAGGCAGCAATAATAGGAGCAAGTGGTTATACTGGAGGAGAACTTTTAAGAATGTTGTTAAACCACCCTGAAGTGGAAGTGACAGACATCACTTCAAGACAATTCGACGGAACTCCTGCACATAAAATCCACCCACATATAAGAGATTCAGGACTCGTATTCAAAAACAAAAGTCCTGCGGATTTAGATGCAGATGTCGTATTTACTGCAACCCCACACGGAGCATCAATGAAAATTGTACCTGAAATATTGGATACCGGTGCCAAAGTGGTTGATTTGAGCGGAGATTACAGATACAGAGACACTGCAGTCTATGAAAAATGGTATGGAATGGAACACACCGATAAAGAAAATAAAGGTGTATTCGGGCTTCCTGAATTATACAGAGATGAAATCAAAAAGACAAATCTTGTTGCAAACCCAGGATGCTTCCCGACAGGCGCAATCCTATCATCATACCCGTTAGTCAAAAATGATTTGGTTGAAAGAATCATTATTGATTCAAAAACAGGAGTAAGTGGAGCAGGCGTAAACCCATCAGCAACCACACATTATCCAAACATTGCAGACAATGTAAATCCATATAAAATATCTTCACACAGGCACATGTCTGAAATTCAGCAAGAGTTAAAAGGCTTTGAAGGCGTAAAAGTTTCATTTACACCACATTTGGTTCCTGTTATCAGAGGAATACAAACTACTTCACATAGCTTTTTAAATGATGAAAACCTGGATATCACTCCAGATGAAATAAGAAAACTATACGAAAAGGAATACGGTGACGAATACTTTATCAAACTTATGGATGAAGGGGAAGTCCCTCATTTAAGCGCAGTAAGAGGATCCAACTTTGTTCACATCGGAGGATTTGAGATTGATGATACCGGAAGGCTAGTGATGCTTTCTGCAATTGACAATCTTGTTAAAGGCGCATCCGGCCAGGCAATTCAAAACATGAACATTATTCTTGGCATAGATGAACGCGCAGGATTAACTCACTTTGGTCTTCATCCTTAAAATTAATTTGAGGAGATTAAGAAATGGCAACATTAATAATTTATTATTCACAAGGGGGAACAACTGAATTAGTTGCTAAAACATTGGCTAAAAACTTAAGAGCTAGTATGGTTAGAATACATGATTTGAAAAATCGTGAAGGAGTTAAAAACAAATTATTTGCTACAATTAATGCATTCAGGGAAAGCAAAACAGATATTGTACCTGCAAAAGTTGATATCATCCAATTTGATACCATCATTTTTGGAACACCAACTTGGGCGGGCAATCCGACTCCTGCAATCCTAACCATTATTGACAGATGCAATTTAACAGGAAAAGATGTAATATTGTTTGCGACAATGGACAGTAATCGTGGCGATTCAAATATTGAAAGGCTTGAAGAGAAAGTTAAAATGCGTGGGGCAAGAGTCATTGAATCTTTCACTATTGCCACTAAAAACAAAAGTCCTGAAAAACTAGTTTCTGATACTGAAGCAATAATTGAAATTAAAGATTTAAAAATGTATACAAGGTAGATTAAAGTGAAAAATAACAAAACTGAGTTAAAAATCAAAGCTATTGAAAACGGAACTGTGATTGACCATATCTCTGCAAATAAGGCATTGCATATTCTTAAAATATTGGGCCTTCCAGACTCTGAAACTAAAAATGTCACTGTTGCAATGAACGTCTCTTCAAATGAAGTCGGAAGAAAGGATATTTTAAAAATTGAAAATAGGGAATTGGACCATAGAGAACTAAATCAAATCGCTTTAATCGCTCCAAAGGCTACAATCAACATTATCAGGAATTTTGAACCGGTCAAAAAGGATAAAATTCAACTCCCCGATAAGATTTCATCAATCTTAAAATGTACAAATCCGAAGTGCATTACAAACAATAAGAATGAGCCCATTACACCTCAGTTTAATGTAATCAACAAATATCCCCCAGTTGTCAGATGCCATTACTGTGAAAAATTAATAAAAACAGAAGATATCGATAAACAATTCGAATAATCTTCTATTCTTTTTTTAAATAATCTGCCAATCTTTTGGATAATGCCAAAATAGTCAATATCGGTGGTTTTCCAGGAGATATTGGAAGAACGCTTGCATCACAGACATATAAGTTTTCAATATCTGTTTCCAAGTTGCTGTCAACTATCTTTCCGATTGGAGCTGTTCCTCCAGGATGAGCTCCCCTATAAACTGTTGAGCCAATTGTATTTGGGTCAACTCCAGCTTTTTCAAGAACAAAACCCGCAGTAGCGGTTCCTTCTGCCAGATATCTGATGTCTGTTATGGTATTGATTTTGACTACATCACCATCGTCTGTAACATATCCTTTGCATTCGTCTGCAGTCTTTACCATGATGCTCAAGATATCCTTATCAGTTACATTGTCATCAGGAATATTTGCGCGGATGAATGATGAGAAGTGAGGTGACAGGACAAAGTTTTCACCAATTATTAGGCCGGCCATTTGGACTTCTGTGTTGAAGTTAATGTCTTTAATGTATCCTCCGACACTAACAAAAGGATCAAAGAATATTTCACGGCCTGCTTCTTCAAATCCAGATTTTCTCAAAATTAAAGTAGATCCAATAGCTCCCGCAGATAAAATTACCTTTTCGGCTTCGAGAATTTCCTCCTTATCATCCTTGACATATTTGATTCCGCAGACTTTACCGTTTTCGGATATTACTTCAGTGACTTCGGCTTCGCAAATCAATGTTGCGCCAGCATCAACTGCTTCATCAACAAAGTCCTTACCGGACCATTTTGCATCCGCAGGACAGCCGAATGCGCATTTTCCACATTGAACACAATCAGCTTCACGAATTGCCTTTGGCATTTTGAGTGTATTCAAGCCCAATTCACGACCAGCATCCAAAAATGCCTGTGTTCCTTTACCTATGTGAGAGTCATCCAATTGATGCACACCCACCAAATCCTCAACATATTCATATGCTTCGGTTAAATCAACACCATAATCAAGCAATTCCTCATCAAGTGCACGCACCATATTTGACATGGATACGATTGTTGCTCCACCAATACAGGTGGTTGTTAGCAAATCCACATCCTGTGAGTATTTATCATAATAATTAAACGCATCTTTTGACTTTATATAAGGACCTTTTTCCAATATTGTAACTGGCTTTCCATCCAATGCAAGTTCACGAGCAAGGATTGCTCCTCCCGCACCGGTACCTACAATAACAATCATTAAATCACCTAAAATATTAACATGTGTTATATTATTTTTCATATTATAAAAATTTACTATTATTTTTCAAAAAACTATCAAAAATAGTTATTTAAAAAACTTTTATTAAATATGTAATCCAAAAATATAATATTATAATATTAATCTTATTGAGGGATAACATGGAAGAATATATCAATCTATTCGAAAAGGTTATTGCAGAAACTAGCCCAAAAGTAGATTACATCGACATCAGAGCAGGTTTCGGTGAAAACACTGCCCTATTAATGAAAGACGGAGATGTCGATGAAATTAACACTGGAATGAGCTTAGCGGCAAGAGTAAGGGTGTTAAATAATGGAGCATGGGGTTTTGCATATACTACAGACTTATCTAAAATTAATGAAATCACTGATACAGCTATCAAATTTTCAAATTCACTTAAAGGAGACGTTACCTTAAGCGAAACAGAAATTATCAAAGATAAAATAGCTGTTGACGTCAAAATACCATTTAAAGATATATCCATTGAAGAAAAAAAAGACATTATGAAAGAGGCCAATGAAGCTGCAGATGTCGAAAAGGTCAACAGCATAACTGTTAGCTATGGAGACAGCGAAGTCGATGAATTGTTCATGAGTAGCGAAGGCAGTGAAATTCAAGTGAAAACAAGCAGAGTGAGAATGGCTTTAAATGCATCCGCAAGCGATGGTGAAATAATCCAATTTGGACATGGAAGTCTTGGAGGAGTAAAAGGATTTGAAGTGATAGCTGATGCGGACATTGAAGAATTTGGAAGAAACATAGGTGAAAAAGCCGTCAGACTGCTTGATGCAAAACCTGCACCTTCAGGGAATTTCCCAGTAATAGCTGACCCGGAATTAACTGGCGTTCTGATTCACGAAGCACTAGGTCATGCTGTTGAAGGTGACTTAATCTTACAAAATGATTCTATACTTAAAGATAAATTGGGCACACAAATTGCATCCGATATTGTGAACATATTTGACGATGCAAGCCTTAAGGAAGGGTTTGGATACTATCCTTACGATGTGGAAGGTGTAAAGACCAAACCTAATCAATTAGTAAAAGATGGCCAATTGGTTTCCCTCTTAAATTCAAGGGAAACAGCATCAAAACTAAATATGAAATCTTCTGGAAATGCAAGGTCACTTATTGCTGACCAGCCGATTGTCAGGATGAGCAATACATATCTTCAGCCCGGAGACAATACTTTTGAAGAATTGATTGAAGAGATACCTGATGGAATCTATCTTAAAGGTTCAAGAGGTGGCCAGGTAGATACCGGTAAGGGTATTTTCCAATTCAATGCTGCAGAAGGCTATTTAATTAAGGATGGTGAAATAGCAACACCTCTAAGAGATGTTTCCTTATCCGGAAATATCCTGGAAACATTGAAAAACATTGATGCCATTGGCAATGACTTTAAATTAAGTGTTGGTTTTTGTGGAAAAGATGGTCAGACAGCACCTGTCGGTGATGGCGGACCCCATACAAGAATATTAAATGCATTAGTTGGAGGAATGGGATAATGATAAGTGATAGGGCTGGAAAATATTTGGTTGAAGTAGCTAAAGATTCAATAAAACATTATTTGGAAACCGGTGAAAAATTGGATAAAGGAGAAGGCTATCCTGTTGAACTAGATGAAAAGTTAGGTGTTTTTGTAACATTAAATAAAAGAAACAACCTAAGGGGATGCATTGGATATGCCGAACCTATCAAAAGTGCGATTGACGCTACAATAGATGTTGCAATTGCAGCTGCAGTCAATGATCCAAGATTTCCTCAAGTAACCTTAGATGAATTGAAAGAACTTGATTTGGAAGTTACAGTACTAACAAAACCTGAAATGATTATAGTGGCACACCCTGACCAGTACTTTGATGAAATTGAAATTGGAAGAGATGGCCTAATCATTCAAAAAGGATATTCAAGGGGATTATTGCTTCCGCAGGTTGCCACAGAAAACAAATTTGATGTTGAAATGTTTTTAGAACACACTTGTATGAAAGCCGGAATCAGTGCAGACAGCTGGATGGACGAGAGCTGTGATGTGTACAAATTCCAAGGACAAATTTTTGAATAGTGATTAAAATGATGATTCCAACAATACCTACGCCACAAGAACTGCTTGACAAGGGGTTCAGCAGAGGCAAAAAACAAGCGGACTTAGTTAGAAGTCAAAAAATGCCAAAACATCTGAAAGGCAAAAGAATAGAAGAGAGAAGAGTGGTTACTTCATGCCAAGTAATCAAAGACAAATTAAAATCCATTATCGATGCAGTACCGGAAATCGAAAGCTTGCATCCATTTTACCAAGACTACATTGACATCACTGTAGGTGTAGATGACATGAAACAGGCTCTTGGAGCACTTAACTGGGCTTATGGAATTATAACCCAACTTGAAAAGGAATATGGTGCAAAGATAAGAAAAAATCCATCTGAAAAGGCAACTGCAATTCAAAAGCAGGCTTATGGAAGAATAGCTTCCGTTGTAAATAAGATCAAAAAGGATTTGGACTTTTTGGACTTTGCAAAGCAGAGCTTGAGAAATATGCCTACAATCGATTTTGATGCAACCACCATTGTAATTGCAGGTTTTCCGAATGTGGGCAAATCAACATTGCTCAGACAATTAAGCAGTGCAGAACCTCAAGTTGCCAATTATCCGTTTACCACAAAAGGTATACAAATCGGTCATACCGAAAGACACTGGAAACATATTCAGATTATCGACACACCAGGATTGCTTGACAGGCCGGTTTTAGAGATGAATGATATTGAAATGAATGCGATTGTTGCTCTTGAACATTTAGCAGATGCCATCTTGTTCATATTTGATGCATCAGAGACTTGCGGTTTTCACATGGACAACCAGTACAATCTTTTAAAGCAAATTGAAAAAATCTTCTCAGAAATACCTGTCATCTACTTATTCAACAAAATGGACCTTATCGAAGATAAGGAATCCCTTAAGGAATATGTTGATGATGAAGAAAACTCTATTTTTATTTCAGCCATTGAAGGTGAAGGCATAGATGAAATTAATAAGAAAATAGATAAAATCAAAAAAATAGAGCGTAATGTTGAAGAAGAAGAGGATGATGACGACGAATATTATTAATAGCACGTCATTACACTTTTAATTTTACAAAAAATTATTAAAAAAAATAGACCCTTTTGAAGTGAATATTAACCAGTCGAAATATTCGAAACTTCAAGAAATGGGATAAAATAGGAGAAAATTTAAAATGAAAATTACAGTTGCAGGTGTAGGATATGTGGGGCTTTCCCTCGCTGTTCTACTAGCTCAAAAGCATGATGTTACAGCCATCACAACAACAGAATCAAAAGCAGAAAAATTAAATCAGTTCATCAGCCCTATACAGGATGATGAGATAGAAAGATTTTTTAAAGAGGTTCGTGAGGGACAGCGAACACTGAATCTTCATACAACTACCGATAAGGAAGCAGCTTACAAGAATGCTGAGCTTGTCATTATAGCTACACCGACAAATTATGATGATGTCAATCATTTCTTCGATACCTCCGCCGTTGAGGATGCCATAGAATGGACCCTTAAGGTTAATCCAGATGTTCTTATGGTCATCAAATCAACAATACCTGTTGGATATACAGAGTCCGTACGTGAAAAGTATGGAATCAACAACATCATATTCAGCCCCGAATTCCTTCGTGAGTCAAAGGCGCTTTACGACAATCTCCATCCAAGCCGTATAGTTGTAGGATGCGATGATAACCAAATGGAAGAAGGGCAGATGTTTGCAGACCTTCTTCTTGAAGGTGCAAGAGAAGAAGAAAAAAGGAGAGGTTGTCCAGAACAGGACATTCCAGTGCTTTTGGCACACTTGACAGAGGCTGAAGCCATCAAGCTTTTTGCAAACACTTTCCTTGCAGTAAGGGTAAGCTACTTCAATGAACTTGATACCTATGCCCAGACAAAAGGCCTTGATACACAGATGATTATAGATGGAGTATGCATGGATCCCCGCATTGGCGGACACTACAATAATCCTTCATTTGGATATGGAGGATACTGCTTGCCTAAGGATACAAAGCAGCTCCTGGCAAACTATAAGGATGTCCCACAGACCATGATAGAGGCTGTTGTTCATTCCAACTCAGTGCGTAAGGAATTCATTGCAAATCAGATTATTTCAAGAAATCCGAAAACCGTTGGGGTTTATAGGCTTACCATGAAGAGCAACAGTGACAATTTCCGTGCATCTGCCATACAGGGAGTCATGAAGCGTATAAAGGCAGAGGGAATTCCAATAATTATCTATGAACCTACATTGGAGGATGGAAGCGAATTTTCTAAATCTGAAGTAGTGAATGATATTGATCGCTTCAAGAGTGAAAGTGACGTTATTCTTGCAAACCGCTTCGATTCAGACAGTCTTGGCGATGTCGCATATAAGGTATATACAAGAGATTTGTTCAGAAGAGATTGAAATCCTTTTCAAGAGCATTTCTCACATTTCCCTTTGTTGACACCAGATCAATTAATCCATCTGAGATGTTCCATTAAATTTTAATTGAAAGTCGAGGTCAATATCATGAGAATTTGTAAGGCTACACAAGATGATTTGCCTGAAATACTTGATTTACAGTATCTGGCATTCTAAAGTGAAGTGAAACTGTTCAAAAACAAAGATGATTTGCCAAGAACGATAATGAAGGATTTTTAAGCAGGATATTGAGAAATATTATGCCTTAACGGGCTATGATGGTGATTATATGAATTATAAGATTTCAATTATTGTACCGGTCTTCAACATGGAGAAATACATTGAACGGTCATTTGAAAGCATCCGCAGTCAGACTTTCGGATTTTCCAATCTGGAAGTAATATTCGTGGACGACTGCTCAACCGACAGAAGCCCCCAAATCATTGACGATTACTCTAGCGAATTCGAGAACGTGAGCGCATATCACCTCGAGGAGAACAGCGGCTTTCCAGGCAAACCCCGCAATGTCGGAATCGACAAGGCGACAGCCGATTACGTGATGTTTTTGGATTCCGATGATCTTCTGGATGAGGATGCATGCAAAAGGCTATACGAACAGGTCAGGGATAAGGATGAAATAGATATGGTATTGGGAGGATATACAAACGTCTATTCGGACGGAAGAAGACTGTCCCAGGTTCCGGGAGGATTCAAGGGAATCTATCCCGACAGCACTGAAGTGAACATGGTTCCGGAAGACAGACAGGAAGTGACAGTATCAAATAATCCCCAAAATGATTTCAATCTGTTTTCTCTTTCTGCAAGCATTTCTGCAAGGCTCTTCAGAAGGGAGCTTCTCACAGCTAACGATATCTACTATGAGGTGGGCATACCATCAGAGGACGCCATATTCGTATATGATGTCCTTATCAATTCAAGAAATGTTACAGTACTGAATGATTACTCTGTCTACAACAGGATTGTCAGGTCAGAGGACAGTGACAAGTCAACATCATTCGATGTGGACTACAGCTTCATCATGAAGCTTCTGAAGGCATACAACATCATTTCCGATAAGTGCGACAATAACGAAATCGATGAATATGTCCAGCCTGTTGTCTTTGCAAAGATGCTCAAGTATTTCCTCAACAGGCTCAACAATTCAGGCGTCAGAAAGGAGGACGTCGACGTGATAGTCGCATCCGAGGACTACACAAGATTCAGGAACCGTGAGTTCATAAAGTCCCATGCCGAATTCAATATAGCCTTTGAAAACATTCACAATCTTGAAAACAATTTCAAGTATTCCATTTTCCTTAAATCTGCAGTCATAAACAAGGACAAAAACAGAAAGAGGATAAAAGCCCTTGAAAGGAAATCAAAGAACATGACCGCATACTATGAAAGACAGCTTAATCATAAAATAGAGTACAGCAAAAGGCTCGAGGAATGGTATCAGGATATGAAAGCCAATTATAAGGAAGCCAAACAGGAAAATTCTAGATTGAACGGCGATATTGATAAATTGAATGCTGAGATTGAAAAGCTCAAAAGCAGCATCGAGAAATTGAACGATGACAGGAAAGCATTTACAGAAAAATGATGAGCTGTCCGAAAGGATTGAAACGATTGAAAATTCACACAGCTGGAAAGCTACCGCCCCACGTCGAAAAATCTCAAAGAAAGTCAAATAAGTTTAAATTGATAAAAAGCAAAAGATATTAATATGGTGAAAATTATGGATAGGGTAGGCGTTATCTGAGCCGGAAGTTTGGGAACTGCACTGGTTCAGACAATAGCTCAGAATGTTGATGAGGTAATCCTGCAGCTCAGGCGTGAGAGCTTTGCGGATGCAATCAATGAAACCAGATTCAACACGGAATATTATCCGAACACTAAACTCGCGGACAACATTGTCGCAACCACTGATTTCAGTCATCTCAAAGAGTGCGGCATCATATTCCTGTCAGTCCCATCCTCTGCTTTCAGAACAACGCAGTCCAACCTGAAAGATGTCATTTCAAAGGACTGCATCATGGTTACGACAGCAAGGGCATAGAGTACCCTTCACTGCAAACGATGGGCAACCTTGTAGACGAATACTTCGACGATGAGTATGTTGCACTTTCAGGACCTAATTTCGTTTAAATCGAATGTTTTGTAGAGTGATATTCAAAACAGAGATTAAATAAAAACAACTTATTGGATTGTCTAATCTTTTTTAGTGAAAAATATCCTTGCCCAAAAGACATCCTAAAAAAATGTATATTTACCCATTACTAAGAACATTTTCAACAAATACTAAAATAGGATTTTATTTAATTTTAACCACCAAAATAATATCCATTACCAATATAAAGAATTTAATTCCAGAATTCCATAAAATAACAAATTATTTATATGAAAAATCAATGATTAAAAGCATTACTTTTTAATTACTTTTAGTTACAAAAATAGAAAACTTTATATACTAACAAAAAGTAGTTCAGCGAAAAATTGTATAGTTACCATCTTTTCTAGATTTAAGTGATTAAAAGGTTTAGTTTAGAAGTAAGTATATTTTTAAAATTCTATTTACAAATGGTAACTACAAGAATAATTGTATATTTACCCAATTCTCAAAGAAATAAAAATTAGTATTCTTTTAATGAGAAACATTTAACATATACTTTTCCAATCAAAAAACCTGAAATCATCACACAAAATTTACATACCCATTTGAATTATTAAAAAATAAGAATGGAATCTAATTTAATTCCAACAGAGATATCTCCTCAAATTTTTCAAAAAATTTATCTAAGGATACAACATAATCTAAATTAAACTGTTTAGCAATAACAACACTAGAACAATCAATATAACTGGCTTTATAAGTATTAACATTATATTTTTTAAAGATTGAAAATACTCGATCATTATATTTTTCAATGTCTTGTTCGTTAAGTATTATAAAGTTATCCACTAAGAAGTAATATGCTTTTTTTGTTAGTTCCATATTTTTGGTTTTCTTCATTATGACCGTTATTACTTCCTGCAAGACCCCATTACTAATAAAACATTCATTTTCCAAAAGGATATTTTTATTTTTTTGGACTATTTCACGATTGGTGTCGTTTCTTTTGAATATTTGAATAATGAATGAAGTGTCAATGAATAGTTTAGCCATCGTAAACCAACTCATCTACATTCCAGTCTTCACCATCGTCATCTATCATTCCAAAAACATCATCCAGTGTTACTTTTTGCCTAGGTGTTAAAATGATTTCATCATCCTTTATATCCCATTCAAATATTGTATTTTCATCTATGGGGAATTGTTTAAATTCTTCTTTTATTATTTTAGGCAAGTGCAACTCATCATTACCGTATAATTTACTGCTTGCTAAACTCATAAAAAATCACATCAATTAAGATTAATCTGATTATTAATATATATTATGAATAATATAAATTTATCGGAAAAAATAAATTTCAAAAGTTCTTAAACTCAAAAAAAATAATTTATGAAAATAATCTTAGATTAATTAATAATAAATATTTTTGTAGTGTGACTTTGTGCAAAAATACAATCATATTTTTTGAATGTTTACATCACTTACACTAACAAAAATCTATATTAATAGCATTTCGAGTATGGAAATCTTATTGTTGGAAACATTGTACTGATAATCATCAATACACGCTATTTAATTATTAAATTAACCTATTTAGCATTACCCATTTGTATTTATTCATTGAAGATTAAATAATCTTCATGCATACTATAGCTATTTTTGATGTTAATTTCAAAACCAACAAAGAAAAGATTGAAAACATTTTAAGACACTTTGGACTTAGAAAAATTCAAACAAACACATACATTGGAAAATTAAGCAATGAGGATTTAAGTATTTTTAAAAAGGAAATTGAACTGACAATTCGTGAAAAAGATAGCATATTGATTTTGCCAATTTGTGATAAATGCTATTCTAAAAAAGAGACCTTCGGACGAGAAATAAACTTTAGTGAAAATTTGTACAGGGTGTTTTAACATGAATATTTTAATTGAAGGATTCAACAAATCAACCCAAAAAAAGATAACCAAATCGTCATAAAACAAAAAGATACTGTTTTAGATTCTATTAAAGCAAACCAAATATCCAGTTTAGTGATAATCGGGAAAGGATATATAACATTTGATGCATTAACATTAATTTCAAAAAATAATATTAAGCTGATTTCATTTGACTATACGGGTAAATTAAATTATTTAATGGAGTCACCAGATTGGAGAAATGTGAAAATTAAAAAACAGCAATATTTGTTAAGTGAAAACAAAAAAGGCATAAACATATCCCGTGAAATAATAAAATCAAAAATGATAAACCAAAAGGCAACACTAACAACATTCAACAAACACCGCAAGATTAAAGAAATAGATAAGATGAAAAACAATATTACCCTACAGATTAATGAATTGAATTCAATTAAACTAACAAATAATCATGAAAAAGTAAAAATGCAAATAATGGGGTGTGAAGGAAAAGCATCAGCTTATTATTGGAGGGGGATAAAATTATTAATCCCTAAAGACATAGGATTTGAAAAGAGAACCAAAAAACCAACAGATTTATTGAACTCAATGCTGAACTACGGATACGCAATTTTAGCAAGTGAAATAACTAAATCCATATTGATAAATGGGTTGGATCCATATTGTGGATTCTTACATTTTGACATGGACAAAAGAACAAGTTTAACATATGATTTAATAGAAGATTTTAGACAACAAATCGTTGACAAAACTGTGCTAAATCTTATCAATCGAAGACAAGTTACAAACGATGATTTAGATAAAAGAAACAATCCCATAAAATTAGAAAAGCAAAAACTGATTATTTCAAAAATTCAAGACAAAATACACTCAACCATAAAATATAATGAAGAAGAATTAACCTATGGCGAAATAATCAATAAACAATCATCAAATTTAGTAAAAACACTTTTAAATGATGAAAAATTTGAGGGATTTAATTTGCATTGGTGAGGACAACATTGAGATTTTCAGCTTGTAAAAAGTTGTCCTAAAAAAATTGTTTAACAACATAGTTTACTGAAGTTGTTTGGTAAGTTTTCGAGGACAACTACAAAATTTTTAAGGATGAAAATCATGACCAGAAAAAAAATTTTAAAGAAGAAAAATAAATATGTTAAATAACTAAAAGAGAAAAAAATATTAAGTGTTTAAATCGAATGTTTTGTAGAGCAATATTCAAAACACAGATTAAATAAAAACAACCTATTGCATTGTCTAATCTTTTTAGTGAAAAATATCCTTGCCCAAAAGACATCCTAAAAAAAATGTATATTTACCATTTACTACGAACATTCTCAACAAATACTAAAATAGGATTTTATTTAATTTTAACCATCAAATAATATTCATTGCCCATATAACAAATTTAATTGCACAATTTAATAAAATAACAAATTATTTATATGAAAAACAAAAGATTAAAGAAATTAAGATTTAATTACTTTTAGTTACAAAAATAGAAAACTTTATATAGTAACAAAAAGTAAGTAATAAATACTTATAAAAAAATTCATCAAAATGGAGAGTGAAAACTATGGTAGACTCTGAAACTATTGATGCAAAATTTTCTGAAAAAGAAGAAGAATTTACTGAAGAAGAAGTTGCCGATGAAAAAGACAAATTCGGTGAAACCAAAGAAAAATACGAAGAAACTAAAGAAAAAGGTAAAAATATTGCAGACAATGTAATTAACGACCTTTACAAAAGTATTGACGAATTCAGAGACAGCATTAAAAATATGCAAAAAAGTGCTGATCAAAAATATACTGATTATAAAAAAGCAACCGTTCAAACTTTAGACATTGATCTTGTAGAAACCAAAGATTTCTACTACATCAAAGCTGCAGTTCCTGGTGTTGAAAAAGAAGATGTTTTAATCGAAGCTAGTGACAACGACATCACTATCGAAACTTGTTTCAAACCATTTATCGAAGAGTTTGAAGAAGAAGACGAAGCTGAAGCTATCGTATCTGCTATCAAATCCGGAAAATGTGAAAAAACTGTAAGATTTGAAAACAGCATCGATATTACAAATATCTCTGCAAAATTCGCAAACGGAATCGTAACTGTTACTATTCCAAAATTAATTATACCAAAACATAAAGTAAATGTAGAATAGATTTTCTACATTTTTATCTCTTTTTTTTATTTTAAAAAAAATTAATACCTGACTTTTCCAATGTGTCTTGTTGCACCAGGATCTTCACCATTGAAGTGTGCCAAGTAATATACAAACCATTCCAGTGGAATTACCAATATGAATGGAGACAATAATTTATCGACATCAGCATAGTCTTTAAGCTCATAGATTATTGATTTTAACTCTAGGTTTTTGGAAAATTCAATGGCTTTATCAGTAATTACATCTGATTCAAACTCTGATTTTAAAATAATGATTGGAACATCCTTTTCAGCACGTTCTATTAATCCATGCCTGAATTCAGCTGAATATTCAGGGCAAGCATGCTTGATTGCACCTTCCATAAGCATTGTCATGGCCAATTTATAGGAAAGACCGAAGTTAGGACCACTGCCTAAACAGTAAAAAATGTCCTCATCCTTAAATTCTTCAGCCAATCGCTTGTTTTCATCTTCAGTTGAAACCAATAACTTTTCCAACATTTTAGGCATTTCAGCCAACTGATTCAATAATTCTGTTTTATTTTCATAGTCACTAGCTGCAAATAAGACTTGATAAAGACATGCTAATTGAGTAATATAAGTTTTAGTTCCTAAAATAGCTGTTTCTGTATCTCCTCTAGTAATAATTGGAGTTTTTGCTTCTTTAATCATGGAACTATCTGGTTCATTAGAGATAGATACAGTATGCAAACCAAATTCATTAGCCTTCCTAAGTGCTGCTAAAGTATCTGCAGTTTCACCTGATTGGGATGTGAAAATCGCAACGGAATTTTCACCTTCAGTTAACATTTTGTTGTAGAAAAATTCATAACCTGCATAAACTTCAATGTTTAGATTAGTACTGGACATGCGAATTGCATCACGTACACTATAACAAGTTGAAATAGAACTGCCACAACCAATTAGATAAATTTTATCAGCATCACAGACTAATTCAGAAACCTCTGCGAATTTTGGAAACTCGGATTCAAACGTTTTCCTAAGAGAATCTGGTTGCTCCATCATTTCATCATACATTTTATAGGTCATTCTAAAACTCCTTTAAAATTAAATAATATTAATTATATATTGTTAACCAACATATAAAAAGGTTTATTCAAAAAAAACAAAACATGATACTATGAAAATTGATTTATCATTAATCGGAATGGAAAAAGGACGACAATACGAAACAATCATTACTACAAAAAATGATGAAAACCTAAAAAATGCCGCTCCAATAGGAGTAATCTGTTCAGGCCCGGACACAATATTGAATCGTATCTTTAAGGGAAGCCATACCTTGGAAAACATTATCTCTCAAAGGGAGTTTGTCGTAAACATAACCCATGATCCTGAAATATTTACCGCATCGACACTTGGAAATCTTCCGCAGGACTACTTTAATGATGATTTGAGTTTAAAATGTGCGGATGCCTATTTCAAATGTGAAGTGGAAAGCTTGAAAGAGGCAGTCAAGCAAAGCGACCCCATTAAGAAGAAAGATGAAGCCATCGTGATCAAATCCAAAGTGACTGAACTGGTAATAAACAAGAATACCAAAGCGATGAACAGGGGCTTTGGCTATGTAGTCGAAACCCTATCCAATTTCAGCCGATTTGACCTCGTTGGCGAAGAACAAAAGCAGGAATATCTGAAAAGATTCAGGGAAGCGAATCGCGTTGTAAAAAAAGTAGGCTACATTGAAGACATTCAGGCAATGGATAAAATAAAAGAAGAATTAATAAAAAAAGGCTATGAGCCTTAATTTTTAATAACATCAATAAATTCAAAATTGTCTCCATCGAACAATCCCAAATCAGAGATTTTAAGTGATGGGATAACCAATAATGCCATGAACGCCATTGTCATGAACGGTGAATCAAGTTTGCAGCCTAATGCTGATGACATCCTGTGTAAAACATCTAATTTTTTAGCAACAACATATGCATCTTCATTTGTCATAAGCCCCGCAATAGGAAGGGATAGGGAATCACTGAAGTCTTCGCTTACAATTGCAAATCCTCCCTTATTGTCAATAATCTCATTTACGGCTTCAGCCATTGTCTCAGCGCAATAACCAACAACTATAATGTTATGTGAGTCATGCGCAACTGATGAAGCGATAGCTCCTTTTTTAAGGCCAAATCCTTTAATAAATGCATTGGCTACGGAATTTCCACCATATCTTTCAACGACAGATATCTTTAAGATATCTTCATAAATATCAGGTTGAACTTTACCATCTTTAACATTTAAGGTTGCGGTGGTCTTTCCAGTCAACAGTTCGCCATTGTAACATTCGATGACATTTACTTCACATTCGTCACCGTCAAAGTAAACTTCAAAGTCTTCAGCAGTCTTTTTGGTGGCATCGATTGAGTTTTCGGCTTCAACTTCCGTAACATCGAACAAAACGTTTTCACCATCGAATACACATTCACCGGCAACATATGTCTTAAGGATGTTGAAGTCCTCCAAATTGTCGATTACAACGAAATCTGCCTTTGCCCCTATTACGATTGAACCTGCATCCAGACCATAATGTGTCGCAGGGTTGATTGTTACCATTTCAATGGCTTTTATAATATCAATTCCCAAATCGGCAGCCTTTTTGACTGACTTATCTAAATAACCATGAATCAAATCGTTAGGATGCTTGTCATCACTGACTATGAAGTCAAATATCGGGGAGTAGATCCTTCTCTCCAAAACTTCAGTCGGGATTATTCCAAAACTGTCCTGATTTTTCAAGTGTTCAATGCGTTCTGAAAAATCAAAAAGAGCTTCCATATTTTTAGCAGATGAGCCATCACGTACCATAATTTTCATACCTTTCTGCTTTTTCTCAATAGCTTCTTGGAAATTACTGCATTCGTGGTCTGTTACGATACATTGTTCAAGGTATTTATCCAAATCTTCACCGGAAACCAGTGGGGCATGGCCGTCAATAGGCTTTTTGTACTTTCTTGCCAATTCCAATTTTCTTAAAACTTCATCATCCCCATTGATGACCCCCGGGAAATTCATCATTTCACCAAGTGCAACAATTTCATCCTTTTGAAGCAAGAATTCTATGTCATCAGAGTTTAAAATTGCGCCAGATGTTTCAAATGAAGTTGCAGGAACGCATGAAGGAGCTGTGAAATAAAAATTGAATGGAACTTGGGATGCATTTTCAATCATGAAATCAATTCCCTCGATTCCGCAGACGTTAGCTATTTCATGAGGATCGGATACGACAGAGGTTGTTCCATGACGCACCGCAATCTTTGCAAATTGAGCCGGAGTAAGCATTGAGCTTTCAATATGGATATGAGCATCAATAAATCCGGGGAGAATCAATCCTTCAACATCAATTTTGGTTTCTTCAGTAACGTGAATAGGAGTAATATCTTTAAAGACACCTTCATCAACTGTGATTCTGGCCGGATAAACCGAATCGGTCATAACATCCAAAATGTAAGCCGTAAATTTCATTCCTCTTCCTCCATCAAGGTTTGATAAAGAAGTGGCAAGAATGAACCGATGTCAGTTACGATGCCGACTACCTGTGCACTACCCCTATCTGACAATTTGGTAACTGTAGATGGGTTGATATCTACACAAATAGTTTTAACCCTTGAAGGGAGCATATTTCCTGTTGCGATTGAATGCAACATTGTGGCAATCATGATAACCATGTCCAATTGTTGAGCATATTTTCTCATTTCTTTTTGAGAATCCACTGTGTCTGTTATTACATCTGGAAGAGGTCCGTCATCACGAATGGACCCCGCAAGAACATATGGAACATCGTTTTTAATACATTCATACATAATTCCACCAGTCAATGTTCCGTCTTCAACGGCTTGCCTTATGGAACCGGAACGGTTAATCTTATTGATGGTCCTCATGTGGTGAGTATGGCCATGAGCTACAATCTTACCTGTTTCCACTTCAATTCCCAAGGAAGTGCCATAGATATTTGATTCCATATCATGAGTTGCCAGAGCGTTCCCTGCCATGATTACATCAATGTATCCTTCACGAACCAAAGCGGCCAAGTATTTACCGGAACCAGTATGGACAATAGCCGGTCCGCCGACAATACCTATTTTTCCGCCTTTGGCCTTAATCTCTTTCATTTCCTCTGCAATACCCCTAATAATATTCATTAATGGTTTTTCAGAGGATACGTCACTATTCATGAATTCGAAGACCTGTTGTTCATCCCTTGATCTGTTAGGTGGAGTAACTTTAACACCATCAAGACCAACAACAATCTTATCGCCCTTTTTAACATCTGCAATTGGTTTTACACAGGCTCTTTTATTTTCCTCATCGACAACAACCAAACAGTCCATTTCAATATCTTCAACAGGTATCCAATCTCCGCCGTAATAGATATGAGTAACATGGTTAGAAGATGAATAAAAACCTTCAGGAGCAACTTTATCTTTCTCGGATGCAACAAGATTAACTTCCTTAATTTCATCGATTGATGCACCAAGTACAGATAATTCATCTAGAATAGAATCTAATAATTCGGGAGATTCAGCTGAGACTTCAATCTTTGCATGACTTGTGTCTGACTTTTTTCGTCCAACTTCAATTTCCAATATATTAAATTCTCCGCCTTTGTCCATGATTATGCCCATTGTTTTGGTCAAAATCAATGAGTCGATAATATGTCCGGAAAGGTCAATATTTCTTTTTTCCATAACAATTTGCTCCATTTTTAGTTAATATAATAATTTTGGTTTTGGTGATATTTAATGATATTGTTATGGTTTAGAAAAATAATTAAAAATAAAAAAACATTGTAGAAACCTTCATTTAAATATTTGAATATTCTGTATATGTGCATAACACATTTTTGAGTTTTATTTATATTAAATGCAAGCACTATTCACCTATTTTGATATGGTTTCTACATCTTAAAAATTTCATCTGATGATTGCCCATATTTTTAATGACAATCAGACAATTTGTTATGATTGTTAACCTATTCCATTTTTGTTCCACATTCACCACAGAATTTCATATCTGCAGCAACTTTAGCTCCGCATTCCGGGCAAATATTATCAGGTTGATTCATAGGACTTCCACATTCACCACAGAATTTTGTATCAAGAGCTACGTTGGCTCCACAGTTAGGACAGGTAGCTGATAATGGTGAACCACAATTTCCACAGAATTTTGTATTCTTATTATTTGCTGAATTACAATTGGGACATATTACTTCATTTTCGTTAGCAACATTACCTCCAAATGAATTCATCATTACACTTTGACCGCCGCCTAAAAGATATTTTTCAATATGTTCAAATATTTCGCCCGGTAATTTTTTTTGATTATAAGCACCGACTGCAGCAGTAACCGCAAGCGGAGCAAATAAAACCATACCGACAGCACCGGCACCAATTTTATCTGACCATTTACCGTTTCCGATATTTACAGTTATAGTATCACTAATTTCAACTATTTGTACTTGGGTTGCCATAGTCATACCTGCAAGCTGTTTCCATCCTGATCCTTCTGGTTCTTTTGCTTGAACAAAGTAACCGTCTGGAGTTTTGGTACCTTCAGTAGTTAAATTTTTAGTACTTCTTAAAAAATTTTCAACTTCTTTTCCTACGGAACTTGCATCAATACCCTCCGGCAATCTAAAAACTTTTGATTCAGTCATAATATTTCCTCCAAAATTTGAGTCAATGAAATTTTAAAACTGTACAGAATTTATGAACACTTTTAAATCATCCAAATTATTTCCTTCCACACATACCATTTCAGTAGCATCTTCTGAAGGGATACCAACAAGGTAACTTCCATCTGAAGATCCGCCAACAGTGTTATTCCAAATATATAGATTTCCATCAATTAATGGTTCATCCATAAACACAGAATTAGATTTTAACATTTGTGGCAGATAATCAGTGATATTAGCTGCATTGAAGTCAGGAGCCATATTTGATACATTATAATAGTATACACTAAAATTTTGTCCAACATATTCCATATTAGCGCTTAATTTTGCAGAATATTGTCCTTCTTCAACAGGATTAGTAAAGTTTTCATCTTCAGGTACATCCATTTTAAATAGACCATCAAAATCGTGGTTTGTAGTTTCAACTGCATATACACTAGCTAATGATATAACTACTGCAAATACAGCCAATAAAGTAATAATTTTTTTCATTTTATTGCCTCCATTAGTGATAATTAATTTATTAAACACATAATATAAACATTGCTATTAGCATGCTAATATCATATACATATCAATATAATAGCGAAAGTTTAAATCTAAAACCATGAATAAGAAAGACGATATGAGCATCATATCCCTGCTGGCACGTTCCAAAAAAAGAATTAAGGTGCTAAAATCACTTGAAAAGGAAGATAAGATTCCATCAAAAATCGGCAAAGAAATTAATGATAACAGCAACCATATCTCCAAATACCTGAAAACCTTAAAGGATGCGGAGCTAGTGGAATGTCTTAACGAAGAGGATAAACGATACCGATTTTATAGCATCACCGATAAGGGCAAATACTACTTATATAAAGTAGAAAAAGACTACAACGACTGATTTTAAAAAAAAAGAAAAAAAGTTAAACTCACGGTTGTGAGTTTAAAGTCCGAAGAATAGGTATATTATAAATACAATCACTAGTATCCACATACCCAAACCTAATTTCTCTTTTTGTGCTGCGAGGCTTGCGACTGCGTAAACAACGAATCCCCATGCAATACCTAAAGAAATGGAGTATGTTAAAAGCATCATAATAATTGTCATGAATACAGAAGCTGCAACAACTAAACTGTTCCATTCAACTTCTTGCAATTGAACAACCATTAAAATACCGACTATTACTAATGCTGCACAAGTAACTGGAGATGTGAATAAAGCTAATATTAATGGAGTAAAGAATATTGATAATATGAATAGGATACCAGTAACAATAGCTGTTAAACCAGTTTTACCTCCAAGACCGATACCTGCTGCACTTTCTACATATGCGGTAACGGTACTTGTACCGAATACAGCACCAATAATACCTGCGATTGCATCACTTAAGAACGCATTTTCAATACCGACAGCTTGACCTTCTTCATCGATGAATCCGCATTGTCTACCTAATGCCATTAAAGTTCCTGTTGTATCGAAGAATGTAACGAATACAAGTGAGAACAACATCATAATCAAGTTTGGAATATTATTGAATAGGTCTCCAAATCCTCTAAGGAATCCGGCAAATAATGATACGTCAAAATCAGCAGAGATGAACTGTGCTGGTAAAGCAGGCATTAACGGATCTCCTACACCATATCCAACTGCACCGAATATTAAACCGATAATTGCAGTTAAAACTAATCCGATAAATACAGCCGCTGGTATTTCTTTTACATATAAAACTAAAGTAATGATAATACCGATTAATGCAAGAAGTGCTGGAGCAGCTAAAAGGTTACCCATAGTAACGAAAGTAGATGGATCAGCTACAATAATTCCTGCACCTTTTAAACCTAAGAATGCCAAGAAAAATCCAATAGCAGCACCAATACCGAGTTTTAAGTCAAGAGGAATCAAGTTTAAAATAGCTTCCCTTAAACCGGAAATGGTGATTATTAAAAAGATTATACTTGAAATGAATACTGCTGCAAGCGCAGTTTCCCAAGAGTTACCCATTGTCAAAATAATAGTATATGTAAACAATGCATTTAGTCCCATACCTGGAGCTAATCCGACTGGATATTTAGCAACTAGCCCCATAATTATACAAGCAATACCGGAAGCAACTGCGGTAGCAAATAATACTCCGGTAGCAGGCATACCTCCATCTGCTAAGATTACTGGGTTTACCCCTAAAATATAAGCCATAGCAAGGAATGTTGTAATACCTGCAATGATTTCAGTTTTGAAATCAGTTCCATTTTCCTTAAATTTGAAAAAATCTTCCAACATATAACACCTCATCAGAAAAACATTAAATTCCGATATTAATAATTTTTAAAAAACATGGTAATAAATATTATCTATTCAATTTAAACTGACAAGGATATAAAAATTAATGTAATTCAACATCATATCCAAAGGAAAATAAGTTAATCTAGTTAAAAACAGTTATATTAGATTATCTTTAGATTATTACATTAAATCATTCTATTAATGTTAAAAAATCATAAATCAATTTTGCTGCAACAACTGCCGTATTGTCTCCAAGCCTATTGCTTGCAGTTTCAACAACATCCAAACCTACAACATTTTTTCTGCATAGTGTTTCAAGAATTGTTTCGAGTTCTGAAATAAACAGGCCACCTGGAGTTGGATTGCCTACATTAGGTGCAAATGCCGGATCCACCACATCCATATCGATTGAAATATAAATCGGACCATCAATATTTACCAAAAAGTATTCAATTGCATCCATGTGTCTGTGAACATCCTTATTTCTGAATGTTTGAATGTTATAAGTTGATTTTACAAATTCCTCTTCCTCTTGAGAAGAGGACCTTATTCCAATTTGGACCAAATCAACACCCATTTCATGAATTCTCCTCATTACTGTCGCATGTGAATATTTTTCGCCGATGAATTCGAATGCAAGGTCTCTGTGAGCATCCAAATGGATTACAGTTAATTTATCATATTTTTCGGCCAATACTTTAACGGCTCCAATAGATGCTGAATGTTCACCGCCAATAATTATTGGCTTTATATTTAAATCAATCATTTCACGAACTGTGCTTTCTATGATATTGCAAGTTTGCTCACAATTTCCCGGAATGACATTAACATCCCCAAAATCATAAAAAGTAGTGGTTAATTCTTTATTAAAAACAGAATTGTATTTTTCAAAACCAAATGATGCTTCACGCACAACGATTGGTCCTAAACGTGCTCCGGAGTGATAAGAAGTAGTGCTATCAAAGGGAACTCCGATTATCCCAAATGAATTTTCTTTTATATCCTCATTTTCATGAGAAAATGCAAATTTCCATGGTTCATAAGTATTTAAAAGCATAATAAATCTTATAAAAGGAAAATAAATAAGAGAACCTAAGCGGATCCTCTAGTTCTCATTATTTTCATATTTCCTAAAGCGACAATGTATTCAACTTCAATACCTTCAACAATGTCATTTTTTAAGTCTTCAGGCATTGGTAAGTCAATGGTATCGTAGTTTTCCATGTCCATGATTTGAACTGTGTCGCCTTGGATAGATATAACTTGTCCTAATCTTTTATCAATAATAGGAATATCTACTTTGTTGTCTACAGGTTTTACGAGACTTCTTTTTTGGTTGTCGAAAACACCTACAGCTTCAATTCTTGCTTTTGCTGCTCCGTGTTTACCTGGAGATGAAGTAGTGTAACTGATAATCTTACAAGCTTCTCCGCCTAATACGATATATTTTCCAACTTTTAATGTTTTAATTTCTACAACTTTTGTTGACATTAATTTTCCTCCATATTTATAAAAACCGGTTTTTAATCTATTAATAAGGAATATTATTAGATTAGTATAAACTATATTGTCCATTTTATATAAAGTATTCGGCAAATTCAAATAATTTTTGATGTTTAATTGCACTATTGAAAAAAAGAGAAAAAATTAGTGATTAGATTAACCCATTATTAAATGAATATAACCACAATGAAACGGCAGCAAGGATTAGAATGACGATTACCCATACAATAATGAATATCTTTTTGTTATCCCTTTGGCCTTTGATTATATAACTTTCACCCGGCTTATCTGAGGAGTGTTGTTTTGTGTTTTTGTAAAGCTCATCGTTTCTCAGATAATTGTAGAACATGCGGGTCATAAAATAAAAGACTACAACAAACAGGAGCCCAACATATGGAACTGATCCTCCATTGAAGAATATTGCGATGATAGAGGACATTACTAACATTAACAACATGAAAAAGCATACTGATAAAATTATTGATGAAGATCTATTTAAAATCATTAGGCACACCTAAATTTATTTATATTTTCATTATTTAAATAATTTATTTAAAACATAAAGAACAAACCTAAACTTAGTGATAAAATGAAAATAGCTATTGTATCTGGAAAAGATGAAGGGCCAACAAAATTGAATGCATTTGACAATGCATTAACAGATGCTGGAATCGGAGATGTTAACCTGATAAAAGTATCTAGCATGCTTTCCGGTAATGCAGAAATTAAAGCATTGCCAAAACTAAAGGCAGGAGCTATGGTAAACTGTGTCCTATCAGAGATTACGTCAAACAATCCTGGTGATGAAATTGCAGCAGTAATTGCAGTAGCTATTGGAGATAAGTTAGGTTGTGTAGTTGAAACAACCGGAATTAATAAAGAGCTTAATGACTTGATTGATGAAGCAAAAATGATGGTTGAATATATGATGGAAAAACGTGGAGTGGAAATTAAAGATTTGATTGTCGAGTACTCCACAACAACTGTTGAAAGCATTGCATCAGTTGTCGCATCAGTCGTATACTTAAATGATGACATTATAGAGGGATAAAAAATGGATGCTAAAGATAAACAGATTGCAACAGACTTAGCCTATGAAATTATCCGCGAAGTAAACAGGGCCATAAGGCCTTACGTTGGAAAAGCAGAATCCGGCGAAAAAATAAAAATGGGTGCAGATGGAACACCAACCTCCTTAATTGATATAATAGCTGAAGATAAATTAATCAATATCCTAAAAAATGCCCCTGTACTCTCATATATTGTAAGCGAAGAAATTGGAGAGTTGAAACTTGGCCGTGGAACCAAAAGAAGCATCACACTTACACACGAACTTAGGCGTGAAGATTTGACTGAAGAGGAAACCCCTAAATTTATTTTCTTAATTGACCCTGTTGATGGAACAAACAATGCGATTAAAGAAATTCCCGCTTACGGCATTTCAATAGCCGTTGCAGATGTTAATCAGGGCCGTCTTGCAACTTTAAATGATGTTCAGTTAGGTTTTGTAAGCAATTTTGCCAACGGTAACTTTTTTGAAGCTGAAAAGGGAAAAGGATGCTGGTTAAACAATGAAAAAGTCGAGCCAAGTGACATTGTAAATATCAGTGACATGACTCTTGGAGGATTTACAAAAAGCGGAACATCACAAGCTTCCAAATTAGTTGATAATGCTCGCCGTATGCGCGTACTTGGAAGTGTAGTATTGGAACTGTCTTATGTTGCAAGTGGAAGATATGACGCATTCTTGGACCTTAGGGGAAGTAGAATCATTGATATTGCTGCTTCTAAGCTAATTCTTGAAGAGGCAGGGTGCATCATTACAAACAAATACGGCCAAAAGATTAACAACAACTTAAGCATCTATGAAAAAGCGGTTGTGGTAGCTGCAAACAATAAAATACTCCACAAACAGATGATTGATATCTTAAACGATAATGAAACTGATTTTATTGGGAAAGTAGGAGTAATAGCAAGAATTGACCAAGAGCGACCAATAATTTTTGCAGCGCAGGTAATTGACTATCTCTTAACCAACGGCCGTGAAGTGATTATTGAAAGGCGTTTAGCTCATGAAATTACAAAATTGAAAGAAGACCCCGAATTAGATAAAATCATTGAAAAAGTAAAAGTGGAATATCCTGAAATTGCCCATTTGCTTGATGACATTAACTTCAACATTGACTTTAACCAGCTTGCCAAAGACATTTTTGACTTTGACTGCGACATGGCTGTGATTCTTGGAGGAGATGGAACCTTGCTTAGAGCACAGGCCAAAATGAATCCTGACATCCCAATATTTGGTATTAACATGGGTACAGTTGGATTCTTAACAGAAATTGAAGCAACACATACTTTTGAAGCTTTAAATGACATTCTAAAAGGCGATTACTACAGGGAAAAAAGGTCACGCCTTGTAGTTTCACACGAAAACCACCAGTACAGCGCAATGAATGAAGTGGTTATAATGACTGATAAAACAGCAAAAATGCTTCATTTTGAAATCCAAGTAGACGGCGAGATAATTGAAGATGTAAGGGCTGACGGATTAATTGTTTCAACCCCTAGCGGTTCTACAGCATATGCAATGTCTGCCGGAGGCCCGATAGTCGATCCTAAAGTAGAAGGATTTATCATCATACCAATTTGCCCTTATAAACTTGGAGTCAGGCCGTTTGTCGTGTCTGACAGCAGTGAAATAACTGTAAAATTGCTTAAAAAAGGTAAAAGTGCAGTTTTCGTAATGGATGGGCAAATTAATGAAGAAGCAGAATATGAAGAAGAAATCAAGTTCAAAAAATCAGACAAAGATGCAATTTTCATTAGAACTTCTTCAAAATACTTCTATGAAAAAGTGAAAGACAAATTAAGCTAGTGGAAAAATGAACAATTTAGTGATTGACTTAACCCATGGCGGAGTCAAGATTGCAGTTAGCCTTGCTAAAAAAGGGAAAAATGTCATCGCATATGATATTTACAACACATTAAAAAGCATTGATGCAAAAATGCTTGCCATTTACAATATTGATCTAATCCAACTGGCTGATTTGGCTGATTTTAAAGGGGATATGAATGTAATCTATCCAATTCATTTGCCATTAACCCATGAAGAGATAATTTCATATAATCCCAATTTGAATTATACATTCCAAACCCACCATGAGATAATCGGCGAGCTTTTAAAAGATTGGGCGTGCGACATTCCCAAAGTTGAGATTACAGGAGTCAAAGGAAAAACCTCCTCAGTCTTTATGCTTAAAGAGATTCTAATTGATGAGAATCCATTAATCCTGTCCAGCTTAGGCAGCATACTTTATGAAGATGGAAAAGAGATTGTCCTAAAACGGAACATTTCAATAACTCCCGCAAATATCAAGGAAACAATTGACCTTGCATATAAAATAGCCAATCCGGTTTGCCAAATTGCAGATGGCATTGTTAAAAGTGAAAACCTAAGGAAATACAATTCTGCCATTTTTGAATCCTCTTTGGGAGTGAGTGGTATTGGAGATGTCGGAGTTTTGTTAAATATTGCTGAGGATTACCCAATAGCCAAAGGCAGAAGCAGTGCATCTGAAGCTAAAAAACAGGTATTTAGGTGCAAAACAGTGGTATGTGAAAAAGAAGCATTTGACATGTATTATCAGAATGTGAAACATGATAAGGTGAATACATTTTCACTAACAGATTCAAACTCAAACCTTTATTTGAAAAGCGTTGACTATTCCTTAGATGAAACTTACATAAACGTTGCTTACAAAGATGTTAAAACCATTAATGGCAATGCCGTTTCAGGTGAAATGGACTTGAAAGTATTTGCGCCGGGAAGGCATAATGTAAGTAATGTATTGGGAGTTATCCTAACTGCTTTAACTTTAGAAATCCCCCAAGATAAAATCATAAACGGCATTAAGAAATACAAAGGAATTCCCGGCAGAACCAATAAAAAGCAAATTGGAAACTCCATAATTATCGAAGAAATCAATCCTGGAATTAACACAAAAGCCATTGAAGAGTCAATTAATATGATCAGCAATTTAGATGACTATTATGTGGCGATTGGCGGAGACTATGGAATTACCTGTGAGGAAATTGATGAAGGCAAAGTTAGCGAATTTTTGGATTCTCAAAATTGTAAGATTATTTTAACCGGTGATGTGGGAGAGTCAATTTCTCATAAAATGAGTAAAAACTGCGAATTAGTTAAAAACTACAATGACGTTTATGACATTGCCTTAAAAAATAATAAAAACCTTCTTTTTATTTATCGCTCAGATTACAGGAAACTTTCTCAAAGATGAATTTTTCAAAAATTGTAAACATTTAATTAATATTAATTGTAAAAATTAATAATGTAACAAAAACTTATAAGTTAAAACTTATATAGTTCATTTTTAAATTTTGGAGAATAATTTATGATTGTTGGAACACGAGGAAGTCAACTAGCTTTAGCACAAACAAAACAAGTCTGTGCCGATTTATCTGCAATGACCGGTAAAGCTATTGATATAGAGATTATTAAGACAAAAGGAGACAAAATTACTACTTCCCAATTATATAATATGGATTCTAAAGGCCTTTTTACAAAGGAACTTGACATTGCACTTTTAGAAGAGGAAGTTGATTTTACTGTCCACAGTTTTAAGGATCTTCCAACCGAACTTGATGAGGATCTGGAAATCGTAGCGGTTCCAAAACGTGAATCTCCAAATGAAGTTCTTATTTCTTCTAAATCATGGGCGGAACTTGGCGAAGGCTCCAAACTTGGAACCAGCAGCCTTAGACGAGAGGCCTTCTGTAATCTTTATGACAAAGGTTTCGAACTTAAGCCTATCAGGGGAAATATTGAAACCAGAATTGATAAAGCGCTTAATAGTGATTTGGATGCAACCATCATGGCACAGGCTGGAATCAAAAGGTTAAATCTTACAGAATACATCAAAGAGGTATTTCCACTAGATTATATCACACCACCTGCAGGCCAAGGAGCATTAGCGATAATCACTAGAAAGGATTATGATAAAAAAGAGCAAATCAAAAAATTGAATGATTATGTATCAATGCAGGAAGTTCTTGCAGAAAAAATGGTATTGGAAGAGCTTGGTGTAGGTTGCCAATGGCCAATCGGTGCTATAGCTCGCATGAATGACAAAGAATTCAATATTTATTCAATCTTATTGACTAAAGAAGGGGAAATCCTTTCCCAACAAACTGAGAAAGGTTCTATAAGAGATGCGATTGAACTTGGAAGACGCATTGGGGAACATTTCCAAGATCATGTTTAAACGGAGGAATTAAATTGAAAACTGTTAACGTAGGAGTTATTGGGGTAGGTGCGATGGGTGAAAACCACGTTCGTGTCTATCACAAAATGGAAGAAGCAAATTTGGTTGCTGTAAGCGATGTAAGTGAAAGAGCACTGAAAAAAATAGAGAAAAAATATGGTGCTAAAGGATTTACTGAATACAGTGAACTATTAGAAAACCCTGAAATCGAAGCTGTGAGCGTATGTGTTCCAACAACATTTCACCATGCAGTAGTAATGGAAGCAATAGAAAATGGAAAACATGTTTTAGTAGAAAAGCCAATTGCATTTACATTAGAAGAAGCTGAAGAAATGATTGCTGCTGCTAAAGAAGCTGGAGTATTGCTTGCAACTGGACACGTTGAAAGATTTAATCCTGCTGTTAGGAAAGCTAAAGAACTTATTGATGACGGAGTAATTGGAGATGTTGTATCTGCATTTGCAAAAAGGGTAGGACCGCTCCCGCCAAGAATTAAAGATGTTGGTGTTTCAATAGACTTAGCTATTCACGATTTAGACATTATGAATTATTTGTTTGAAGAGGAAGTCACTCAAGTTTACGGATCAATGAACTGCAGTTTTGATGACAGTGAATTTGAAGACCATGCCGAAATCATGGTAAACTTCGATAACGAATCAACTGGAATAATTGAAGTAAATTGGTTAACTCCATACAAACGCAGAGAACTAGAGCTTACAGGTACTGCCGGAATCATATCTGTAGATTACATTAAACAAAGCATTGAAGTTTATGGTAAATTTGCTCAGGATATCCAGATTAAACATGAAGAACCTCTCAAAGGTGAATTAAAATCATTCTTAAATGCTGTAGTGAATAACACTGAACCGGAAATTACCGGTGAAGATGGACTTAAAGCCCTTAAAATGGTTATTGCTGCAAACAGATCATCCAAAGAACATAAACCAATTAGTTTTGATGAACTCTAAAAAAGGTGATAAGGTGAAAGAAAAATTAATCGCAAAAGCACAAGAATTAAGACAACACGGTTTCACAACCGGAGAAATTGCAGATGAACTTAATGTGAGTATGGACACTGCCAGATGGTTAATTCTTCAAAAAACTGAAGAAGTAAAAACTGAAGCTCCTGTTGACTTTGCTATTAATTGGAAAAGCATCGGAGGCAACTCCACACGATTAAGTTATGTTTCAGGTGCTTTAAGTGATATGGCTTTATCACATGGAGATGCAGATACCATTGTTGGAATTGCAGTTAGCGGCGTTCCATTTGCAACCGTAATGGCTGATTTTATTGAAGACATGACTGGAGAAGACACATCCATTGCTATTTTCCACCCAAACAAACACAGAAAAGATACTGATATTGAAGATGAAGGAACCATCAGTACTAACTTCGGAAGTGTCGAAGGGAAAAAGGTAGTTATTGTAGATGATGTCATTACCAGCGGAAAAACAGCTGAGGAAGTTATTCATACAGTAAGAGATTTAGGCGGTGAACCGACCTGTGTTACTGTTTTGATTGATAAAGCAGGATTATCCGAGATTGAAGGAGTTCCTGTCGAATCTTTAATTAAAGTAAGTAGATTATAATCTACTTTCATTTCTTATTTTTTACCATACACCCCCATCCATACCTAACGAAAACATTTATAAATAATTAAAACATAATATATACACAAGGTGATAACATGTACATTACAGTTACTACATTCAACAAGTACCATGGTCCAAAACCACTTGTATTAGATGGAATCGTTAAACTGGTTAAAGACCCAAAAAATGCATATGATGCAGAAGCAATAGAATGCGAAATGAGATATTTCGGAAAAATTGGCTATATTGCAAACAGTACAAATACCGTTGTTAAAGGAACAATGAGCGCCGGTAGAATTTATGATAAAATTTCAGACGAATATTTTGCAAAAATCAAATTTATTGTGGGAAATGTTGCAATAGCTAAAGTATTAACTTCAGATGAGTTTATAGCTGAAGTTGAAAATCCTGAAAGCGACGTTAACTTTCTATGTGATAACCCAAATGCAATCAAATTAATGGAGGAATGAAATGATTATATCATCACTAGATAACCTCAATGTGGATATAGAACTTTTAACACCACAAGTCCACGAAAATATGGCAATAATACCTCTTAAAACAGCAAAAAATTATAACATTGATTTATTAACCCTAGAAAAAGGCATTGAATTAGGTTTAGTAAACGTTAAAGAGTGTGAACAATCACAAGTAAACACATTGATTGTTGAGAATAGATCCGTAACCCCATTAATCCTAATTGACGGTGAAGAGGTTGTAGGAGGAGACCAAAATCGTATCGTTAGCGAAACCATTATAATTGCACCTAGAAGCTCAATGAAAATACCTGTTAATTGTAGTGAACAGGGCAGATGGGCTTATAAAAAGGAGTTTATGCACTCAGATTACATTGCCAATTATAAGACTCGCCGTGCAAAAGAATTTGCAAGACGTAAAAATCATTCTGTCCAACATACTGTTTGGTCATCAATTCATGATGTGGAAAAAGATTATTCATTTGCATCACCTACAAGCGCATTATCCGAAAGCTATGATAATCTTAGAAAAAATCACAATGAAATCGTTAAATCGTTCGAGATTGCTAAAGGCCAGAATGGTGTTTTAGTAATTGTTGATGGTGAAATTAAAGGTTTTGAAGTATTTTTAAACTCAGATATCTACAAACAATTCCATGAAAAAATCATTAAAAGCTATCTAATTGATTCAAAACTTGGAGATTCAGTATTTGCAGTTAATGTTGACGAAGCAGAAAATGTAATCAAGAATGCAACTGATTCAAGCTTTGAGAAAAAGGAAACTAAAGGATTGGAAGAATCCTATGAATTTGAAAACGATTCAGGCCTCGGCGTAATATCCCTCTATGAAAATGAGATTATCCACTGGTCATACTTTAAAAAAACCGAAGAGTTGTCTAACGATGAAATACTTGATGCAGAGTTAGAATCTGAGATCTAGCTCCTCCATCATTTCATCTATTTTTTTATTTAATTTTTTGATTTCTGCAGTAATTTCTGCTTTTTCGTTAGCCAATTCGCTTAGTTGAATGAACTCCCCTTCAAAGGTATCAACATATCTTGAAACTGATAAGTTAAATTCATTGGCTGCTATTTCTGAAATGCTTACGATACTTGAGTATTTATCTACAATTTGTCTTTTTGTGAAAACCTCAATGAGCTTTCTGATGCTTGCTTCATCAAATTGAGCAAATTTTCTGTTAGCTGTTCTGAATGATCGAGGTACTTTTTTAAGCTTATAGTCTTTAGATACGTCAATGAAAAGGACATCATTGGAAGACCTGTCTTTTTTGAATACGCAAATGATTTGCGGCCTCATATATCTGCCAAACTCTCCGGGAATGCTTATTACACAATCAAGATAATTGCATTCTTCGGTTAAGTATTTTCGCAAGGTTTCAAGAGAATTCTTAAATAAAAAGCTTTGAGAAATAGATACGACCATGACGCCGTCATCCCTAAGGGAATCGATTAAGTTAATCAGGAACAGATATTCATTTGATTTGAGTGACTCATATTCTCCTGTGAATTGATTGTTTGAGCTGTTAAAGACCATTTCTTCAAGTATGCTCTCAATTGCATTGTTTAATTTGTCATCTTTTGTGAATGATGTTTTGTCAACATTGAAGTTTTCAGTTAACATGTTGGTGATTTGACGACGCCTATTTCTTTTTAAAATCTCAAACTCCTGAGTTGTATTAATGGATTTGGAACTCCACCCTCCAATTGAAGGCAAGTTTGACATTACCACATCAAAAGATTTTCCATAAAAATCTGTTGAATCAAGAGCATTTTCAAATTCTAAAAACACATTATCAAAGTCAAATAAATTGATTAAAAGTTTAACAATACTGCAGCAGAATGTTATGGTATCGTGGCCTTTTGCAAATGACTGCCCATATCCAAAGTTTGTTTTGGAAGATAGTTCAATTAATGAAGATGCATCATTTAAAAATGGATTGTAAATATCGAAGGGGGCGGATTTGCTTGCAAATACGATTTCCGCTAGAAGATTATTCATATAATCATTATCCTGGTCGGCCAAAATAGGCTTTAGTTCACATATTCCATCAAAAACCTCTGAAAATGGGAACTTCTCTTCATATAAATCCAGTTTTGAAATTGAATAAATGATATCTTTGACAACTAAATTGATTTTAGGATCATATTCAATCCTCTCCAATTTACATTGGCTTTCAACACAGTCGAATATGAAATTAAAGTATTTTTCATAATTAGAACCTTTAACAAAACTGACATTATCTCTAAAGGCAGTGTATAACTGTGGCAAAAACCATTTATCCTGATATGTGGTGTTTATTACATCATCAATAAATGCGGAAGGTCTTTTGATATAATATCCGAACATGTGAAAAGCATCATTTTCGAACTCCCTTTCGATTCCGCCATCCCTAAAAGCTTCATCCAATGTGATTTCCTTATCCTCAATTGATGATAAGAAGTAATCTTTTAGAGAATCTGAGCAGTATTTATAAAGAAAAGTAAAAACTAAAAGGTATGAAATGTCTCTAGGCATTTCGGATTGTCTTAATTTGGATTTGATGTTTCTATATATGGTGTAGTTATTTGAATATCTTGAGTTTTCAATCATCGCACTCACCCCAAATTTTGTTTAGAATCCCCTCTTTGAGGCGCCTGTCATATTCAACGACTTTTTCATCCTGGATGATTTTCTCATTTATGGTGTTTAGGAGCTGCCCGTATTTGATCTGTGTTTCCAAATCCGGAAGATTCAGTTCAAGTTCCTTAATTTCTTTAATGGACACATGAGAAATTCTCTCTGTGCTTCCGATTTCATGGAGTTGTTTTTTTACATGGGCGTTGGTTAAAAGGTGTGCAATAAATGATGGGTCATGGTTGTCATCAGGCCTTATAATTGCAATCCTGTCGCTGATTACAAGGCCGGGTGTTTGAACTTGAACTACATCAAATGGATAGGGCATTTTCATCAAGACGTCACCTTCTTTTGAAAAAAACCTATCTTTAATGGTATCTTTAAGGGTTAATTCTTCAAAATCAGATAATTTGCCATCAGCTTGGATGGATCTTTGAACAACAACATTATATTTTATTCCGTTATCATCAAGATAACGTCTATATGAAAGGCCAGAGTATACTTCTGCAATATCATTTAGTTTTACTTTTTGCATTTTTGTCACTAATTATAGTTTAATTTATTAAAATATAAAAGATTAGGTTCCAAAGCACCTGCCTGGAACCAAGGTTGAGCCAATGTATTTGGCCCACATTGCGATATGATGCGGAACATGGTGGTATTCTTCGAGGTATATAAAACAAGTATATTTTTTCCACATCATATACATTGATTTGAATAAGGAGAGTTGGCTGAAATAAGCATGTTTGCGTCTAGGAGATCGCTGCCAGACCTGGTATTCCTGTTGTCTGAACAGATATTTAATTTCCCTTCTAAGCACATCCATTTTGTGGTATTCAGATGCGCATGGTGGATTGGAAAGATTATAGAAGTTATTTTTAAACTTCCTAATCTTCCTGTTAAGTTCCTTCTCCCTTTCGAAATAATCGTTATTTTTCCGCCTTGACCTATTATAATTCCTATATCTGGACATTTCTACCTCTATTGATACAATGCACTTACATCATCAAGCAAAGGCTTTTCGTCTGGAATTTCAGATGGATCAAGCTTTTCTGCTGAAACGCCGCCAATAACACCAACACTTTGGATGTTATCCTTAAGGACCGCAGTGGAGGTAATTCCAGGTCCTTGCGGAGACAAGACAAATAAATCAAGGAATGTTTCATCCTCTCCTACTATGAATGCTGGTTCAATGGCTTCGGCTGATTTGGTTTGAACTTTGATTAGGATATGTTTAGCTTCATTGTCCCCTTCAAGTCCAATTTCGCGTCTAATATTTTCATCTAAGTCTTTGACTTTTTCGCTCCAGTTGATGGAGTTGGTTGGGTAATTATCCATAATGTATCACCTACGTTTTTATAATTCCACTTTTGTGGTAAGCATTCAACAATCTTTTTACAGAATATAATTACAAATTTACTGTATTTTTGAAATAAAAATACTAATCTGTAATCATACTTTGTATACAATAGTATATAAACTTAACTATTTTGCACATATTTTTGTGAAAAATACACAATACAACTGTGTAAATAATTATCTATTTGTTCTAGTATATAAATGTTTTGTATTTTATAAAAAAATGCAAAAAAGCAGAAGTGCAAGATAGCACTGAAAATTAAAATATGACAATGTGGTGTGGCGTGGTGAAAAATTAAAAATAGAATATGGAAAGCTGAAAAATTATTCTTCAACTTCCTCTTTTTCTTCTTTTTCGTCTTTTTTCTCTTCCTTATCGACAATTACCAATTTTTCATTTTCTTCGTCGACTTCCATTATAATAGGATCTTCTTCTAAAGCTCCAGGATCCTTTTCAACACATTCGTTGATTTTAGCTTGAATAGCACCAATATCTTCAGTATCGATTAAGTCAACAATTTCCAATTGTTGTTGGAATCTTTCAATACCGTCGAGTGGAACATTTTCAACAAATGGAATAGCTCCGGTTGCTCCGATGATTTTCTTTTTATCAGCATCTGCACCGTTTTCGTATAATGCCATGATACTTTGGCCTGTAATGTGCCCTTGTACTTCAGCACCTGTTACAATCAAGAAACGGATGTTTGGGTTTGAGATAATGTTTGCAACTACTTTTTCTATTCCCAGGTTTTCTGTTTTACATGGTCCTGCGATTGCCGCTCCGGATAGTTCAGCTTCAATGTGAGATGCGAGAGTTGTAACGGCCACTGGACTTTCAGGGTCCCCAACAATGTAATCTCCACTGATTACAGGCCAGCCATCTGCAGGAGCTTTTTTATCAGCCATGATGAATTCCTCCTAATATTTTGTGATTTAAAATATATTTTATGAATATTTAAATATTTTGTACTCCCTATGGATAACCGCTTTTAAACAAGATATTTATAATTATCAAAAACTAAAATACAAGTGATGAATCTGAACACGGAAATCTTTTATTTCATTAACAATAACCTATCAAATCCCATCCTCGATTTTGTGATGCCCCAGTTTACAAATCTTGGAGGCTTTGTAGGATTACTGATTCTTTGTATATTAGCTATTGCAATTTGCAGGCATTACAACAAAGACGAATACTTACAAATTTCAAAATTGTGCTTATATGCGCTTTTGCTTTCGGCGGGGATTGTCTTATGTTTGAAGTTGGGCATTGTAGAGGACCGTCCTTTCAAGACATTGGGCCATGTTCACCAGCTGGTAGTTCCAAGCGAACCCAATTCCTTTCCATCAGGCCATACTGCCTCAACATTCAGCGTGGTAACTGTCCTTGCAGACCAATTTTGGCAAAATAAGATTTTGGTTAGTGTTTTAATAATATTTAGCCTGTTACTTGCTTTTTCAAGAGTCTACTGTGGCGTACACTACCCTTTAGATGTCCTTGTAGGGGCGATGGTCGGAATTCTAAGCGCCATTATTGTTTTAAAAATAAAGTTCTGATGGGTGGCCAATATATTCAAAGTCATCCTTATTGTCTAGATATTTTACTCCAATAACTTTATCATCGGAAAATTTTGTTACGACACTCATACCATCATTAACATCGATGACAATCAATTTCGTATTTTTTTCGCCTTCGGTTTTGATTTTTACAATTTCATCATTTTGAATTAACTCTGATTCTTCAAAATCATTGCTAATTTCTGTTGAATACCAATGCTGAGGTAGTTTAAGTCTTAAATCAAAACTATCTAATAAATCTTTAACATGCATTTTCATATCTCCTTGTGTTAATGATACTCTTAAAAAAAATATATTTAAACATTTTGTAACTTTTTAAGGGTTAAAAGTAGTCAAAGTCCCCAAGAAACGCCTCTTTAATAGAGTTAACCATGATTTTGAAATCCTTATCAATCCCTGATTCAACTCCACTGATCATTTTTTGAAATTGAGGATATTTTTTTAAGAAATCAAGCGCATATTGAAGCTGAAAATCTTCAGCTTGAGTAGGATTGCCATTTTTCAGTATCTCAGAAGTTAGCTTTATCTCTTCCCGGTCTAACACTTCAAATTCAGGATGAATTTTATAAACATTCATCCGTTTTAGCTCAACATTTTCATCAACTTCATCCAAAATGTTCATTAACAGTATTGGGAGGCCTGCTGGAGTTTTAACAAACTCCTCGATGAACTTGCTATCAATCACATCAATATTTGCAACTAGACTTTTTGACATGCTAAACTAAAAAGTGAATTTTATTTTTATCAATGTCCTCTAATGTATGAGGTTCTGGAATATCATTTGAATGTCCCAATGCCAATATGCCTGCGATTCTGTAATGAGAATCGATTTTCAAGATTTCACGCACTACCTCTTCAGCCCAAACACCATCCTTTTTTCTTAGATGAACTTGAACCCAACAGCTTCCAAGCCCCAATTCAGTTGCCATCAAATGCATATAGGTTAGGGCAATTGATGAGTCTTCACACCAGGTGTCTGCTATCATCGTATCTGCAATGACAACAATGGCCTTGTCTGCTCCGGCAATTAGTTCTGCACCATGATCCTTACATTTTGAAAGTTCATCCAAAGTTTCCCTTCTTTCAACCACCATGAAATTGCACGGTTTTCTATTCATGCTGGTTGGAGCTAAAAGTGCGGCCTGCAATATTATATCAAGTTCATCTTTGGTGATTTTATCATCACTAAATTTTCTGGTGCTTCTTCTTTTAAGCATTGTGTCGATTAATGTCATGGTTAAAAATTAGTTTTTGAAATATAAAAAGATTAATAATAGAAATTTTTATTGCATTCTAAAATTGTATCAATTACGCGCTCTGAGTTGTTCTTATCAATATAGGTGAAGAACTCATCTACACGCTTTTCATATTCTTCATCCATCCTACATTTATTTTCAATCAATCTTATAATCTGTTGTTTTAATTCATCGGATGTTTTAGTTACTGGACCGAAGCCCATAGAATCATATTTAAAGTAAGACTTATCTATATCAAAGTGGTAATCATTGTCAGGATGATAATAAATTAATGGTTTTTTAAGATAAGCAAAATCAAATGCAACGGATGAGTAGTCGGTAATCATTAATGATGCATGATTAAATATTTCATTATATGATTTTTCAACTCCAATTTCAACATCACTCGGTATGTCAAATGCATCAAGGAATTTTACAGTATTCCTATGCGGCTTAAATACTAACTTATAATTCTTAGAATGCAGGTAGTCAAGCATTTCACCATCATTTAAGAACTCGTTTATTGATTTGAAATAATCTGTTTGCATAAACTCATGTTTTTTAAGCTGGTCATATTGCCTTCTCCATGATGGCATGAAAACTATTTCGCGTTTGTCTTCCAAGATTTCTAAAAAGTCAAATCTTGGAAAACCTAAAACTTTAATAAAATCTTCATTATAACCGTATTTTGGATCCAGGAATGCTTCTTTTTCCTTTTCAGATACTGTTGCGATTAAAAATATCCTTTTATCATATCTATTAAGCCAATGGGAAATATCATCCTTTGTTACCCCATGCTGCAGGAACACTGTTTTTGATTTTGCAAGACCCGAAAGGTGAGGGTAATTCCCCCAAAAAGGGTATATAATATCATTATCAGGGTGGGAAGCAATTATATACTCAGCAAATAATAAATAAAACCTATGTTTTAAAGACCTATATGCTAAGACACTGCCGATTTTAGAAAGCTCTTTAAACTTCTCATTTGCCTCTTCAAACGCAAGTAACTTTTTTGATTTTGCAATCCTTGAGCTTGCCATATAAATATTGTCCAATTCGGATAAACTAGCCGCTAATTGTTTTGATTTTGAGAAAACAAAAAATTTTTTAATACCTTTAAGCTTCTGAGATTTAACCGCTTTTTTAAATAAATAATAACCGTTATCTTCTGCCATGCTCGGCAAATCCATAAACACCCAAATGTGCCTATTTTTAAAGAAAGGATATGCTAAAAAGTACATAACCCTTAGAATAACACCGGTACGCCAACCTTGCTTCTTCTCAGTAATAATATGTTTAAAAACATCATATTCAAGTTCCAATCCTTTTTGAAAGCTTTTATCAGTTATTTTAATGTGGTCTGTACAATCAATAGCCAAATAATCTTTACCCATTTTATATTTGGAAGTTCTGGAAATCCTTGAAGTATGATTATAGTCTATGATTAAATCTCCCAATTCATTTCTAAATGAGATTTCCATATCTTTTGTTATTGGCAATATTGCTTCGAAATTATGATTGTAGGCAAAATCAAAATTAAGTGAATAGTTGACTCTTTGAGGATAATCGAGTTTGGTGGCTTCAATTTCTTTACCGTTTACCTTAACATAAATATTGTCATCTTTAATAAAATTAGTTAGGATGCCTGATATGTAAACATGGCCTTTATTTATAAACTCAAAATGGTCAATGTAGATAGTATTTAAATTGAAATCCCTTTGGAAATTATCCTTATTTAATCTATAAGCTGTGCCGTTCTCTTTTAAAAGAGCCAAATGATGTTTAAGCTCGATTGGAATTGATAATTGTGAATATATAACATCCGTATCGATATGATTCAAAATATAAAAAATCTTATCATATAACTCATCGATTTCAGCAAGGCTAAGCATCATATGAACAAAGCGAATTTCACAAATCCACTGCAGGTCATACATTAAAACATGTTGAATAAACTTCGGAGCATGCCCGTATTTTTCTATAGAATAATTTAAAAGCCTTATAAAATAATCGTCAATTCTTGTGGTGAAATAAGATTTATAATTAGTTGATGTAGCTATAAGGGAATTTTGTAAGGTTCTTTGCCTATAATGATATTTAACGCCATGCAAATAGCCAATTTTCGGATTATCCAAAAGCATCTGATTAATCAATAATGGATCTTCAGATACTCGCAGGCGTTCGTTGAATTGATAATTTTTAAGTTTTTCAAATCTAAAAAAACTGGAAGGTCCGGATAACTGGAAATAATTCGGATTTTCGTTTAAATCAATTATTTGAGTTTTGTCAAACTTATAATTAAGTTTATGAGGTCCTTTTTTAACCCCAAAATAAAAAATTGGAATTGAAACTATATCAATTTCGGGATGATTTTTTAAAAAGACATAAGCCTTTTTAAAAGCGTGTTTTGAAATATAATCATCGCTGTCCAAGAAATTTACATATTCCGCATTGACATGGCTAAGACCGATGTTTCTTGCATAAGCTGGCCCCTTATTCGTTTCATTATTTATGACAGTGATGTTTTTGGGATATTTATTTTGGTAACTTTCTGCAATTTCCCCGGTTTTATCAGAACTTGCATCATTAACAATGATAATTTGAATATGCTTCTCAAAATCAAGACTTTGATTGATAACCGAATCTAATGCCTTTGAAATAAACTCATCTGTGTTAAATGCGGGCATGACCACTGCAATTTTAAATGCCAAAATAATAATCCTCCATATGCATTTATGTTTAACATTACTAAAAAGTATTATGTTTAAAGCCATTGGCATATATTTATAGACCCAACTGCTTATGAAATAAAAACTATTTCATCTTTTTTATATACTTTAACTTTCTTAATAACTCTTTTTTATCTAAATTAAAGGAAGTTTCCCTATTCGGTAACCTATCTTCATCGATTCCATGGCAAACATAATGAAGCTCCGGTGAAAGAATATTTGTCCATGATTTAGATAAATCTTTATTATTATTTAAATAATACCCTCTGCTAAACCAGTTGCAGTGCTTTAATAATTTAAATAGATTATAATTTAATTTCAATTCATCATTTGGAGATTTCAATAATAAATACGAATATTCTACTGGAGTCAAAACCCAGTTTTTAATTGAAGACCCATGATTCTTATAATAATCCAATTCATTATCTTTATCTGAAATTATATCATCTTTAACTGCAAGATAATCAAATGAAATTTTAGCAACATCATGCAATTCTACAAAATCTTCACGTAATGAATTTAATTCTCTTTTGTTATTGTTAATCTCTTCAATCAAAGAATCCCTCTCACTAACCAAAGAATTCTTCTCAGCAGTCAAAGAAGAAATACTACTATCCCTACTACGAACATCCTCAATCAAAGAATCCCTCTCACTAACCAAAGAATTTCTCTCAGCAGTCAAAGAAGAAATATCCTTATCTTTTTGACCTACATCTTTCTTTAAAAGGCCTACATCACGGTCAGCTAATCTAGTTCTTTTTACCCAATATAATCTTTGTTTATACAATTCATCTAAAGCATTATTCAAATCGGTTAATCTATTCTGATAATATTTTTCGGAATCAACAATTTCTTTAAAAACAGTTCCACAATCTCCCAGTTTATCATTGAGAATATTCTCGAATACATTTCTTGATGAATCGAAATCATCAACATATGATTTATATTTACAAGAAAATTTATCCATCGAACTGTTTTTTTCACATACGACCCAAATATCCTTTTTACTGCCGATGTAATCTGATAATTTTGATGGTAAAAACGGATTAACTTCGAATACTCCTTCAGTTAATAAATCATTAACAATTAAAACATCCATTTTAGTAGTCAAATTTAAAAATTCTAAGAAAGGAACTTTTTGCCTAACAACAATGTTTTTTTGATTGGTTAAACTTGATTTGAATACTTCAGGATTAGGAACAAAAAGATGTAATCTAATTTTATTACTGATTTCTTCATTCAAATCTTCTAAACATTTAAATAAAAATTCTAAATGCCTTTTTCCAAGATATGTGCCAAAATATGCGAAATTTAAATAATCATCATCAACATTATAATTTGATTCTTTTAAGAAATAATACTCTTCATCCAAAGTAGGATGTCTTGAAACTTCAGATTTTTCAATGACAAAATCTTTAATATCCACTGGGAACTCATTTAACATTGCTTCTCTTTGATTATAATTAGTAAATCTAACAACATCCGCAAATAAGAAAGGCAAATATTCGGCTAAAAAATATAAATTATCTCCAGATTTAATTTCCGGCCAGTATTTCTCAATATCATCAGCGAACACCTGTTGGTTTATCTCCCGAATTCTAATGTTGAGATTATCAAAATACTCTTCATCACAAGAAAAAGTAGGCATGCGCAATATATGATTAATATCATATCTTAACGGATCCGAAAATTCAGCAATCCAAGTTACATCAGGGTGTTGTAACTTATAATCTAAAGCTAAAAAATGTGATTCAAGAGTCCAAGATCTGCTAACAACAGTTTTATATTTTTTATTTGACTCATTTAGTTTTCTCATTGCTTCTTTTCTGAAAAAATTAATACCGTCCGATGTACTATGCATATAATTGCCATCAATTATATATTTCTTATCAATGAAATTATTAATTACTTTTTCAAATTCAAAATCTTTTTCACCATTAAAATTTGAAAAAACAACATCCACTTTTTTATTTAATTTTATTATTCTTTTAGAAAAAACTATCCCACTAATATCATCTAAAGGAGGAAATCTAGAAGTAATATACAAATCTTCAACATCATTATCCAAAGCATTTTTTAATTTTAAGCCATTACCATAAATCTTTTCAGAGTCTTCCATAATATCATCCACATCAATAATTTTGAATATATTCTAATTCTCCATAACTCCTGGATTTAACTACATTTTGATAAAACTTTGAATCATCATCCAATAAATTAACAGAATTTATGAAATCTGTTTTAATTTTAAGGAAATCTTCATGTAAAAATACCCAATTATCATTTTTTGACGTTCTACTTAAAGATTCATAATTTTCTTTTAAGTATGAAATTTTATGTTCATATAATAGTTTACTATAATCATCAAATATATCATGTTGCTCAAAAATCTTAAAAACAATATTGCTAATAGAAATGACGTCTAAAAATGGAACCTCTTTTTTTACGTTTTTAAATTGCCCATAATTTTTAATATAATAATATTTTTCAATGCAGAAGGCTTTCTTGGCTGAGAGAATAGTTTCCCAATGGAACGGAATGTCTGCTAAAGAATTATCCTCTATGAAACGGATATTCTTTAAAAAGTCTTTTTTATAAATTTTTTGGCATGCATCAACTGGTAAATCAAAAATATCTTCATTTAAATCAGCATATTGGAAAATTTCATTTTTGAATTTGTTGGAAATGCCGATTAAACTACTATTAGCATTCTCCTCCTGATTAATATCCGAATTGATTTTCATTAAGAATAATAATATATCTAAATCACGTCCTTTTACAAGTTCATAAAGACTTTCACAAGCATTTAAATCTAAACAATCATCTGGATTTAAAAACATTATAAATTCACCGTTAGATTTATTTAAACCTTTATTTCTTGCGCTAAAAATATTAAAAGATTTATCGGAAAATATTTTAAGTCGGTTGTCCTGATTTTTATAATTTTTTAAAATTTCTAAAGAGTCATCTGTAGAACCACAATCAACACAGATTATCTCGATTTCATGTAATGTTTGATTAATGGCGCTTTCTAAACATTGCTTAATATGATTAGTAGAATTAAAAACTGGGATTATAATAGAAATTTTAGGAGCATTATATTTAAATTTAGAAAAAAGATTTAATCCAAATTTAGATGAATTATTGTTCAATTCTTTTTCCAAACTTTCCAAGTACAATTTTTTATTTGAATATTCCTCTTCAAAAGCCAAACATCTTTGTTCAAATTCCTTTTGTTGATTATTAAACTCATTTTCTTTTGACTCGACATACTTATTAAACTCAGCATATTTTTCATCAAGAATTCTTTCCTTATCCTCTAAAGAACGCTTGTCTGCTTCAAAAACATTTCTATCTGTAGCAAACTGCGCTTTAATTCTATCAAACTCAACATACTCAACATCAAGACTCTTTTTCCTATCATCTAAAGAAAGCCTATCCGCTTCAAAAGCCTTCTTATCAGATACCAGCTCTTCCTTAACCTTATTCAACTCAACATACTTTTCATCAAGACTTTTTTGCTTATCTTCTAAAGAAAGTTTTTCTTCCTCTAAAACTTTTTTATCAGATTCAAACTGTTTTTTAATACTGTTGAATTCAATTATTTTATCATTGATTTCCTCTTCTAATTTTTTTAGCTCTTTCTTTTTATCATCTAAAATTTTTCTCTTTTGATATAGTTTTTTATCTACAAAAAGACCAAAGTCATCCTTTAATAGTAAATGTTCAAATTCCAAATAACTTTTTGATTTTAAAACATTCAAATAAAAATTTTTATTTTTCGGATACAAATTTTCCAACAACTTATTATTCAAATTCTCATCATGACTAATTTTAATAAAGTCATCACGCAGCAGTTCCCAATATCTTTCCTTAATACTCTGATTGATTAGACCATGCCATCTTTTTAAATAAAAAATCTTATAATTGGACACTTTTAAAAAATGTTCATCAAATTGGTTATGTTTTCTAAAAGCCTCCCATATCAGGTTACTAATCTCAACTACATCTAAAAATTTCTCATCATTTGATGCAGTGATTGAATTTCCATGTCTACGCCTTAATAATAAATGCTTTCGAATGATAGATATTCTTTTTGAACACAGCAATGCTTCATAATGGAATGGATTATCTTCAAAAAATATTCCCTCTGGAAATCGAATATGATTTCTTTCCAATACACTTCGTCTAAAAAATTTATTATATGCAACGGTAGCCATAGTTAATAAAACTTCACTAATATCATCATGATTAAAGACATTATCAAAACAAGAATCGGGAACATGAACATTGTTATAATAATTATCTTCATAAAAAATCTTTTTTTCATCATCGAAATTTTTAACTAAAAATATCAATAAATCTAGGTCTAATGACTTTGATTTATTATATAAAACTTCAATTGCCTCTAACTCGATCCAATCATCAGAGTCAACAAATAAAACATATTCTCCGGTTGCAAGACCTAATCCAAAATTACGTGTTGCACCAAGACCCGCATTTTTTCGAGAAAATACTTTTATCCGATTATCTCTTTTTTCATATTCCAGTAAAATTTCTAAAGAGCCATCAGTTGATCCGTCATTAACACAGATTATTTCTATGTCTTTAAATGTTTGATTACAAATACTGTCTAAACATTCACAAAGATAATCTTCCACATTATAAACCGGAACAATTACAGATACAGATGGACCCATTACAACACCATTAGTAATTATAGAGTAATAATAATATAAATATTTTTAATACAAAATAAAATAATTTTTATTATTTATAAAGTTAAATTTAACCATCTAAAATTATATTAAACAAAATATTTAAATTTAATGTTTGTATTACTAAAAAAGATAATCAATACTTAATAAAACCTGATAAATTCCCTTTAAATATCCCATTTATAAATTAAAAAGTTAATTGTTATGATTATTTAATATTAAGCATTTGATTAATCAAAATTATAAAAATATGAAAATCCCCATTTTAATGGAAATCAACATTATTATCTTAATTCTTTTTCAAACCATTTTACAGTTTCTGCAAGTTGATTTTCAAAGTTGCTGTGATTAATTTTTAAATTAATTTTATCCATATTTGAAATATCCGCTTGAGAGTGTTTAATATCTCCTAATCTTTCAGGCAAATATTCTGGAGTGATATCAGTATTGAGTGTTCTTTTAACAATTTCATACAACTGATTAATCGTGATGCTTTCACCACTAGCAATGTTTAAAATTCCGTTAAAATCAGATTTACATGCATTAATATTTGCTTCAGCAACATCGCCCACATAAACAAAATCTCTAGTCTGTTCACCATCACCATAGATTTTAGGTTTAGAATTTTGTAAAATCGCATTAATAAAATTAGGAATTACCGCTGCATATGGGGAATTTTTATCTTGTTTGGGTCCAAAAACATTGAAATATCTTAATGCAGTATAATTTAAACCATAACTTTCATAAAATGATTTTAGATATAGCTCACAACTTGCTTTTGATGCGGCATATGGTGAAGTTGGCATTGGAAGTTCTGTTTCTTTTAAAGGCATGTTTGTGTTTTCTCCATAAACCGCAGATGAAGATGAAAAAATAATTTTTTTCACATCATTTTTAACACATGCATTCAAGAGGTTTACAGTATTAGTTACATTTTCCAAATTACATGTTAATGGACATTTTACACTTAATGGAACACTAACCATGGCCGCTAAGTGAAATACATAATCAATATCTTTTAGACAATTATTTAAATCTACACTATTCATGTCTTTTTTAACCAATGTTAAATTTTCATGAAGCTCATTATTCAAATTACTAATTTTCCCGGTTTTGAGATTATCAATAATTGTTACATTGTTATGGCTTAATAATTTATTAGAAATATGGGATCCAATAAATCCAAGCCCTCCTGTTATTAAAATATTTTTGTTTTTCATTGAATTCCCCAATTTTGCATTTTACAAAGTTTTCTTTATGTATAGAGCAATCGATATTTATGATTTTGCAAAAAATCACCTATTCAAAAGATTGCTTAATTTATGCTCATTTTTTGAAAAATAAGAATTTTTACTAAATTCCTCAATAAAAAACCTATTTTTATTATCGAGCATTAAAGGAGATTTAAAAAATTCTAGGATTTCAGTTATATTTGTCTCATTGAATGCATCTTCTATTTCATCCATATCTAAAGTAAATTCATCTTTATTATAAATAAATAAATTTGATTTATATTTGGACATTTTTTTAATTTCATATTCGCCCCATCCATGAACCGAATGGGGAGTCCAGAATGTATCTTCATTGATTAATCTTACAGGGTTTCCGGCAAAAGTTGTATTAGATGGGATAATCTTATTTGACACAACTGACCCTGCGCCAATTATTGAACCTGAACCGATTCGAGACCCTTTAAAAATCATTGCATTTTGACCTAACCACACATGGTCTCCAATGTAAATGCTTTTAGAATGATTTATCCTCATTTTTGAGCCAGTATTATAAATAGAATGACCATCTGAAACCCTAATAATCACATTATAGGATATAAAACAATCATCACCAATGATGACATTTTTTGCTTCAGATAACACAATAGTTGTTAAACCATTGAAAAAATTATTTCTCCCAATAAAACAAACATTATCTTTATGGATTGAAATATTTACAGAATAATCATGAGAATTACTTGACAAATACAAAATTGAATTATCCAAATTAAAATCTATTCTGGAATTCCAAAGATGAACTCCTTCCTCACAGAATAGGATGTTATTCTTACCCTTAAAATTGATTTGTGAGTTTGTTAATTTTGGAACTTCACCTAAAAATTTATTGTCTTTAAGTTCCAAAAGTTGATTACCATTAGTTATTTGCACATTTTCACCTTATTGCGAACCTATTCTTACGCTTGTTTCTAACAAATAACTTTTGTATAAATTCAAGACGATCATCAACATTTAAATCCTTTAAAATTTGGTCAATTCCATTCAAATCTAAAGTTTCATGATTTACAAATTCGTATATGAAAACATCACTTTTGTAATCCTTTGTATTTAAAGAATCTTCAGCCCTATGGTATCCTAAAAACTCTTTAATGAAGAATACGTCTTTTTTCTCTATCTTTGCGGGATTTCCAACAACAAGTGAATTAGAAAAGACATTAGCATTGTGCGGAATAAATGAATAATTTTCAATTATTGAACCAGAACCAATTTTTGATCCTCTTGAAATATATGCTAAATGTCCTATCCAAACATGGTCCCCAATAAAAACACTTTTTGCATAGTTAATTCTTTTTTTTGATTGGGCTTCATAAATCGGGTAAATATCTGAAGTTCTTATATTCACTCCACTGGAAATGCTGCAATCCGCACCAATTATGACGTTCTGGTTTTCTTGAATATTAATATTAATCGGTGCACTCATATTATTATCCCTACCAATGAAAAAGGTTGAATCATTGTAAATAACTAAAGTAAATGAATATTGAGAGTGCTGTGCAGAAGACAGATAAACAATTGAATTACTACCTTCAAACAAAAAAGTTGCACCGACAATTTTCACATTTCCTTCACAATATAGGACATTATTGCTGCCTTTAAAAGAAATATTTGAATTAGTAATTTCAGGATTACCTTCAATCCGATTATTCTCTAAATTAACAATGTCCTCTTGAGATTTAACTGTTTCCATATAATCATCTTATTTTTTTTGGATAGCTGCTAAAATAGAATCGAGTTTACCTTCTAAATTATTTATCCTATCTTCAAGTTCCTGAGTATTATCCCCAGAAAAAGATCCGGCTTTATGGGCTACTAAACATGCATCATACCAAGGTTTTGCCTCTTCTCTTGTATCAACTGAAGCATGAATCACATCTAAATCGACATATTTTGCCATCGCTCTTAAACCGTCTTCATAAAATCTATAACAATTCGGCATGTTTCCTCCATGTTTTGGACCATTAGATGGAGCAATAATGCAAACATAACCTCCCGGCCTCAATACCCTTTCAATTTGAGACATGGTGAGCCAGAAAAATTCCAAATGTTCGAAAAATTGTCCTGAAATAACAACATCATAACTATTATCTTCAATTTCAAACCAATTGTAAATATCTGTAATAACGATGTCTACATTATTACCAGCCTGAATATCCAAACCGGTATAAGTCCAACCATTTTCATCAAAAATATCCGAATAATTGTAATTTCCGCTACCATCAAGGGATCCGACATCGAGTATATCTAGTTTATCATTAACTGATAAATAATTGTTTTTAAACCATTCCATTTTTGAATGTGAATTCTTATGCATAAAAAAAACTCCTTTATATATTTATTTATATTTTATTCAGAATATTTAAAAGTTTATATTATAAAAATTAAACTACAATTAAATTAAAAGAATTAATCTATAGCTTAATCAAATAACTTATAACAACCCGTCAACAATGTCTTCAAATTTAAAACGGGACAAAACAGATTCATCAACATTTTCCAGAATGTCTTTGTATAAATGGTACTCTTTTACAAAATATCTATAAACTCCTTGAATTTCTTCAAAAAATTTATCCTTATATTTCTCTTCAATTTGGTTGTATTTACCATTCAATACAGAAACAAAGATGTAATATAATACTTGTTTTTTATAATATTCATAAATTTGCATATCTTCTAAAAATACATCTAAAATCAAATAAACAATACCAATATTATCAAATAAACGTTCATTATTTAAATTTGTTATTGATCCGGGACGTCTACGGCGATTATAAAAATATTTGTTTATAACTGAAATCTTATCTGCATGAATAAGTACTTTACATGAAAACGGATTATCTTCATGAATATAATTGTTATTTGTAAATCTGATACTATTTTTATCTAAAAAAGATTTTAAATATAATTTATTACATGCCCCAATAGGAATTTGAAATATTCTTGTTTTGTCTAAATCCCAATGATTAAATATTTTGTTTTCAAATTCATTCAAAAAATCCATATCATAATACTGTTCCATACCAAAATCCCTTGATTCTTCATAATAAACAATATTTTTAAACATCAGAACATCCAATTCATTCTTTTCCATCGCATCTACTAATGTTTCTAGTGTGTCTAAACTATACCAGTCATCACTATCTAAAAACAGAATATATTTTCCTTCTGCAACTTCCATACCTTTATTTCTGGTGGGTCCCAATCCAATATTTCTTTCATTTTTCAAAATTCTTATTCTTGAATCTTTTTTTGAAAAATATTCTAGTATATCTAAAGAAGAATCTGTTGACGCATCATCAATACAAATAATTTCAAAATCCTGATAAGTCTGCTTTAGAACACTGTTAATGCAAACATGAAGATATTCTTCCACATTATATACTGGAATAATAACAGATATCATTTTCATACAAAACAACCCATAATCATAAACTTATATGTAAACAAAAAATCATTGACATTTGTTAATGTAATCCAAAAGTTCTTTTTTAGAGTTTCTATTGAAATATTTTTTATTAAATTTGCGTTCTTCATTAAATCCATTGCAAACATAATGTAATTCAGGTGAGAAATATTTACACCATTTACTATTCTGAAGGTCCGCATTGTTATTTAAATAATAACCAATGTCAAAACATTTACTGTTCTTTAGTGCTTTGTATAACTTTAAATTTAATGATAACTCTCTTGTATTTGATTTTAGGATTAAGTAGGCATAAGCAAGTGGATTCAATAGTTTTTTCAAGATAGTTTCATTTTTAAGATATTGAATTTCTAACTGATTATTACTAATTTCTTCTTTGTAACAACTAATACAATATTCTTTATTATCCAATTTTGCTAATTGACTAGTATATCGATGTTTAAGTGAATTGAATTGAATTTCTTTATCCTTTAACTCTTTTTCTTTAATCCTGATCTGATCATCCTTAAAATGTATATTATTATTTTTAAAATTTAGCTCATCAGAATTATCCTTAATCTGATTTTTTGCTTTATTAAGTTGATACTTGATTTCTGATTCCTTTTTCTCCTTCTGCTCAATAGTATTCTTCAAAGAATCAATCTGAGAATTAGCATTAGAAATCTTACTATTAAGCTCTAATTCCTTTTTCTCCTTCTGCTCAATAGTATTTCTCAAGGAATCCAATTGATTATTCAAGTCAGTGATTTCATTTTCACTATTCAATAATTTAGATTCGAAATTTTTAATTTGGGAATCCTTTAGACTTAATTTTGAATCAAACCCTTTAATTTGACTATTCTTATAACTTAATTCATTATCATGTAATCTGATTTGATCCTCATAGTTATCAATAATCTTTTCTTTTTCAGCAATATCTGTTCTAAACTCATTAATGGTCTCAATTGTACTTTTTGAAATATCTAGTTTAGCCATATAGTTTGTAAGAAGTTGATTTTCAACAACACTATCTGATAACCTATCATAATCTAAATCATGGCCTTCAATTTCTTCAGATAATCTGCCTAATCTAATTTGTGAAATACTATTTTTAGGATATAATATTGTAGTGCCGTTTAATAATTTAATATTCATTATCCCAATAGAAGGATTTTCAGAAATAAAATCTTCAATTGCAGTTAAAACACCATTTTTAGGAGTATTTTCATCAATTGCATGGAAAAAACCATCTTCTATTAATATATTTTTATAATTAAAGTATTGGGAGCAGTCATTGACAAATTCTTCTGGAATAATATTTGGATCAATGTATGAATCTCTTCTTTTATGAGGAAAAATATTGTTCCCAATGAAAACCAAAGGGAATTCGGCATTATTCTGTTTAATAATTTTCAATTCATTGTAAATTGTATACCAATTAGGGTCATCATTTAAAAAAATTGCCTCATAGTCATTAAAGTAAGGCAATACATCTAAAGTATGTTCTTTGATAATATCCTCATCTGAATCATCAAGAGAATCTATTGCAATATAAGAAGAAGAGGAAGTATTACAATACTCTAAAATTTGTTTAATAGTTTCTTTATCAGATGTTCCGCTTATAATTATGTTTTTTACTTTAAATCTATTTAAAATAATAGGAATTATATCTAATTCATAATAATCAAACATTAACTCACCTACTTAAAGAATCAATAGTTTTATCCTTCTCCTTGATTATGGACTTAAGTACAGTAATCTCTTCTTTTAATGATTTTTCAATATTATCTTTTTCTTTTGACTCGTTCTCTAACAGCTCGTATCTATTACTTAATAAACTAAATTCTTTATTTAATTTATCAAATTTTTGCTCATTTTGAGAGCATAACTCATTTAGTTCATTGTTTTCATTTTGCAATAAACTATTTTGAGCTTCAACATTATTAATTGAATCATTTAAAGAGAATATTTTTTCGTCCTTTATATCAATCGCCTCATTTAATTCCATGATACTTCTTTCATAATCTTCAATTTTTAAGCTAAACTCCTGGTCCATTTTATTGATTTTTTCATTAAAATCATTTTGAATCTGTTTAATCTGATCTTCTTTTTCTATAAGAAGATTATCGCATTTTAAATTTAAATTTTTAATAAAGTCATTTTTTTCATCAATAATTCCCATTAAATTTTCCTTTTCAACATGACTATTGGTCGTTATTTGATTAATATCCTCATTTAATAATTTGAGATCCTCTTCTTTTTTAGACAGCACGCCAGTTAAATCTGAAATTTCATCTTTATACGCAATTAACTGTTTTTCATAATCTGAAAACTGCTCTTCCATATCATTTATTATATTGGTTTTAACTTTCAAATCTTCAGTTAACAATTCATTATGAGCATTTAAATTAGAAATTGCGTCTTCTTTATCAAATATTGAATCTTTTATAGAAGATATTTTAGTTCTTAAGTTAGAAATAGACTCATCTTTATCCAAAATAACAGTCTTTAAATAAGCCAACTCCTCATTCAAACCAGAAATAGACTCATCCCTAACAGACAAAGAATCCCTCAAAGAAGCAACCTCATCACTCAAACCAGA
>NZ_JBGUWC010000129.1:0-17166 GCF_045220775.1 Methanobrevibacter sp.
AAGTTGATGTAATTGCAGTCCAGAGGAACAACATATTCGCTTAGGACATGCTTTGACGGCTTTTTGACATATTCCCTGTTTTTATTCAATAACAATCTGTCATATAATGACTCATAAATAGGTTCGTTTCCCAAAAGTGTCGGAACCGCATAAGCTATCAAAGAAACAATAATCATTGCAACAAGCGATTCGGTTGAACCGCACATCTCAGCCAGAAGGACAACACCTGTAATCGGGGACCTTACGGTTGCTGCGAAAAACCCTGCCATTGAAATGATTATGAACTTATAAATCAAATCCTGTTCAAATCCAAAGGCGGGAACAACTATTGCACCAAATACCGCTCCGATATAAGCGCCCAATACCAGGATAGGCAGGAATATTCCCCCAGGAGCTCCTGATGAGAATGAAAACATTGAAAACAGGTATTTCATTACAAGCAAAAAGACCAAAACACCTAATGACGGTACGGCCACATCCAGCATGTCCAGCATGAAGTGTCCGCCATCGCTGATTTCAGGAATTGTCAATGCCACAACACCAGATACTAAAAATACCAATACGAACTTGAGCCATGACGGGATATTGAGATTTGACATGAAATCGGATGACTTTATCATTCCGACATTATAGATATAACCTAAAATGCCTATGAAAATTCCCAAAACGATTAAAATCCAATAGTCCGGAAGCGGAATGTTCAAAACAGGAAATGTCAATGCGGTTGCCTGGCCGAAAATAACCTTTGAAATAAAATCGGATACGATGGCCGCTACAAGAGCGATGAATACCAGAGTCTTGTCGAATCCATGGTTGATTTCTTCAAAAACAAATATTACACCTGCCAATGGAGCATTGAATGCTGCCGTAATACCCACAGCAGAGCCGACAAGAATCAGTCTCAGCTCATCTGTCTTTGATCCTTTGAATAATTTGGCAACACCTTTACCCGCCATACCACCAATCTGGACTGACGGACCTTCAGGACCTAAAGACAGTCCTCCAAGAGCTGTTAAAACACCAGCCACGATTTTTGAGAAAAGCACTTTAGCCCAATTCGCTTCCATATGGCCCTTTATCTCAGCATATACCTGGGGAATTCCGCTGCCAGATGAATCGACTTCCCATTTAGTCAACCAATCTATTAAAAGACCCATTATGGTCAAGGCTGCGAAAAATAAAATCATATAACCTACATTACCTTTAATTGCAGTTAAAAAATCTCTTAAAATATGTTCCGAACCATAAAGTAGATATCTATATAAACAGACCATTAATCCGGCGAAAATACCTACCATTACACCTTGAATGGTTAAACGGAAGATATATTTTGGATTTTCTGACACAGACTTTAATGTTTTTTCAAGATGTTTCATCGATTAATAATTTATTGTATATCCTATAAATTATTATCACAAAAAAAAGTAAGATACTATAATTCAAAATGAATTATAGTATTTGTTTAAACCTATTCTAAAATTACAGCAGGTTTAATTAAATCACGTGGTTTGTCCCTCATGATAATCATTGCTTCGTAAATGTCGTCGAAGTTAGTGAATCTGTGAGTGATTAATTTACTTGAGTCAAATCTACCATATTCAACTAATTTTACGAGCTGTTCCATTCTGGCACGTCCACCAGGACATACTCCACCACGGATTGTTTTATCAGCAAGACCAGCACCCCATGCAAGTGCAGGCAATGGAACTTCAGCAACGCCGTCATAGTGGTTTACGTTACCCAATACACCACCTACTTTAAGAACTTCCAGAGCTTCCCCAACAGTACTTGCTCCACCACCGGCGACAATAACCTTATCTACACCAGCACCATCTGTCAAGTCCATGATTTGTTGTACTGTGTCACCGTCGTGGTAATCTACAATGTCTGAAGCACCATATTCTTTTGCTACTTTCACGGAGACTGGCCTGCTTCCTACAGCAAGAATTCTGGATGCACCCATAAAGTGTGCTCCTGCAACGCCCATAAGTCCGACAGGACCAATACCGAATACAGCTACAGTATCCCCTGGTCTGATTTCTGCAAGTTCAGCACCATAAAAACCAGTAGTCATCATGTCTGAAATCATTACAGCTTGATCAAGTGAAACGTTGTCTGGCAGGTGCGCTAGGTTACCGTCAGCTTGGTTTACATTGAAATGTTCTGCGAATGTTCCATCCTTAAAGGTAATGAAGCTCATTCCGGTACCCATTCCATAACAATGTTGACCGAATCCTTGTTGACCTGGAACTGTAAGCCAGTCAGGAGTGATTGCAGGTACGATTACACGGTCACCAGGTTTAAAGTCTTTTACGTGGCTTCCGACTTCTTCAACAATACCTGTGGATTCGTGTCCAAGAATCCTGTTTGGTGCATCGCTCATGTATGCATTTCCCCAAACGATGTGTACGTCAGAAGTACATGGTGCAAGTGCAATTGGCTTTACGATTGCATCATATGGTCCGCATTCTGGTTTATCTTTTTCAACCCAGTCCATTACATCTTGGTCTATTCTTGCTAGTCCTCTCATGTTTCTAACTCCTAAATTGTTTTAAGTTGACTAATTTCAGGAACAAAAAGGTATATTTGGAAGATAAAGAATTTATATTACAAATTATTGATTATGGTGAAAAATTATTTTTCATCCTCAGAAATATAATCAACTCCAATTATTATATCTAATTAAGGAATTATATAAATCTTGTTAATTGAATTAAAAAATATTCAATTTATTTTAAAAATATTATTTAATTAATATTTATATTCGAAAATTATAAAAAATTCTCAAAAATAATGTAAATTTAATCAAAATTGTATATTTTACTATATGAAAATGACATAAATTACATATGTTGAACTATTTCAAATCAAATATATAATTTTCGTAATTTTCAACAAAATATCTTATGTTTTTTCGGCCTTTTGTAAAAAAAGTGTGTCCCTCTTTGGAAAGCATCTCCTTTTGATATTCGATTCCGCCGGGATATTTTGGATTCAGCTCGCCATCACTTTTCAGTGTTCTCCAAAATGGAATCCTATTGTCCTTTCTTTCACAGCTTGCCTGGGCGGCTAAACTTATGAATATACCAGCTGTCATGGGACAAGTGAATTCAGCATCATATTTATTAGCTAAAAACTCCCTAATTTCTTTAACTGTGATGATTTTGCCTTCCGGAACTTGAGACATGATCCCGTTATACTCCAATGGGGGAGCTATCAGCATCTGAGTGCCCCCATATCTTTTTATAGATTCCTCATCAGTAATTTCGACGATTTTTGGCATGTCCTTTGAGTCATTTAACTTTTCATTGAAGCTTTTGCGGGCCATGATATCACCTAGAAACTTTTTGAAACAAACGTTATATATACATCAATAATATTTAAACTATTCCATTCTCACATCTCTAATGTAGCGAGCAGGAACTCCGGCTACAACACTATTCTCATTGACATCTTTAGTTACAACCGCACCGGCTGCTATTATAGCTCCATTTCCTATTGTAACTCCTGGAAGTATTGTTGCATTAGATCCAACCCATACATCATTGCCTATCCTAATTGGGGATGGAATCAAATTACCTCTTTTTAAAGGATTTTCCTCATGATTCAAAGTGGCCAAAACAACATTGTGACCAATCAACACATTATCACCGATATAGATTCCCCCTTGATCCTGGAATCTGCAACCTGAATTAATAAAAACATTGTTTCCCAAATGAATATTTTTTCCAAAATCAGTTGTGAAGGGTGGGAAAACCCTAAAATCATCGCTGACTTTACATCCAATCAATTGTGAGAATAATTGGCGGATTTCTTCCAAATCATGATATCTACAGTTAAGCTCACAAGTGATTTTTTGAGCTTCCTGAGAATAATAGTTGCATGTTTCAGCAGCCTCATCATCCATTTCCAATGTCTTTCCTTCATTGAAAATTTCTAAAATTTCACTAAGTTCTAACATGAATGAAATTATATTCAATCTTATATATAACTGTGTGAAATTAATTAGACACTAACTCATTTTAGACAAAATATGAAGAAGATTATTTTACAAATATTTATTATTACATTATACTAAAACTATTAATAAGAAAAAATGTTATTAGGAGGAGTTTATGCTTAACTTAATCAATCTGTTAAATCAAATCGACGATGTCATGTACTTTCCAATTCTGATTATCGTCATGGCATAGCCGGACTCTACTTCACTTATAAAACAAGAGGAGTGCAAATCAGACTGTTTCTAGAATCTGTAAGGCTATTGTTAGAGCCTTCCGAAGAGGAAGGTTCCGTATCTTCTCTGCAGGCGATGCTGGTATCCACCGCATCAAGGGTAGGTACAGGAAACATCATAGGAGTATCAACTGCAATCTGTATTGGTGGGCCTGGAGCCTGTTTCTGGATGTGGCTGATGTGTATCATCGGTGCGTCTTCCGCATTCATTGAAAGTATCCTGGCTCAAGTCTACAAGCAATACGACCCTACAGGCCATGCCTACGGGGGTCCTGCATATTACATCGAACACGGATTGGACAAGCCTAAACTGGCAGTGCTCTTTTGTATATTTCTAATCGCAACTTATGCAGTCGGATTCAACCTGCTTTGCTCTTACAACCTTCAGTCAACATTCATGGACTATTCATTCTATAATGCAACAACACCATACATCATAGGTATAATATTTGCCATTTTGACCGGATACTGCCTGCTCGGCGGAGGAAAAAGAATCATCAAGATTACAGGTACCGTCGTACCTTTCATGGGATTTGCCTATGTTGCAGTGGCATTAATCATTATCCTTTTGAATTACCAAAACATACCTGCAATGTTTGCATTGATTTTTGAAAATGCATTTGACTTCCAATCAATCTTTGGAGGCGTAGCGGGTTCATGTATGGTATACGGAATCAAAAGAGGACTCTTCTCAAACGAAGCAGGTGTAGGTTCTGCACCGAACGCATCAGCATCAGCAAACGTATCACATCCCGTAAAGCAAGGACTTGTGCAAACATTGTCCGTTTACATCGATACATTGCTTTTGTGTACAGCAACTGCATTGATGTGCCTATCCACTGGAGTTGCTAGGGATGCAGCCGTTGCCGGTGCCCCATATGTGCAGAATGCAATCTACAGCGTATTTGGTACCATAGGACCAATTTTCATCACAGTAGCGATGGATCTGTTTGCATTTACAACACTGATTGGAAATCTCTATTATGTGGATAACGCATTGATCTTTTTAAACGGCAAAACCAAACCTTCTCAGAAATTCATGTACATATTCCATATGCTGTGTGCGGTTGTCGTTTTCGTAGGTGCTATCATTCCAATGGATGCAGCTTGGGCAATGGCAGACATCTGTATGGGTGGTATGACACTTATAAACCTTCCGACCTGTGCACTTTTAGGTACAATAGCCTTTAAATGCCTGAAAGATTATGAAGCTCAAAGAAAAGAAGGAAAAAATCCTGTTTTTAAAGGAACCTCAATTGGATTTCCTGAAGATGAACTTGATTTCTGGAAATGAATTTTCATTTTCCAGAACACTTTTTTATTTTTAATATAAATATTCAAATAATAAGGAGAATAAATAATGAAACTCATATTAAAACAAAAAATGTTCTCATTGCTTGATTCCTTCGATGTTTATAGCGAAGACGGAAGTATAGCCTATAAAGTTAAGGGAGAATTAGCCCTTGCACATAAATTAAAGATATATTCTCCTGAGGGCGATGAACTCGGAGAAGTCAGTCAGAAACTCATATCAATAACACCAACATTTGAACTGTATGAAAAAGGCAAAAAAATAGGCAGCATTAAAAGGAAACTATTCAAATTATTCGGTTCAGCATACATCATAGAGTCATTAGGCTGGACTGCAAAAGGAAATTTCACAGAACGCAACTACAGCATTCATGATTCCAATGGGAATACAGTTGCTACAATCAAAAAACAACTATTGAACTTGACAGACACATACGTTTTAGACGTTGCCAATCCACAACATGCATTACACGTTTTAATGTTTGTAATTGCAATAGATGCTGAAAAATGCTCCGAAAAATAATAGTAATTAAATAGTGGGGGCTAAATTTCAATTAGTCTCCATGAATATTATCATGCCTTTTTAGGTATCCATCACCTTAAAAAGCTTCTTAACCATATTAGTTAGAGCTCCTCCAAGTGTTTCCGCACTTAGCACAGCGAATGAAATTGGTTGGGGCTTCATCGGCAGATCTTGTTTGTACTGTCCACCAGTAACCTTTTGTCCCTCCACATTTATAGCAGGTTATTTTTGTAGTAGGAAGAGCTTTTACCCCATCGGTCACTATCACTTTAGTTTCGGGATTGGTTTCACCTTCCATAGTGTATTGCTCCTTCAAATCGTCATCGTTTAATGATTTTTTATAGCCGCAGCTACATTTAATTATACCATTCTTAGGCATTAACATTGAACCACAATCAGGACAGAATTCCATACTATTAAACACCATTAAAAATTCGTAAGTATTAATTTAAAAAAACATGCATATAAAATAATCGGTTGAAAAAAGTTTTAAAAAAAAGTTTTGTTGTGAAAGGATTAACCTTCCACCATTATCAGCTTACCGGTAGCAGGATCCTTGTAAACCTTACCCATTTCGGTATAGCCTTGACCTGAACTGTTTGAAGTATCAGGAGTTTCATTCAATTCCTGGCCTTGGTCGACTTCTGTCATCTTCTGCATTTGGTCATGAACATTCTGACTCGGATCAATCATAGCCTGCATGTTCCAGCTTATGATAACAAACACAAGAAAACCGACTGCAATTACAAGCATTGCATCCACAAGGTTGGATGTACCTGACATTGGGTCTTCCTCTACCCTTTGAGTTCGTCTTCTACTACTTTTTCTCGGCATAATATCACTATCTGTTCATGTAATCTAAAACAGCATCCATCAATGCATCCAAATCAGATAAATACCTGTCATACCATCCTGATCTGACTTTTCCAATAAAGTAACATAATGCACCGGAACCGATACCCACAATGGTAGTGTTAAATGCAACAGTCAAGGAACTTGCAAGAGTATTGATGTCTCCGGCACCTAAAGCGGCAAGACCCGGACCCATTGGAATCAAAGTACCCATCAAACCTAAAGTCGGTCCGATACGGGTAATGATATCAGTTTTCTGCAATGTAGATAATGTCTTTTCTTCTTCAAATTCAAATAATTTACGAGCCAATGCTTCTCTTGAGTCTTTTCCTAAAGTTTCGGAGGATGCAATTTCCATCAAAGCCTTTTTCTGAGCTTTTGGAATATTGGCATTTGAAATCACATTTTTCAAAGCGTCAACGGATTCGGCTGCGTTAATGTCATAAATTAAATCTCTGATTGTTCCTACAGGAACCTTTTTTCTAGAAGTGTATTCTGCAATAGCTCCACCTAATGTAATAATTGAAATGATAACAATAACAAGTAGAATAATCAATACCGGAATTGTTAAACTTTGTGAGATTACATCAAGAGAACCAGTTAAAAATTCTCCACCCGGAATATTTAAAGCCATATTTTTTCACCTAAAATTTATTCTAAGATATTTCTGCCTCTTTTAGTTAAAATCATACCACCCAATAATAAAATTGCAAACGCAACAATTATCATCAGTATATCTTGAGGAGAACCAATAGTAAGAGGAGTCGTAGTTTTTGTTAAAGCTCCCGCAATGTTTGGAATAACGATTGCTGAAAGCAAGAAATATGCACCGAGCAACAACATGAAATTGCCCAAAACAATAGGATAAGGCTGATTGATATACTTGACTATTGTATTTGATGCAAAGTAAGTCACGATCATGACTGCAACCAATGCCGCTGCAGCATACCAGCTCAAGTCAAGTGAACTGACACCTATGGTTGGCGCAACAATCAAAACGCTTGCAATAATTGAACCAAAACAACATGGACAAGGAGCAATAATGGCCAGCGAAGTTGCAGTTGACGTATTCTTGTCATGTATTTTCCATTCTCTGATTGTAAACAGACCTGCAATAATCATGATTGAAGCCATTATTATATAAAATATTGTATTATAACTATAGATTGCCTGAACAAGTTGATCTGCAAAAAATGAAGCAATATATGAAATCAAAATCACTCCACCACCATAAGCAATACAAATTGCCGCAAACAGTTTTTTTGACAAATTAGCTAATCCTGATGCCAGTCCTATCTTTATTCCGAAAACAAGGACAGATGCAAAAATACCTACTTGCCATAAAACACTCATCATATCCATATTAATTTCCCCATAATCAAATAAAATTAATTACAATTAATTATTACTTTAATAAAGTATATAAATTTTATAATAATCGACATATAATCTTATGCATATCAATAATATGATTTACATATTATATTAATTAGTAACTTTTAAACTTTAAAAGAAACAAACTAATAACATTAAAGATTAATGAGGCAAAATATGTTTTGGAATGAAGAAATTGAAACTATGCCAAGGCAAGACCTTGAAGAATTACAGTTAAAGAAGCTTCAGGCAACTGTTAAAAGAGCATTTGACAAGATACCATACTATAACAAAAAATACACAGAAGCTGAAGTCTATCCAGAAGATATAGAAACTTTAAAGGATATTGAAAAACTTCCATTCATTACAAAAGATGACTTGAAGGAAAGTTATCCGTATGGGCTTTTCGCTGTTGACATTGAAGAAATCAAAGAATTGCACTCTTCATCAGGAACCACCGGAAAACCTGTAGTGTCCGGATATACCAAAAAAGACATAGGCACATGGGCAGAATGCATTGCACGTGGTTTGAAAATGATGGGATTGGATGAATCTGATATTATCCAAAATACACACGGATACGGAATGTTTACAGGAGGATTCGGAGTTCACTACGGTTCCCATAAAATCGGAGCGACAATCATTCCAATTTCAACCGGCCAGACCAGAAGGCAAATTGAAATCATGAGCGATTTTGGTGCCACATGCCTAATATTCACTCCATCTTATGGAATTCACTTAGGAGAAGTCGCCCTTGAAGATGGAATTGACCCAAAAGACTTTGGAATCAAAGCAATCGGATTTGGAGCAGAAGGATGGACCGAAGAAATCAGGCAGAGAGTGGAAGAGATATTCGGAGCAAAAGCATATAACATTTATGGTTTAACAGAACTTATGGGACCTGGTGTCGGAATAGAATGTGAAGCTCAAAAAGGTTTGCACATTGCAGAAGACATATTCTATCCTGAAATTATAGATCCAAATACTGGAAATACATTGGGAGAAAACCAGCCGGGAGAACTGGTCCTTACAAATATCGAAAGGGAAGGAATGCCAGTCATCAGATTTAGAACAAAAGACCTGACCAAAATTACATATGAACAATGTGATTGCGGCAGAACTCATGCAAGAATGAGCAGAATTACAGGCAGATCCGATGATATGATTAAAGTAAAAGGTGTAGCTATTTTCCCATCACAAATTGAAAAAGCACTGCTTAGAATTGGTGAAGTCGAGCCTCATTATATGATTATAGTTACAAGACCTGGAACTCTTGATGAAATCGAAGTCAAAGTGGAAGCATCACAGAACATTTTCTTTGATGGAGTAAAAGAGATGATGGCAATACAAAATAAAATAGCTAAATCAATAGAAAATGAAACTGGAATTCGTGTTAAAGTAACTCTTGTTGAACCAAAAACCTTACCTAGATTTGAAGGAAAAGCAAAAAGAGTAATTGATGAGAGGAACTTACATTAAGGTGATATGATGAAAATCAAACAATTATCAATATTTTTACAAAACAGAATGGGAAGTTTATCAAAACCCCTAGAAGTACTTTCTGAAAATGATGTCAATATCAGAGCAATGTGCATGGCAGACACTTCTGAATTTGGTATCTTAAGACTGGTTGTTGATAATCCTGAAAAAGGAAAAGAAGCCTTGGAAGAAAAGAATTTCCTTGTTAAGATAACTGAAATCATTGGTGTTGAAATGTATGATGGACCTGGAGGCCTTACATCAGTCTTAAAAGTCATTAAAGATAATGAAATTGATTTGGAATATCTTTATGCATTTACACATAAAATAGAAAACAAAGCTATTCTATTGCTTCATGCAGATGATATTGACAATCTGATTTCAGTATTAACCGAAAACAACATTACAGTCGTTCCTTCCAAGGAAGTATATGACTTATAAGATAATTTTTCAATTATCTTCTTTTTTTATTTAATGTGAAAAAATGGAAAACAATAGGGTAGTATTCATAGATTATCTGAAAGTCATTGGGCTTTTATGCATCATATTAGCTCATGTCTGTACAGACCAAAACATTCTGCAAATAAGAAATTTTGACGTGCCTTTGATGATACTTATTTCAGGATATCTCGCAGTTGATTCGCTTAAGAGGTGCCTTAAAAAGGACAGGCCATTTCTAAATTACTATTGGAAAAGGATTACAAGACTGCTGTTTCCAACATGGGCATTTCTGATAATATTTTTTGCGGCAATGTCATTTTTCCCAATAAACGGAATGTACCCCTATTCTACCGATTATATAATAAACAGCTTCTTATTGCTTGACGGAATGAAATATGTCTGGATTATAAGGATATTTCTCATTTGCGCATTCATAACTCCGGTAATCTATTATTTTGATAAAATAGAAAACGACTATCTGCAGTTCCTGATTTTGCTTGTCATATACATCCTATATGAAATAGCCATATTCCTACAGATTGACCAGCTGAACATTATTTTCGAGTTCATTTTGGCATATGTTATTCCTTACGGCATAATCTATCTTCTTGGAATGATAACCACCAAGACAAGCTATAAGACAGACAGGAATATTTCATTGATCTTTTTGGCAACACTTATCATCACAGGATATGTGCTTTATACAACAACAGGCATTGTACAATTTACCCAAATAATGAAATATCCTCCTAGAATATACTATATCAGTTATGCATTATTCGTGTCTTTCCTTTTATTCAGCGTCTTTAAGAAAGCCAATTTAAAGAGCAACAGATTCATCAGCTTCTGTTCAAAATCATCACTATGGATTTATCTCTGGCATGCCTTATTTATCACCATTCTCCAGTTGACTTTTGGAGAGCTGGACTGGATTTTAACATTCATTATAGTTTTAATATGTTCAATTTGTGTTACATTTATCCAAAATAAACTTTTGGACTTTTTAGAGAAGAAAAAAATCAATAAGAAAATTTTAAAAATATTCAGAGGATAAGTAATTTGCTAAATATTTTTCAATAATATCTGAATTTGCTAAATAATTTCCATTAAAACGAAAATTAATTAAAAATATTTAAATATCACTAAAAACAAATTTATTATTACGATTATCATGATTTATCATGTTAATTTTAAATAAAAGGTGATAAAAATGGGAAAACTAGATGGAAAAGTAGCAATCATAACCGGAGCAACCTCCGGAATGGGCAGAGACTCTGCAAAATTATTTGCAGCTGAAGGAGCAAAAGTAGTCGTATGCGGAAGAAACGAAGAAAGAGCAAAAGCAGTTGTAGATGATATCAAAGCTGCTGGCGGTGAAGCAATCTATGTAATCGTAGATATGGCAAACTTAGATGAAGTACCAAAAATATTTGACGAAACCATGGAAGCTTACGGAACCATTGACATCTTATTCAACAATGCAGGAGTACTTTCAATGTCCCCATTAATGGATTTAACCCTTGAAGAATGGAACAAAGTATTCAATGTCAATGTTACATCCGCATTAGTCTTAACACAACTCGTTGCACCAGTAATGAAAGAAAAAGGAAAAGGAACTATCGTAAACACCTGTTCTGTAGCATCCTTCGGAGCTCACCACGGATTCGCTGCATATGTTGACAGTAAACACGCTATGATGGGATTAACCAGATCCATGGCATGGGAATTAGGTCCAGAAATCAGATGTAACGGTATCGCACCAGGTCTTATCCACACCGCAATGGTAGACAGTATCGGAGGCCCTGGAGTATTGCAAAACATGATTGACATGTGCCCAGTCAAAAGATGTGGTGAAGGTAAAGACATTGCTGAATTAGCATTATTCCTCGCAAGCGATGAATGTACCTTCTTAGACGGCCAAATCATCAAATGTGACGGCGGATTTGAAATTTAAACTTTTAAATACATATCTTTATTTGGAAGTTAATTCTTTTAACTTCCAAATCCATTCTATTTTTCTATTGAAACACTTTAACTATATTTTAAACTAATTTTAAGACCAAATATTACATAATAAAGTAATATGAAAGCCAATATTAAAAATGCAACCCCACCAATAAATATTGACATTACACCAAAGTCATTTACCAAAAATCCCCCAATTGCAGTACCTATGGCTATTCCACCATTCAGTATGCTTAAAAATACTCCATTGGCAAGTTCAGGAGTATCAGATAAAACGGAACTTTCAACGTATTGGATGAGATTATAACCCATTCCATCCAGGACTCCGAATATCATGAACAAAATCAAAATCGGAATCAAGTATTGGGCAAAAAGATACATCAATAGAAATACAGATCCGCATACCAATTGGAATATCAGCAAGGTGGCTTTATCCTTATATACTATCAGTTTTCCGCCTATCCATGTTCCCATGATGGAAACTATCCCATAGACAAAAAGGAGAATTCCTAATTTGTATGTAAGTATGTGGCTTACTGTCTGAAGGAAATAAGGCATGTAATTGTAGACAATGCTTGCCCCAATAGGCATCATGATTATTGCAATTGACGCTACCATAAATTCCTTTGATTTCAAGTTAGACAATGGCATCTCGTAACTTTTGGCCTTTCCGCTGATTCTTGGAAAGAACAATGATATTAGAATCAATGACAGGAGATTTATCAAAAATATCCACAACATCGCAATTTCATAATTGAAAATCGTTCCAAGAGCGGTTGTTATAGGCAGCCCCACAATGCTTCCAATGGAAATTCCCAAAAGAATTTTGGTTATATAATCCTGCTTTTCGCCTTCAGGAGCAATCTCTTCACAAACAGTCAAGGCTATTGAAATGAATGAGGGATAGAATACCGCAGAAAACACTCTAAAGAATAACGACAGATAAAGATTATCTGAAAAGATAATTACAAAATTAGAAATCGCAAACACGGTTAAAATGGATAAAAATGTTTTTTTGCGCTCATACCTTGAAAAAATGATTGGAATGAACAATCCGCAAACAGCTATTGTAAATGTAAATGAACTAACATACAATCCTGAAATAGCGATTGTGGTATTGAAATGAGCAGATATCTGCGAGATTATCCCAACAATGCTTAATGGAGTGTTGATGCCTAGCGAAGCTAACGCTAAAATGTAAAGTAAAGTTTTGGGATTTTCTCTCATAAAAAAATTCCGTTAAGAAAAAAAGAAAATTAAGAGATTTGATTATTTTTCAATAACAAATCCATGGTTTTGCGCTTTAGTTACAAATACGGTTCCTTTGCCTTCCATCATCTCTTTGATCTTATCGACAATGAACTCATTTGATTCATCAAACACAGTATATAAAACAGGTCCGAAAGAACTGATACCCGCACCATAAGCTCCGGCGTCTTCCATAGCCTGCATGGTTGGTAGGTAGCTGTCATCCAAGCTGTGTTCCAATTTGTTGAAACCTACTTTTTGAAGCTCGCTTACTACCCATCCGAAGTTCTTGATATCCTTTTCCAGCATGAACGGAACGAGATTCATTAAAATCAAATGAGATACTTGTTCCACTTCCTCTTTTGGAATAGGACAGTAAGTCTGGAATACGTCCACTTCATCGGAACCTTCCATGTGCTTTTCGATTTTAGGGATGACTATTAAGATTTTCCACTCTTCAGGGAAGTCATACCTTGCAATTAATGTAGCAGGTTTTGCTTTTGATGCACCTGAAGGCAAGAACAAAGGTTTTTCTTCCTTACTGTGTCCACCGTCTAAGATGAATCCTCCCAAATCGTGAGTATATGTTCCGATTCCAGAAGTTCCTCCTCTTCCGACAATACTGCTTAATATTCTGCTTTCCACTTCAATGCCCATTGTTTCAGTAATCAAATGAGCAGTGGAAACTGCAATCTGTGTTCCGCTTCCAAATCCGGAATGCGGAGGGTATGTTTGGTGAACTGTAAATTTAAAACCTGAATCTATATCAAAATAATCAAGAGTTTTTTGAGCTGCTTTAGGAATCTTTTCCTTACATTCCAAAATAGCTTCTTCATCAGTTACAGTGTCAGCAAATTCAAGTTCTATTCCGCTTTCAATTTGCTCAGATTCTAAAACGAATTGTGGGTCAGCTAATGCTAAACCAATTCCACCATCGACTCTTCTATATGACCCATTTAAATCAATGAGAGACATATGAATTCTTGAAGGGGCTCTAATTATCATTTCTTTTCACTTCCATTTTTTAAATAAACAATTAATTTATGAACTTAATATATAATAAATTTTATTATATAAAAATCATGAGAAAAAAATAGTTTTAAAACTCTAAATTATCAACAACACGGACTAATTTTTCTGCCAGGCCGCATGTTACCTCCATTGATTCGAAAGAATAACATTCATAAACAATGGTAGCTATTCCCGCTTTTGAAGTAGGTTCAGTAATAAATGAAGGGCTTGATCTGAATTCGGGCGCATAATAAACAATGCCTTCAATAGAATCGATAATTATATCCATATATTTGGATGATTTTTCATCAAAACCTGGAGCGAATACGAAATTGGTTATCTGATAATCCCCCGGTCCGTGAGATCCCCTATTGGAGTGAATATCCAAAAACAAATCGTATTTTTCATTGATTATGTGAGGCGCTACAAATTCCTGGGCCAATAGCTGACCTTCATCACGCCCTTCGCTTTCGGAATCCTTATCGTTAACATTGATGTTGTATATATAATAGCAATATTTCAAATCGTCACTTGAAGTTACTATATCAAACAAAGCCCTGTGGGATTTGCTCTCTAAAGGATGCATGCCAATCAGATATGCAATCCTGATTTGTGAAGACGAATCCCCAAAAGGACCGTGAATATGTACACTGCCCAATTCATTTTCACCAAGTAACTTTGCATCGAATTCTGTTGAATCGACTTGCGCTTCATCCGTAGGGCCATCTGAATACATCAAAACACCAAAAAAAATAAGTAAAGACTAGAATTTAATCTAGTCTGCAGATGGTGCACGTGCACCTAATTCTTTGTTTAATTCGTAAATTAATCTGTTGTCGCCATCAGCGAGTTTGATTTTTGCAACCAATTCCATTGCATTTTCTTCTTCTTCGACTTGTTCTTCAACAAACCATTGCAGGAAGTTGTTGGTTGCATGGTCTTTTTCTTCAATAGCCAAATCAACTAAATCGTTAATAAGACCAGTTACCTTTTTTTCATGTTCTAAAACATGTTCAAATGCAGCTACCGGAGAATCCCATTCAGTTTGAGGTCCTTCAATTTCGGTTAAGGTTACGGAAGCTCCTCTTCTGATAATGTAGTCATAGAATTTCATTCCATGTTCTAATTCTTCAGCTGCTTGTACTCTCATCCAATTTGCAAATCCTGCTAAGTCTTCATCTTCAAAGTAAGCTGCCATGGATAAGTATAAATATCCTGAATAAATTTCAGCATTTAATTGTCCGTTTAAAGCTTTTTCCATATTTTCGGATACCATTATATCACCAGTTATACATTTGTAATTAATTTAATATATATTTTAAATATCATCACCCAATAAAAAGTCAATGATATTCAAATGTTTTACACCATTTTGTGAAAAATCAAATCTGTCTGTACTAATAACATATGAATCATATTTATCAGGAATCTTAAAGAAAGGAGTAAACTCTCTATTAATTGTTTCATCTGTTGTTAAAAGATAAGCTACTTGAATATATACATATCTGCCTGATTTCTCACAAACAAAATCTATTTCTTTAGCTTTGCCGTCTTCCTCATTTTTTTCATCTAATCTCCCAACAGTAACATTATAACCCCTTCTTAAAAGTTCAATATACACAATATTTTCCAAAATGCGAGGGATTTTTCTTGCACTTTTCTCAATCAATGCATTATGAAAACCATGATCCATCAAATAATACTTTTCATAAATTGTAAGTGCTCTTTTTCCTTTAATATCAAAACGACGACATTTTGAAATAAAAAATGTTTGCTGCAAATACTTATTATATTTTAATAATGTATCCTGTGTAGTACGAATATTATTTCCATTTAAATAATTTTTAATACTTTTCGATGAAAATGTTTCACCGATATTTCCTATCATATATTCAATGAATCTTTGCAACAAATCAATTTTATCAATTTTAAAACGTGAAATAATATCATTCAATAAAATTGATGTATATATATCTCTTAAACCTTCAGTTTTCATACGATTCCCGCTTAATGATAAAATACCGGGCATTCCACCATAATCAAAATAATCATCGAATAGTTCATTAATTGAACTTTTTGTTAATTTTATACCTTCAATTTCTTCATGATATTGTAAAAATTCTTTAAAAGAAAAGGGATACACATTAATAGTCAAATACCTGCCTGCTAAATGAGTTGCTAATTCTCCAGATAACAATTTTGAATTAGAACCTGAAATATAGATATCACAATCAAAAGAAACTCTATACCCATTTATAGATTTTTCCCATCCTTGAACTTGTTGAATTTCATCAAAAAACAAATAAACTCTATCTTTAATATTTTTTATTTTTTCATCGATTATTTCATCCAATTCTTTAGAATCCTCAATATTTTTATATTCTGGAGATTCAAATGAAATAAAAATAATATTTTCTTTTTTTACACCCCTCTTATAAAGTTCATCCATTATATTATATAGTAAACTTGTTTTTCCTGACCTTCTAATTCCCAAATAAACTTTAATAAAGTCAGAATCAACATAATTATCAAACTGTTCAATATATGATTCTCTTTTAATCAATTTATGCATATAAACACATCCAATATCATTTAATAAAGAAAATTACTTAATATAAACATTTTTTAAAATTTCTGTCTATACTAAGATAGAATTTTAAAATATAAAAAACTATCTGCCTATACTAAGATAGAATTTTAAAATATAAAAAACTATCTGCATATACTAA
>NZ_JBGUWC010000130.1:0-6740 GCF_045220775.1 Methanobrevibacter sp.
AACGGAGATATCATTATAGCTACACAGGATGTGGGTGTATATAGGGATCAATATACATTGTATAGAAACGAAACTTGGAACATTAAAACTCCGGAAGATGCTGAAATAGTTAAAGTGCTATTGTACTTCAATTACAATTGGGATACATCATTCTTCCCTGATGGCTGGACATTGGAATTCAACGGCCATGATATTCTCAATGAGTATATTTCTCATGAGATGGATAGGGGTAACCTTGGTATATGGGGAGCATACAACTATGGACTTTTAGTATTTGATGTCACCGATTTTTATAATGTAAATGCAAATAACAGCTTTGTAATTAATAAAACAAAATATTGTGCTTTATATCCATCTACCTTGTATGTATTGTATAATTTAACTAACAGCAATACTGTTAAAGATGTTTATTTCAGCGATATTTGTGATGTATACTATCCATTATATAATCCAAGCGGTTATGATGATTTGCTTAAGTTTGTTGTTAACTTCAATGATGTGGATTTAACCAATTTGATTGAAGCCAATTGGTATGTATTCTCCGGATCATCCAGTTTGAATAATAATTTAAGCTTCAATAATGTTACAGCAGTGAACCCATTTGCAGGTTATAGTCCTAATGATTGCCGCCCGTATGTATTCAATGTAACCGGAAGCATCAGTCAAAATAATGAGGCTTGGTTTATTTCTTGTCCGCAATCATCAACTACAGTTGCCTATGAACAGGTTTTGGTTGTTGAAAAGAAAGTGAAAACAAGCATTAAATTTGATTTTAATAAGTTAAATATGGTTGTCGGTTCAAAGGTTACTGTTAATCCAACTGTTTATCCGGCAATTCTAAATGTAACCTATATCTCCAATGATACAAGTGTTGCAACAATTGACGAAAACGGTATGATAACCGCTGTTAAATCCGGAAAGGCGCTAATTACAGCAATTGTCGGAGACGGTGTGGAATATCCTATTGGCAGCACCGATTTTGTGGTAACAGTCAAAAAAGACACAATAATTAAAATTGATTCTACTTCTACTCGTGTAGCGGTTGATTATTCTGCCGGTGAAAGGGGTGCCTTTTTGTATGCTGTTTTAAAAGATATTGACGGCAATGTTTTGTCAAATAAATTGGTTAAAATAACTTTCAATGGGGTAAGTCATAATGTAATCACTGATAGTCAGGGCAGAGCAGGTTGGAAGATAAGTGTTTCTACCGCTAAAGCCTACACATATTCAGTCTCCTTCCAGGGTGATGACAACTACAATGCAGCCAAACCTGCTTCAATAAAATTTACCGTGACTAAAAAGTCAACTTCTATAAAAGCTTCTAACAAAGCATTTAAAGCTAAAACAAAATCCAAAAAAATCAAAGTGACTTTAAAAACAGTTAAAAACAAAGTCAATGGTAAAACTTACCTTAAAAAAGGTAAAAAAATAACTTTAAGAGTCAACGGTAAAACTTATACTGCAAAAACTAATGCCAAGGGTGTAGCTAAATTTACCATAAAATTGACTAAAAAAGGTAAATTTAGAGCAGCAATTAAGTTTAAAGGGGATAAAACCTACAAGGCTTGCACCAAAAAAATATTAATTCGAATTAAATAAGGAGATTAATTCTCTTTATTCCTTTTTTATTCAGTGAATGTATACAATTTTTGTCTTATTTTCAAATTATCGTAATACTTTTTTATATTTTTTTAATTAATTAGTAATAATTTAGTTAAATTTATTAATATTTTTTTTTATATTTATATAATGTAACTAAATTTAGTTATTTTAATTCATTTATTTATAAGGAGGTTTTTTTTGATACATAAAAAATCGATTCCATTGTTGGTATTGATGTTTGTATTGGTGCTTTCCATTTCCGCGGTATCTGCTGCTGACAGTGACAATGGCACTGTAGCTATTGCAGATGAAAGCGCTGAAATACTAGATGCCGATATTGATGATGGAAGTTTGGAAATTGATAATGTTGATGATGGAGCTTTGGAAGCTGATAATGATGATGCATTAAGCTATCCTAGTTCCTCAAGTGATTCATGGATAAAATTTGATGAAGATGAAATAACTATCAATGAAGGGGATAGTTATACAATTCATGGTACTCTGTATTCTGGAAATTCCAAGAATTCAAATGGTAATTTCGGTGTATTGTATAGTGGAGCTAATAGCGGTAGTGTATGGATAGACCGCGGTGAATTCAATCTTGATATTTCATCATGGAATCTTCCTGCAAGTGCTACAAAGTATAAACTAACATTTACTCCAGAGGATTCTATGGAGTATTTCATTGAGTTTGTGGAAATGGGTAATCCAGAAATGGTTGAATCATATGTTTATATTACAGTTAATTCAGCATCAGCTCCTTCAACTGGTACTGTTCACGCTTCTGTAACATCCGATAATGCTGGTGTGCCTAACGCGAAAGTAGTGTTAACTGGCAGTGAAACATACACAGGCACTGCTAATAGACAAGGTGTTTGCGACATTGAAGATGTTCTTTATGGAGATTATACTGTTACAGTGACCGCCAATGGTTATGAAGAACTCACCAGTACAGTCACTGTAGATGGTGATGAGATTAATTTACCATTAACTCTTACTAAAATAGACCCATTGTGCGGTGAGGATGATTCCGGTATTTATTTAACTTACGATGGTGTTGTTTCTGGTGATGCTGTGATATATAGTGCAAATCCATGGGAAACTAGCGGTAGTCTTCAGGTTACTCTTCCGGGTGCTGTTAAAGATGTCAAATATGCAATCGTTATTATAAATTCTTATTCCGGAAGTGGAAGTTCTGAAACTTATGCATTACATTCAGATGTTACTTTAACAACTGATTCAACCACAACTTTAGGCTCTGAGGATTTATATTATTATGGTGTTCAAACAAACGACCCTAACATTTATGTAATAAATGACCATACTACCAAACAGTATTCAGATTATCAGTATGTTTATGATATAACAGATACTGTTGCTGCTTTAAATGCTGGAAGTTCTCTTACTATTAATGTTGCAAATTCCAGATATGGTTCTTACGGTTTTGATGCAAGAATCAAAATGATTACTTTGTTCCTGGCTTATGACGATGACGATAATGATAAAATGACCTATTGGTTTGGTATCGGTCAGTCTTGGACTCAAGGCGAAAGACATGAAATCATTCCTACTGCTTCTTATGAATTTGACAGCTGTAACATTACTTTAGAGACCATTGCATTGTCCAGTTATTATGCTCAAGAGTATATGATTAATGGAGAATTATTAAACGATCCTATTGAGGTTTTAAAAGGCCCATATTATATCCATGCTTATTGGGATACTGATGAGTGTTATATAGGTGATTTCTTCCCAGAGGGTGACGATATGGACTTTTCATTCGGCGCTAGCCAAGAAGGATGGGGATCCTATAAAACAAATCTCTTGTTGTTTAAAGAATTTGAAGAAGAACCTTTAGGTGATGTTTATATTAGCGTAACAGATGCTGATGGCCCTGTAGAAAATGCTAATGTAGTTTTATCTGATGGTGAACGTACTTATACAGGCACTACTGATGATTTAGGTTTAGGTACTATTGACACTGTTCCTTATGGGGATTATACTGTTACAGTAACTGCAAATGGTTATGAAGACTTTACCGGTACCTTTACTGTAAACGATTTCGCGAATGATTTAGATGTAACTCTTACTGCTCTACCTACACACAGTACTGTTCATGTTTCTGTAGTCTGCAATAACATTGAACCTATTGCTAATGCTAATGTAGTTTTATCTGGTGACAATACTTACACTGGCACTACTGATGATGAAGGTGTCTGTGATATTCAAAATGTTCAATATGGTGATTATACTGTTACAGTAACCGCTTCTGGCTATAAAACACTTACCAGTACAGTTACTGTAGATAGTGAAGAGATGGATTTACCATTAGCTATTAAAGAAAACATTCCAACTACAGTAAATAAAATGTATTTATTTGATACTGGTGTTGTTTCCGGTGAAGCTAAGATAATCAGTGTAAATCCATGGACTACCAGTGGAAGTCTTGTATATACACTTCCTGAAGGTCTTACAAATATCAAATCTGCTATTGTGATTATAAATTCCTATTCTGGAAGTGGTGATTCCAATACTTATGGATTACATTCAGATGTTACTTTAACAACTGATTCAACCACAACAATCGGTTCCGAAGATTTAGTTTACACAGGCAATCAGGCAAGTGACGATACAGTTTATACAATTAATGGCCATACAACTAAACAGTATTCCGATTACCAATACCATTATAATATAACTGGTGCTGTTGCCACTTTAAATGCTGGCGATTCTATTACAATCAGTGTTTCTAATTCCAAAATTGCTGGTAGAAACGGTTTTGATGGTAGAATTAAAATGATTACTTTGTTCTTGGCTTATGATGATGGTGATAATGACAACATTACCTACTGGTTAGATGTTGGTCAACATTGGACTGGTGGCAGTGATGTTCAAACAGATGCTCTTACTACCCGTTCATACACAGGTCCAAAAGATAATCTTACCTTACAAAACATTGCATTGTCCAGTACTCAAGCTAAAGATTTCAAATTGAACAATAACCTTATTGGCAATCCTACAACAATCCAATCAGGCAGTTTCTATATCAATGCTTATTGGACTTCTGAAAACAATGGATTAAGCGATTACTTCAGACAAGGTTCAAACACAAACTTCGGTTACACCAATAACGGAGGATCCTATAAAAACGTTCTTGTTTTATTGACCGCAACCGAAAAAGAAGTAATTCTTCCTGACATTGTTGTTAATGCATTAACTACTCCATGGAGCGAAGGAGTCTTTGCAGGTGTTGACAACAATTTAACAGTAAAAATCAACAATCAAGAAACCGATGCTGTAGAAAACGTTGTTGTTGAAGTTGTAAGCAGCGAAGGAAATACTGTAATTGCAATCGAAACAATTGATTCATTAGCTAGTGGAGTCACAACTTTGGTTATAAATGACCCTACCATCAGAGACATCACAGAACAAACAGTCAGTGGTCAATACAACAATAATCTTGTTACATACACTGTTAATGTAAAATATGGTGATGTCGTTTTAGACTCAAAAACATATAATAAGAAAATCGCATATGATGGTTATTTAAATAAAACCTATGCATATGACGGTCATGATAATCAAGTTAATAGAGTTTACACCATTGATGGGGACATTATTATAGCCTCACAGGACATTAGCAAATATGCAGACCAATTTACTAGGTCCAGAACTGAAACCTGGGACATCACTCTTCCTGAAGGTGCAGAGTTAGTCAAAGCTTTCCTTTACTTCAACTATAATTGGGATACATCTTATTTCCCAAATGGTTGGACTTTAACATTTGATGATGCTGATATAACCAACGATTATATTGCACTTGAAAAAGACCAAGGAAATCTAGGTTATTACGGAGCTTATGGCTATGGTCTTGCTGTATTTGACGTAACTGACTACTTTGTTGATGGTGAAAATACCTTTGTAATTGAAAAAACCGGTAACTGCGCATTATATCCATCTACTTTAATGGTTTTATATAATCAACCAGGTAGCACTCAAATTAAAGATGTTTACTTTACTGACATCTGTGATGTTTTATATGGATATTATAATGAAGAATATGCTGGAAAAACAAACGTATTTGTCCCATATGAAGATATTAATTTAACTGACATGACTGATGCATCCTGGTATGTATTTGCAGGTTCAGCAAGTGGAAGCACTGATGGAAACTTATTGTTCAACGGCAAAGAATTCAATAGTATTTGGAGCAGTTATTCAAGTGACAATACCTGTTTCGCATATCTAGCTAATGTAACTGACGTTATCAGTGAAGATAATGATGCATGGTATTTAACCAATCCTAAAGCTATGACAACTGTTGTTGTTTATGAACAAGTATTGGTTGTTACTAAAGCAAAACAAGTACCTGGTGCTGAAATTGCTATGAATAGTGAATATACTTCTGTTCCTAGTGTTTATGCTGGTGTTGAAAACAGATTAACTGTAAAAGTTAAAAACAATGGTAATGTCGATGGTGAAGATGTTCTTGTTAATGTTTTCATTGGTGATCAGTTAGTTGGTAGTGAGACTATTGCTGATTATGTTGTTGGTGAGACTTATACTTTGAATTTCGTTGATACTACTATTAGGCCTGTTACCGAAAATACTGTTATCGGTAATAATAATGAGAATGTTGTTTATACTGTTGTTGTTGAAGATGCTAACGGTCCGATTAATAGTGATGATTTCTCATTTGTTATCGTTTATAATGGTAATTTAGGTAAGGATTATGCTTATCCTGGTGCTGACCCAACTGTAAGGGAGTACACTTTCGTTGGTGATGTCGTAATTGTGAATGGCAATACTTATATTAATGCTAAAACAACTAATAGGACTGATGTTCTTGCTGTTGATTTAGGTGACGGTAGTGTTAAAGAGGCATTGTTATATATTTCATATAACTGGGATAATGTTGCTACTGGCGACTTTAATTCTTGGAATACTACTTTCAATGGTCAAGTGATTGCTCCTATTGCTAATTATCGTGATCAAGGTAACTTAGGTAACTATGGTACTCGTGCTTACGGTTTAGTTGTTTATAACGTAACCGGCCTTGTTGTTGATGGTGACAACACCTTTGTTTTAAACAAATCTTATAATGGTGTTGCTGTTTACCCAACTTCATTGATTGTATT
>NZ_JBGUWC010000131.1:0-5108 GCF_045220775.1 Methanobrevibacter sp.
GCATATGAACCAGGAGCCAAATTAACAACTAAACGAGCAACACCATCAGCATCAGTCACACGATTATAAACCTTACCATAAATACCAACTTTAATAGCAGCACCCGCAATAGGATTAACACCATCAGTCAAAGTAACAACCCAAGCAGAACCATCCTTATAAGACATGACAAGATTATCACCAGACAAAACAGAATCAGATTTAACGACATCTAATACGATTGTATATTCGGCATTTTCTATTGATGCAGTAACACTAGCATCACCTACACTATTCGGAGTATATACTACAGAATCGCCTAAAACAATAGTCTCCTTATCAACATCACCATTAGTAGCAGCAACAGTTAAATTAACGACAGGCAATTTGCTGTTGTCATAATCAGATACTTCTGTAGAATCATATGAATAAAGTTTAAATAATATATCGGATGATTCAGAAATTGAAATTGAAGCAGAATCTGCTGTTGCATTTAAAAACAACCAAGTAGTTATTCCTGTATTATTGGTTCCTGGCGCCATATCATAATTGGTTGCATTATTTCCAAACCAATTGTAATCCACATTGGAAGTGGAATCATTTTCATAGAAACTAATTGCAAGGCCCTCATTGTTCAGGAAAATATTGTCATTAATTGTTAAGTTTTGACCCTGAAGTGTACCATGACTTCTCAAATTCAAGAAATAGATAACACCATCATCTTCAGCACTGTTATTCACAAAAACACAACCAGAAACAACACCATTATCCTTTTGCCAATAAATAGCACCGCCAGACTTAGCAGAATTATTTACAAAACTACAGCCAGAAACAACACCATTATCATTATTCCAATGTATAGCGCCACCACTGCGCTTAGCAAAATTATTCACAAAACTACTATCAGAAACATGACCATTAGTACCCATCCAACAGATAGCACCACCACTATTTAAATTAAAATCACCAGAAGCAACGTTTGGTAAAATTACAATTTATAACATTACCTGCACCATTAATGAAGTAAATCGCACCACCACCATTTATAAGGCTAGAAACAGTGTTATTAACGAAATTACAATTCATCACATTAGAAGTAGCATTAAAGCAGATTGCACCTCCACCGGAGTAAGTTCCGGAAGCTGTGTTATTAGTAAAATTACAATTTTCAACAAAACCGGTTTTATTAAAGAAAATTGCGGCACCACTTTTCTCTGCATTAGCGTTTATGATGTTTAGATTTTTAATTGTTACGTTAGAAGCTGTTACACTGAATGCTTGAATAAGTGATCCGGCCATATCAATAATGGCACCATTACCATCAATAACACTATCATCAGTAGTGATTTCAATAGTATCTCCCTCATCATATGTGTAATAATCATAGTTTAACTTAATATTTCCTCCAGAACCTATCTCACTAGACAGCCCTGAATATGTACTTTGAGTAGCACTTAATTCATCCAAATCATTTTCCGCACCCACACTTTCATCAGCAACACTATCAGACAATATTTCCTCATCTGCTGCAGTAAGTGCAGGTTCATTATCTTCAACCGTTATCGGGTTTTCATCAACTAATTCAGTTACTGCATCCTCTTGGCTGGCCACAGCCATATCATTCACATCACTAGCACATACACCAGCAATGCTTATGAGAAAAACAGCAAGAATCAATATGAACATACTCTTTTTGAATTTCATTTTCATCCATCTCTCAAAAAAAAAATATCATTTAATAATATACTTAAAAATCTATAAATAACATATAAAAACATATTCATCACTAAACAAAATAACAAAAAAATGAACAGTTGAAACATAATCATCTTAAAATAGTTATTTTGAAAAATCAAAAATTGCAAAACAGCACAAGTCATATAAATATAACATAATTATTCTAAAAATTATGCAAAAAAAATAAACATTTTTAAGAATATATCTAAATATGAACAAAAATACTAAATTAAAGAAAATAATGAAAATTTTTCTCCATTTATTGATTTAACTAAACATTTCCATAAAAAAATAGAGCATGAAAAGCATATTGAACACCTCACTAAATTATTGAACATTCAATCAACTTAACAGACTACCAGAGACATCCCTGAATATGTAACTGGATTAGCACTTACTTCATCCAAATCATTTTCTCCCCCCCCCTTTCATCATCAACATTATCAGATATTCCTTAATGTAAAAAAGATATGCCTAATTGTTTTATATATCACATTAAATAAAATCAATTAATGAGCAATATGATTATTGAAGATTCCAAATTAGGTTATAGAAAACATGTTTTGGAGGAGTTCGAATTTGAAAACGGCCATGTTCTTCAAGATGTTGAAGTGGAATATACCACCCGCGGTACTCCAAGATATGATGAAGAAGGCAATATCATCAACGCAATCATCTATTGCCATAGATTCAATGGAAATTGCTTATCCATTGAAGATCTCAATCAGCTGCTCGGTCCAAGAAGCATGTTAGCGGACTTTAACTTTTTTTACATATCAATTACTTCATTGGGTTTTCCCGAATCATGTTCACCGTCTACAACTAAATTAAAATTTGATTTTCCAAAATACTCAATTAAGGATTGTGTGAATTTCAAAAGAAAATTTTTAACTGAGGTATTTAATATAAACAATATCCTTGGTATATTAGGGGTTGGAACAGGAGGTTATGAAGCCTTTACTTGGGGATGTGAATATCCAGATGAAATGGAATTTTTAATTATAGGCAGCAGCTCTTTTAAAACAAATGGTTATCGCTACATTATGTCCAAAGCCATAGGCAATTTAATTGAGTCATCAGATGCGTATTTAGATACCGTTTATAGTGACCAGTTATCTAAACTTATGTTTTCAATTAATGCATTAATTTATACCCAATATTTTTCCAAAAGAGCATTTCAAAATTTTTCTCGCGAAGATCTTGATATGCTTATGGATACTTTTATTGAGGAAGGCTCCAGCGAAGACATATATGATTTCAAATATAGAAATGACGCCACATTAAATTATGATGTGGAAGATAAATTATCCAATATTAAAGCGAAAACATTGATTGTCAGCACTTCCGAAGAGATTTACTATTCACCTGAATTTGACACATATCCTCTTAAAGATAAAATTGAAAACCTAGAAATCTATATTTTTGATGCTCAGGACTTTGTTTACAATTATGACTATTCACTATTTGTAAATCTGTTTAGGGAATTTTTAGAAGAATTTAAAGAATAGACTACCACGTTAAAAAAAAAAGCATATGCAAATCATATGGTGATTAGAAATATTAAATAGTCATGTTCTTAAAAGTCAGGATGCCGGCTGATTATTAAAAATAATTGAGTCTAAAATTAATTTCTGAGAATATAAACTCCAGTCAAAAAACTCCAAATAATCATGGTGTATACGGAGAGCCTTTCAAACACAGGCATGTAGACATTTTCCATGCTGAAAAACATTATCCAAAATGCAATCAAACCGATTATGCCTAAAACCAATGTTATCTTTTGATAGATTCCAAATTCCTGCATTGACCTTGAAACAAGAATTAAAAGAATATTTCCACCTAAAATAGCCATCATGGCCCCTAACATATGATAACCGAGGGTAAACGGATTTCCGCCATGAATCAGACCAACAATAATAACTCCAATGCCCGTAATCAATGTTAAGATATAAAAAATAACCTTATTTTTAACAATGCAATCTTTAAACTTGTAAAAATTGCCAAAAATAAGAGCCAAACCAATTAATATAAAAGCGGAATTCATCAGCCAGAACAATGGTGAGTTTCCATTCGGAATTCCCAGCTCGGAAATGGTGTGAAAAATGTAGGTGCTGAAAATGGAAGCATTGAAAAAAGCTGCGGAAATAGCTTCAGCTAAAATATAGTATACGCTACCAACAATGAAGACAATTCCTGCAACCTTGCTTCTCATAATCTAAATTCCAAATTTTTTATTGAAGTATTTTTCTTTCAAATCAAAGTTAAGCTCTTCGATTTTGTCGCCCGCATCCACTTCATCTGCAAGTGAGAAAGCCTTTAGCAATATTTTATATGCTGTCTTTTTAGGCACGGTAGTATTTCTGATATTTGATTTTGCCCAAATTCTGTCAAACCTTTTCTTTAGACTACCCAAATCCAATTCTTCAGTAACATTTTTCATATTAACAATATTTGCATAACTAACAACATCATATTTTGCATAAGTTTGTGCATCCATAACTATCGGATTCAATCCTAAAATGAAGCGTTGCAAATCATAATCCATGAATGATTCATAATCATTATCATATGCAAACACATGCGCCTTTGCAGAAAGCGCATCTATGAATACTACAAATTGATTTGCCATCAATGCTTTTGAGATGATTTCATCACAGAAATTATGTGCGGTTTGAATCATGTCTTCAGATGAATTGCTGACATATGTTTCATAATCATCAAAGCGAAACATTACAAGCGCAAACATGTAAAGATCAATCCACTGATTATCATAAATGAATTTTAAAGCTTTATCTGTTAATTTTAAATCATAAGATGTTTCATCATCAACAGGTTCGATTTCGCCAGAACTTCCATTTAACACAGGCAAAACTCTTTCAACCAACTCCTGTTTTTTGCCTGAAACCTTTAAACCGTTTTCTCTTAGAATATCTTTTAGTTCTGCAACAGTGTATTTTTTGGATATCTCTTCAGCGGTCAATTCTTCACCGGTTGAATCCTTTGCTTCGAATTCACCTTCAAGATATCCTTCATCAACCAAATATTTAATGCAATCCTGTGCTGAAGGAAAAGTACCAAAAGGCCCTTTCTTTAAAACATCTTCAAGTTTATTACCTTTATTTAAAAAATCCAAAACGTTAAAAATCTCTAATTTCTGTTCACTCACTTAAACACCCTTAACAATATTTAAAGTCATAATTAAACTTCCAATAAAGGAAGCGCATTAATAGTAATTCATTCCTAAAACTTGTTTACTATAACATTTACATTATTTCTCTTTTAGTTAATTTAATATTTTCCTTGAAAGGGAGTCCGCCAAAATTGATTTTTGATTTTTTGTCAAAAAATTTTTAGGCTTAATTTCAATTATTTTTCGTATATTCAAACTAATT
>NZ_JBGUWC010000132.1:0-3972 GCF_045220775.1 Methanobrevibacter sp.
ACTGGTGCGAAAGGCAGTAAAGGAGACAAAGGCGAGACTGGACCAGCTGGACCGCAAGGAGAACCTGGACCTAAGGGAGATACTGGAAACACAGGACCTAGTGGAGATACTGGACCGGCCGGCCCGACTGGGGATACTGGAGCTACTGGCGCTGGTCTTACTATTAAAGGTTCGTATAGCACTTACGAGGAACTGATTGAGGCACATCCGACCGGTAATGATGGAGACAGCTATTTGGTCAACGGCTCTCTTTATGTCTGGAACGGTGATGACTGGGAAAACGTAGGAAACATAAAAGGAGAAAAGGGAGATACAGGCGATACTGGAACTAGTGGATTTTCACCAACCGTTAATGTTGATCATGAACGTGGTGAAATAGTAATTATTTCACAGGACGGTAATGTGGTTATTTCATTCGATGAACTAAAAGGTGACACCGGTGCTAAGGGAGATACCGGTGCAACTGGTAAGGCATTTGAATATTCAGACTTTACGCCTGAACAATTAGATAGTCTTAAAGGTGCAACTGGAGATACTGGTGAACGGGGTGTTAAAGGTGATACCGGAGCCAAAGGAGACACAGGTGCAACAGGCAGTAAAGGCGATACCGGACCTAAAGGCGATACAGGTCAAGGTAGTGATGAGGAATCGGGATGGAAACTGCCTGTGGATAAGATACAAACCACAACAACATTGCCAACGGGCGTCAGTAAAGGTTATCGCGTAGCTATTTGCACAAGTTCTGTCATGGCAATTAAGGAGTATAACGGAAGTTCATGGGATACGGAATCACTTGATCCATATTCAGTAATACCATTAAAACATTCAGGAAGCATACAAATGTATTTGGCTAAATCAACGGGGCCAGTATACATGGGTGTTGAATATGGAATCTTCGGTAAATTCCGCTTCATGACACAGGCAGCATATGATGCGCTAAGTAGCTATGATGAGGATACAATTTATTTTGTAAGAAGTTAATAAGTGATAGTATGGAATTGTCGGATGAAATGTTAACTGAAATCAGCTATGTGAATATCTCAAAATATAGGACTAAAGTAATCAAGTCTTTGGAGGAAAGTCCTAAAATACCAAGTGTTATTGCAAGGGATTCTGGGATTAGGACAAATCATATTTCAAAAGTTCTTGGGGAATTAAAAGAGCATGAGCTGGTTGAATGCATTAATCCGGAAGTAAGAAAAGGTAGGTTGTATAGATTGACTGATAAAGGCAATATATTGGCTAAAAATTTAGAATAAAACTATCTTTTTTTCATGAAATCAAAGTCTATTTTTATTAACCATAATTTACATAACTAATATTATATATTGTGAGTATGGTGTTTCTAGATGATTGATTTTGAAACTAGTAAAAAGAAAATCGCAGAACTTGTTGAGGAGTTTAAGACCAATGAACACATATACAAGACAGCAGCTTATGATGAAGAAAATACAAAGATACATTTTATCAACAAATTCTTTATAGCTTTAGGTTGGGACGTAACGAATGAATTAGGTGCCTCACCGCAATTTAAGGATGTCGAATTTGAAGACACAGTAATTGTAGGTGGCAAACCTAAAGCTCCGGATTATTGCTTTAGAATTGGAGGAGCTAGAATATTTTTCGTTGAAGCCAAAAAACCGAGTGTAGATATTGAACATGATAGAAGATATGCATTTCAGCTAAAAAGATACACTTGGAGTGCCCACCTTCCTTTGGGAATTTTAACTGATTTTGAAGAGCATGCAATCTATGAACCAAAGTCTGCACCTAAAAAAACTCACAATACTACTGTTGACAGAATCAAATATTACCATTATACAGAATATGTTGAAAAATGGGAAGAAATTTATAATGTCTTTAGTAAAGAAGCAGTGATGACTGGAAAGTTTGACCAGTATGTTAAAAACATTGAAGGGGATAAAAAAGGAACAACAACTGTTGATTCAGAGTTTTTAAAAACTATTGAAGAGTGGAGATTGGAACTTGCAAGGAATATTGCTTTAAGAAACAAGAAATTAACAGTAGATGAACTGAACTTTGCAGTGCAATTGATAATTGATCGGATAATATTTTTAAGAATTGCAGAAGATCGTGGAATTGAACGATATGGTCAATTAAAGAAATTAACCGAATTGGCTAAAAATGAAAAAGGAAAATATCCTGTTTACAAAGCATTCATTGAATTGTGTAAAAAGGCCGATTTGAAATATAATAGTGGTTTGTTTCATTTTTCAGAAGAAGATGGTATTAGTCTAAGTGCAGACACTTTAACTCCTAGTTTAAAGGTTGATGACGGTAAACTGAAAAAGATAATTGACGGATTGTATTATCCAGATTGTCCTTATGAATTTTCAATGATTTCAACTGAGATACTTGGAAATATCTATGAACAATTTTTAGGTAAAGTTATTAGATTAACTGATGGTCACCAAGCTAAGGTTGAAGACAAGCCTGAAGTCAAAAAGGCAGGTGGTGTTTTCTATACTCCTCAATACATTGTTGAATATATTGTTGACAATACCATAGCTGAACTTCTTAAAGGAAAAACTCCAAATCAGGTTTCAAAATTGAGATTTGTAGATCCTGCTTGTGGTTCTGGAAGCTTTTTATTAGGCGCTTACCAAAAGTTATTGGATTGGCATCTTGATTATTATACTAGCTTGGAAAAACCTCCTAAAAATGCGATCTATATTGGTAGGGACGGAATTCCAAGATTAACAATCCAAGAAAAGAAAAGAATACTTGTAAATAACATTTATGGTGTAGATATTGACTCTCAAGCAGTCGAAGTTACCAAATTGAGCTTACTTTTAAAAGTGCTCGAAGATGAAAACAAAGATGTGCTAGAAGCTCAACAGAAATTAATCCAAGAAAGGGCATTACCCTATCTAGGAGACAATATACGATGTGGAAACAGTTTAATAGGTACAGACATATTGGATTCTAATGATTTGTCCCTAGAAGAACTTCATAATATTAATCCTTTTGATTGGGAAGAAGAGTTTCCAGAAGTATTTGAACATGGAGGTTTTGATGCAGTAATTGGTAATCCTCCATGGGGTGCTGCATTTTCAGATATTGAACTAGAATATTTGAAAGAAAAAAATAGTGAAATTGTTGTAAGAATGATTAATTCATTTTTATATTTCACTTATGAATTTTCAAAAAAACTTAATAAAAATGGATTATTTGGAATGATTGTACCTGATGTTATTTTATATCAATCAAGTTACTTATTACTTAGGCAATTTTTAATAAAAAATTTTCACATTTCTAAATTACTTAATATGGGGATGAATGTTTTTAAAGGAGTTAATCAACCTTCTGCAATTATAATTTTTAAAAATAAAGAAGAGTATAACTCAAAAATTATTGTAGGTAATTTTATTAATGTTTCAGAAAAAGCTCCTGCATTATTAGAAAAATCAAATTTTTCCACATATAATCAAAAATTATTGGATAAAATTCCTTCAAACATGTTTATAACAGACAATGTTGATAATTATTCTATTTTAGAAAAAATAGAGAATAAATCTGATTTAACTATTGAAGATATACTAGATGAAGATAAAATGCAAAGAGGTGCTTCACCCGATTATAAACAAGCTTTCATGATAAATGAAGAAACAAAATTAGAAAATAATTTGGAAGAGAGTCATGTAAAAAAAGCAGTATTTGGTGGTTTTCAAATCAAAAGACATTATATTGATTATGATGACACATATTTGATTTATACAACAAAAAAAGATAATTTTTCTGAAATCCCTAATATATGTTCTTACATTAAACAATTTAAGGATAATATTACTTGTAAAGAAGTTAAAACAAAAAAACATCCATTATACTCTCTTCATAGGCCTAGAAAAGAAAAAATATTCATAAAGGGTGTCCGCCAAAATTAAATTTTGGCAGATTTGTTTGATTTTTTTTAAAATATTGTTACATCGAGTTTTAATTGGTTTTTTATGG
>NZ_JBGUWC010000133.1:0-15051 GCF_045220775.1 Methanobrevibacter sp.
ACCATCAATAATAACGTTATCTAAGTCAAATACTACAAGTTTAATCAATAATACCACCAATTATATTAAATCTAGCTCACTTAATCTATCGTAAGCTCTTTCAACACCAAGTTTGGCGTCGCTTTTAGTTTTAGCTCCAGTACATACAACTTTACCAGAACCAAATAATAATAGGACCACTTTAGGGTCGGATAATCTGTATACTAAACCTGGGAATTGTTCAGGTTCGTATTCGGTATCTTCAAGTTCTAAAGCTACCGCTTCTAAGTTTAATGTGGATTCTAAGTTTGCAGAAGCCACAATGTTTTGAATTTTAATTTCGAATTCGTGAGGAATTTCAGTATCGATAGTCCTCATTAAATCGACAGTCTTTTTGATTGCCAATTTAGAATCATCTATAGATTTTGCTCCAGTACAAACAAGCTTACCAGAGCTAAAGATTAATGCTGCTGTTTTGGGATCCTTAAGTTTAAAAACAAGTCCCGGAAACTGTTCACGATTAAAATTAACCCCTTCTAAAGCTTGAGACACTTCAGTAAGAACAATGTCTTTACCAATGCTTGCAGAAGCAACAATGTTTTCAATTTTTATATCAACATCGGTCAATTTAAAACCTCCAATTTTTATTAAAAGTAGAATAGTAAAATTTAAAAAAAAACAAAAAAAATGTGTTAAATTTTTACTAATAAAATATTTAATTTATATAGTATATAAAGGTATGTTTATTTATATAAGTCATGTAAATTTTACCGAAAATTTTAAAAAAAATAATTTAAAATTTTACTTTCAAGTTAAAGTTTTTCCAAAGCCGATATTTAAATAAATATTTAAATCTGGATAAAAATTACATAAAAATACCTATAATTTATTACATAAAAATCGAAATAATAAAATCTGGATAACATTTAAAAATGTGGAAAAAAATATTTGGAAAAATGAAATATCAGCCATAATTTCGACGGAAATATTAAAATATTGCACCTTTTTTAAATTAAACCAATAATAGATTATTTATATAATGTGTACTAAACCTAATAGCAAGTAGAGGAGTAACTGAAATGGATAAAATAAGTATCATCATACCATGTTACAACATGGAGCAGCTTGTTGAAAAGTGCATCACTTCAATCAAAAATCAAAGTTATACGAATTTTGAAGCGATATTCGTTGATGACGGCAGCCAAGATAAAACAAAAGAGATAATCGAAGCAAACATTAAAGACGACGAAAGAATGATTTATGCCTATAAAGAAAACGGAGGCCTTTCATCCGCCAGGAACTTTGGTTTGGAATTGGCAACGGGAAAATACGTTTCATTCATTGACAGCGACGATTATGTTGAAAAAGATTTCCTGATGGAATTATATAACAATCTGATTGAAAATGACTCTGATATTTCTGTCTGTTATTTTTATAGGGTATATGAGAATAAAACCGATTTGAACAAAGTGAAAAACGGATTTTACAATCTTGTCAGATTTCCGGCAGCATGGAACAAATTATATAAGATATCCCTTTTCAAGGACAACGACATTATATTTCCCCCTGGAAAATGGTACGAAGATCTGGGAACATTCCCCAAGATATTCATGATGACCAACAGGATTTCAATTGTGGAAAAGCCGCTTTATAACTACATCCAAAATTCATCCTCAATAACCCACACTTTTGATGAAAGGATATATCACAATTACGATATGGTTGAAACCAATGAAGATTTCGCCAGAAAGAACAATATCTTTGACAAATACCATGATGAACTGGAATACATTAACGTCTACCATACGCTAATTGGAACTGTATACAGGAGCAGCTTTATGGATGATTTCAGTGAAGACACTATAAAAGACATCGTCAAATATGTATCCAACAAATATCCGAACTGGAACAAAAACAAAGGAATCAAGGAACTCCCGTTATTCTTTAGGATATATCTAAAGGCACTCTACTACAAACAATACGGTTTAATCGTGTTTCTATTAAAAAGATTGAATGACAAAATAGACATTAGTTGATAATATGATTGAAGTTGAAGTGAAAGCAAAGATAAATAGCTTTAGTGAAATGGAAGAAAAGCTAGCCGAAATTGGCGCAGTTAAAACTAAAAAAGAGTTTCAGGAAGACATTTACTTCAATAGTCCCATAGTGGATTTTGCAAAAACTGATGAAGCCTTAAGAATAAGGACAACAAAAGAAGATGATGACACTAACATTTTCATAACATACAAGGGCCCAAAAATAGATAAGGAGTCAAAAACCAGACATGAAATTGAAATGGGAATAGAAGACTCCCGGAAATGCTCCGGCATCTTTGAAGCTATCGGCTTTAGGAAGGTAAGGGCAGTCAGGAAAAACCGCCAGTATTATACCTATGAAAACTTTGAAATTTCCCTAGATGACATCGAAGGGCTTGACCCTTATATGGAGATTGAAATAGCTTTAAGCGATGGGGAAGACTACAGTGAAGCCCAAAACTCTATTTTTAAATTATTTGAAAAATTAGGCATCACAGATGGCTTTGAAAGAACTTCATATCTGGAGCTTTTAGAAAGTTTAAATATAACTAACTGATACATTATTATTATAATTAATATTAATTAATAAAAGAAGTGATTATATTGCAATATTTTATAAGTCATTATAATAAAGAATCTGAACTAAAATTTCCAGATGACATCACAATTTATGACACCACTTTAAGGGATGGGGAACAGACCCCTGGAGTCTGTTTCGGTTTAGAGGACAAACTAAAAATTGCTCGCAAACTCGATCAATTTAAAATCCATCAGATTGAAGCAGGTTTCCCGATAGTTTCTGAAAGGGAAAGGGAATCCGTGAAAGCGATAGCCAACGAAGGTTTGGACGCTACAATTCTCGGTTTGACCAGAACAAAACCTCAGGACATTGATGCTGCACTTGATTGTGATGTGGATGGAATCATCACATTTGTCGGAACATCAGACATTCACTTGGACCATAAGATGCACATTACAAGACAGGATGCTATTAACTTATGCGAAACCGCTGTCGACTATGCAAAAGACCATGGTTTGTTTGTCGCATTTTCAGCGGAAGATGCTACAAGAACCGATATCGAATTTTTAAAGAGAATTTACTCAAAGGCTCAGGAATGCGGAGCTGACAGGGTTCATATTGCCGACACCACAGGCGCCATTACACCCCAAGGTATCGATTATTTAGTCAAGGAACTTGTCAAGGACATAGACGTTGATATTGCAGTTCACTTACACAATGACTTTGGATTGGCAGTAATCAACTCAATAACAGGTGTTCTAGCAGGTGCAAAAGCTGTTTCAACAACCGTTAACGGTATTGGGGAAAGGGCAGGAAATGCTTCTCTAGAAGAGCTCATCATGGCAATGAAAATCCTATACGGAAAGGACTACGGTTTTAAAACAAAATACATAAAAGAACTTTCCGATTTGGTATCACAAGCAAGCGGACTTCCGATTCCATACAACAAGCCTATAGTCGGAAACAACGTATTCAGGCACGAATCCGGAATCCACGTTGACGCAGTTATTGAAGAGCCGTTATGTTATGAACCATACCTTCCCGAATTGGTAGGTCAAAAAAGACAGCTTGTTTTAGGCAAACATTCCGGATGCAGGGCCGTAAGGGCCAAACTGAATGAATGCGAACTTGACGTTAGCGATGAAGAGCTTATTGAAATTGTAAAACAAGTCAAAAAATCAAGAGAAGAAGGAAAATACATTAACGATCAAGTATTCAAGGACATCGTTAAAAAAATCAGTAAAAAGGAATAGGTTGAAATGAACATTACTGAAAAAATATTATCTGCAAAAGCAGGTCATGAAGTGACCCCAGGTGAAATCATCGAAATACCTGTTGACCTTGCAATGTCACATGACGGGACCTCTCCTCCAGCCATCAAAACATTTGAAAAGGTGGCCGACAAGGTATGGGACCCGGAAAAGATAGCTATCATTTTTGATCACAACATCCCGGCAAATACAATTGGATCAGCCGAGTTTCAAAAAGTTTGCAGGGATTTCATCAAAACCCAAAACATTACTAAAAACTTCATTCATGGCGAAGGAATTTGCCATCAGGTTGTTCCTGAAATGGGATTGGTCGAACCCGGAAAGGTAATTGTTGGTGCTGACTCACACACATGCACTTACGGTGCTTTTGGAGCGTTTTCCACAGGTATGGGTGCAACTGACCTTGCAATGGTTTGGGCAACCGGAAAGACCTGGTTTATGGTTCCTGAAGCCATAAAGATGGAAGTCAGCGGTGAGCTAAATCCTTATATCGCACCAAAGGACATCATCCTAAACATCATTGGAGAAGTCGGAATTGCTGGTGCTACCTATAAGACCGCCGAATTCTGCGGCGAAACCATAGAAGCAATGGGCGTTGAAGGAAGGGCGACAATGTGCAATATGGCAATAGAGATGGGTGCCAAAAACGGAATAATGGAACCGAACAGAGAAGTCATTGATTATATCTGCAAAAGAACCAGCAAAAAAGAATCCGAGTTGAATATCGTAAAATCAGATGCCGATGCAGATTACCTGAAAGAAATGCACTTCGACATTACCGATATGGAACCTCAAATTGCATGTCCAAATGATGTCGATAATGTAAAAGACATCTCAGAAATTGAAGGCACCGCGATTGACCAATGCCTGATTGGATCATGTACCAACGGAAGATTATCCGATTTAAAGGATGCCTGTGAAATCCTTGAAGGCAAAAAAATCAATAATGACATTAGATTAATCATACTGCCAGCTTCAAGAGAAATCTACAGGCAGGCAATGCATTTAGGCTATATCGACACATTCATTGATGCCGGAGCCATTATCTGCAATCCTGGATGCGGCCCATGTCTTGGAGGACATATGGGAGTGCTTTCAGAAGGAGAATCATGCATTTCAACTACCAACAGAAACTTCAAAGGCAGAATGGGAGATCCTGCTTCATCCGTATACTTATCTAACTCAAAAGTAGTTGCTGCTTCAGCAATCACCGGAGTTATTACAAATCCAAAAGACTTATAAGTGATTTATATGGCAAAAGACAAGAATGAAGCTAATAAAAGGCTTATTGAAAAAATAAACGATTTAGAAGAGGACTATGGTCAGACATTTTCAAATACGCAGAAAATACTTTTGACAACCGACGGATCAATCACTGCCATTTTAGATGTTTTGTATGGCAAAATCACTCTGGATACTCTAGACCAACACCTGGAAAACGCAGATGAGGAACGTGCAAAACTGGTCAATGTGGATGTGGGTGAAGAAATCAACTTTAGGGAAGTCATAATGCATAAGGACGAGCAGCCTTTGATATATGCAATTTCACATGTCCCGCTAGGCAGATGCTCTAAAGAAGTTTGTGCGGATTTATTGAGAGCAGACATTCCAATCGGCAGAATCCTAAAAAACTATAAAATAGAATCCAGAAGAGAAGTCAGGAACATTTTTATTGAAAAGCCAAACGATACCTTAAAGGAATTGTTTAACACCGATGAGGATTTCCTGGCCCGTGATTATGTAATCATCAACCATGATGAAATATTGATGTGGATTAAGGAAATGTTTCCAGTAAGCTATTTTGCAGAAATTTAAGGTGTGAAAATGGGAGTTAAGCTAAAAGACATAATTGAACCGGAAAAAATCAGCTTCAAAGATTTGGAAGGAAGAAGCGTGTCAATTGATGCGTTCAATACACTTTATCAATTCCTATCCACAATCAGGCAAAGGGATGGAAGGCCATTGACTGACGAACATGGAAATGTTACCTCCCATTTAAGCGGAATACTGTACAGAAACTCTTCAATGGTTGAAAAGGACATAAAACCAATCTATATTTTTGATGGTGCAGCGCCTGAACTCAAAAGTGAAACCCAGGCAAAAAGAAGGGAAGTGAGAGAGGAATCCGAAAAGATATTCAAGGAAGCGCTGGCTGCTGGAGACACTGAAAAGGCTCGTAAATTTGCAATGAGATCATCTAAACTGTCTCCGGAAATAATTGAATCATCCAAAAAGTTATTGACATTGATGGGAATTCCTTATGTAGAAGCTAAGGGAGAAGGTGAAGCGCAAGCTGCCTATCTTGTTCAAAAAGGAGATGCATATGCCGTTGCATCACAGGATTACGATTGCCTGTTATTCGGGGCCAAAAGAGTTGTGAGAAACCTGGCCGTTAGCTCAAACCTTGGAGATTTGGAATACTATGAGCTGAACAGGGTTTTAAGAGAACTTGACATTACAAGAGAAGAACTGATTGATATGGGAATATTGATTGGAACTGACTTTTGTGAAGGTATGAAAGGTGTAGGCGCCAAAACTGCACTTAAATTGGCTCACAAAGGACAATTGAAAGAAAAAATAGCTGAGCTTCAAAAGGAATCAACACACGACTTGGAGGAAGTTCGTGAAATATTCCTGAATCATAACGTAAATACCGATTACAAAATCAAGTGGGAAAAACCTAAACAGGACAAAATCATCGAATTTTTATGCTACGAACATGGCTTTTCCGAAGACCGTGTCATTAAAGCATCAGATAAGCTTAAAAACTTAAGTTCATCACAGGGAAGCCTTGATGCATGGTTTTAATATGGAGGGAAATCCTCTCCAAATACTTTTTTTGCATATTTCATTGCCAATTCAACCTGCGGCAAATAGCTTTTCATCATTTCACTTTCAAAATAATTTCTTGAAGGTGACTTTAAAATCAGTTTAAGAAGCGCTTCATAAGTTTCGATAGCCAACTGTTTATCAAAATCGTATTTTTCAATGATTTCCGGAGTTAACTTTTCAAAACATGGAAATTCCAATGTTTTACAGACTGTCTCTGTTGAGAAATAAGTCATTCTAATCAAAGGAGATACGGATGAAACCAAAACATGATTTCCCAATTTGATAAGAGGCGGAATGCCTGTTTTTTTATATCGCTCTATTGAAGTTAACTTCTCATAATTCTTAAGGTCATAACAGTGAAGCTCTGTATAGAAATCCGGTTGGAAATATTCTATCAGATTAAGGATTTCCTGGCCGATTTCACTATCGTAATACTCCTTTTTAATTGTAGAGATATAATCCGTTTTATCAAAATTATAGAAATAGAATTGTCCAGCTGACAAATCCTCTTCGTCAATCCTTTTGATGAATTTCAAAGAGGTTGTGCCCTCGTTTCCATGAACTCCGCCAACGAATAATTTGGTTGGTCCATCTCCATTATCAATGTATCTAAAATAAGACATGAAAATAAAAAAAATTGAAGGAAAATTATGTTCCTTCCTGCCAGTTTGACATGTAAGCAATTTGTTTATCAGTCAATGAGTCTATTTCGATTCCCATAGCTTTCAATTTCATTGTTGCTACAGTATAGTCGATTTCATCAGGCGCTTTTGTAACACCTACAGGCAAGTCATTTTCCAATATGTGTTTTGCAGATAATGCCTGTACGGCAAAACTCATGTCCATGATTTCTGCAGGGTGTCCTTGTCCACGTGCTGCTGAAAGGTTAACCAAACGGCCGTCAGCCAAAAGGTAAATCTTGCGTCCGTCTTTGGTAGTGAATTCCTCAATGCTTTCACGCACTTCTTTCACTTCAGTGGAAATGGCTTCCAAATCAGGCCTGTTGATTTCAACATTGAAGTGTCCTGAATTTGCAAGCATGCATCCGTCTTTCATGTATTTGAAGTCATCGCCGCTGATGATGTCCGCATTGCCTGTTACTGTGACGATTAAATCGGATTGCTTTACCGCTTCGCGGATTGGCATTACTCTGTATCCATCCATTCTTGCTTCTAAAGCCCTGATTGGATCTACTTCAGTAACGATAACATCGGCACCTAAGCCGTCTGCCCTAAGTGCAAGCCCACGACCACACCAGCCGTATCCACATACAGTTACGGTTTTACCGGCAATAACCATGTTGGTTGTTCCCATAATCGCATCAAAGCTTGATTGACCGGTTCCATAACGGTTATCAAATAAATATTTAGTATAAGCATCATTTACTGCAATAACAGGGAATTTCAATGCCCCGTCAGCGTGCATTGCCTGAAGTCTGTGCACACCAGTGGTTGTTTCTTCACAAGCCCCTTTGATGTGGCTTAACAATTCTTTTCTTTCATTGTGAAGCACCATAATCATGTCTGCTCCGTCATCGATGATTATATCAGGTTTATGGTCAAGAACCATGTTGATGGTCTGATAATATTCTTCATCGTCCTGTTCTCTCCAACCATAGACATTCAAACCTAAATCGGCTGCACCTGCAACCGCATCGTCATGAGTGGATAACGGGTTACAACCAGTCATTGCAACTTCTGCTCCACCTGCCATCAATGTTAAACCTAAATTGATTGTTTTAGGCTCCAGGTGTAAGCAAGACCCAATAGTAATTCCTTTGAAAGGTTGGGTTTCCAAGTATTCTTGTTTAATGTGTTCCAAAACAGGCATGTGTTTTTGAACCCATTCAATTTTTCTAACACCTTCAGGTGCTAAAGACATATCTTTAACTGTACTCATTAAAATTTCTCCTTTAATAAGAATTATATATTAGTATATACTTCATGGCCTTTTAAATTATTCTATTTTTCAAGAAAATTACAAAAAAACTCAAAAAATCAAAACCTTTAAATGTAATGATAAAATAATATATAAATGTTAGATGCCGGGGTGGCTCAGCTGGTTAGAGCGCACGGCTCATAGGGTAATAAAGCAGTGCTCTGACTTATTCCTGGGATACCGTGAGATCGCGGGTTCGAATCCCGCCCCCGGCATCCTAATCCCAGGAATTTTCCATCTAAACTATTTTTTAAAGATATTTATTTCAAAACCCAATTATTTTATATTCGTTTTACCAGATATTTTATATAATTAATTGAGGTTTGAACATGTTATACAATACACTTGGAAAGACTGGCCTTGAAGTGTCAAGGCTCGGTTTTGGAACAATGAGGCTTCCAACAAAGGGTTCCAACGAAAATATCGATGAGACAGAAGCATCCGCAATGCTTGCATACGGCATTGAAAATGGAATCAATATTATAGATACCGCTTATCCTTACCACTCAAAAGAGCTGGACGGTAACGGAAACAGTGAGAAGTTCGTCGGTAAATTTTTGAAAGAAAACGATTTAAGGGATGAAATACTCCTTCAAACAAAATCTCCTTCTTGGCTGATGGAGAAAAGAACTGATTTTGACTATTATTTGGATATACAGCTTGAAAAGCTGCAAACCGACTACATTGACATTTACCTCCTGCATTCATTGACCGTGCCCGATTGGACTAAAGTCAATGATTTGGGCGTTTTGGACTTTTTGGATGATTGCCTAAGCAGCGGAAAAGTAAGGCATGTTGGATTTTCATCACATATCGAAGTTGATTATCTGATTGAGATTCTGGACGAGTATCCGAAGTGGGAAGTTGCTTTAACACAAATGAATTACCTCGATGAATACTATCAGTCAGGAGTGATGGGCCTTAACTACCTGAAGGAAGTGAATGTCGGAAGCATGATTATGGAGCCCCTTCGCGGAGGAAGGCTGGTGAACAATATCCCTCAGGACGTTCAGCAATTATGGGATATGGCTGAAGTGAAAAGGACTCCTGTCGAATGGGCATTTCAATATCTATGGAACAGGGACGATGTGGACTGTGTCTTAAGCGGCATGACCAGCATGGAACAGGTCAAACAGAATATCGAAATAGCTTCAAGAGAGGACATCATAAGCGATTACGACCAGGAAATCATAAGGGAAGTTGCAAGATCATACAGGACACGCCTCGGAAACAACTGTACAAGATGCGGCTACTGCATGCCATGCCCTCATGGAGTGGACATCATCAATTGTTTAACCGAATACAACATTGCCCATATGATGGATGATCCCAAGGCCAGCGCAATGCAGTATTTCACACTGATGGACGATGATTCAAGAGCCGACAGCTGCGTGCAATGTGGCGAATGCATTCCGTTTTGCACACAAATGCTGGACATTCCAGAGGAGCTCGTTAAAGTGCACGAATACTTCGGCAGCGAATTTGACCACTTTTAACCAGCCTCTAAACTTTAATTATTTCATTTCAAATAGCTGAAATCTAAACATTGCCCCAATTTTTTATTAATTTTTTATACTCATTTGAACAATTAACTATCAAAATTTAAAATCAATATGATTATTTTTACTAATTTGGAATAAACTTATACATTAATATACTAAAAACAACATAATAGGACTATACAACTATTTTTGCAAAACCTTTATATACGATGAGGTGGAAATATATTTCCAAGGTAGGAAGATACTTTCCGACTACTTTTATTAATTCAATATTACACACATATTGGAGCTTGATTAAATGAGCGATATAGATGAAGAAAAAATGCAAAGTATAATCGAACAAATGACCGAGGATAACATCAAATTTATCCGTCTACAATTTGTCGATATAAATGGTACTGTGAAAAATATTGTTATTCCATTCAACAAAGAAGATATGGAAGACCTATTTACTGAAGGAATGTTGTTTGACGGATCTTCAATTGCAGGATTTGTCGGAATTAACGAAAGTGACCTTGTCTTAAAACCTGACATCAACACATACTCCAGATTATCCTGGAGACCTGAAGAGTCTGCTGTATGTAGATTCATCTGTGATGTCTGGACACCTGAACAGGAACCGTTCGTTGGTGACCCAAGAAGCGTATTGAAAAAATCCTTAGCAAAAATAGCAAAAATGGGATTACAATACAACATCGGTCCGGAACCAGAGTTCTTTATTGTAGACATTGACGAAAACGGATACCCAATGCCATACGATAACGCAACATACTTCGACGTGGAACCATTAGACAAAGGACCTGATTTCAGAAGAGAATTGACCTTAAACTTAGAAGAGCTAGACTTTGAAGTTGAAGCTTCTCACCACGAAGTGGCACCTGGTCAAAACGAAATTGCATTTAAATTTAAAGATGCTTTAAAAACTGCAGACGCAGTAATCACATTTAAACAAGCTATCAAAGCTATTGTAGATAACATGGCTACATTCGACCAATTAGATTACAGAGTAACATTCATGCCAAAACCGTTCTTCGGTGTAAACGGTAGTGGTATGCACTGTCACCAATCCATATTCAAAGGTGACAAAAACTTGTTCTCAGATCCTAATTCAGATACCGGTCTTTCAAAAGATGCTCTCCACTTTATGGGAGGATTATTAAAACATGCACCGGCATTAACCGCAATTACAAACCCAATTGTAAACTCATACAAACGTTTAGTGCCAGGTTATGAAGCTCCTGTATACAGAGCATACGGTCTTAAAAACAGATCTGCATTAATCAGAGTTCCTGCAGCTCGTGGAAAAGCAACCCGTATTGAATACAGAGCACCTGACCCAGCATGTAACCCATACTTAGCATTCGCTGTAATGTTAGAAGCTGGTATTGACGGTATCCAAAACAAAATCGACCCTGGTGAACCTACAGAAATCAACATTTACCAATTGACTGAAGAGGAAAGGGAATCCATGGGCATTAAAGTCTTGCCATCAAGTTTATGGGAAGCTTACCATGCACTTGAAGAAGACCCACTCATATTAGGCGCTTTAGGAGACCACATCAGCCAAAAATTCCTAGAGCTCAAATATCAAGAATGGGACGAATACCGTGTCCAAGTATTCGGATACGAACAAAGAAAATATTTAGATATCTAAATCTAAATATTATTTTTTTTATTTTTAATTGAGTTGGAGCTGATTTATGTCTGAATCCGAACACAGAATGATTGAAATTTTAAGAATCCTGAATGAACAGAACAAGCCTACCGGTTCCAAATTAATAGCTGACGAGTTAAGGAATAAAGGCTTTAATTTAGGTGAACGTGCCGTCAGATACCACATGCAAATCTTGGATGAAAAAGGTTTCACTGAAAGAATGGGCTATTCCGGAAGGCGAATCACAAATCTTGGTCGTGAAAAGTTAGAAAAGGGACTGATTTATGATCAGGTTGATTTCATCTATTCAAGATTTGAAGAAATGATTTATTTGACTGACTTCAACTATATGACACAAGAAGGAAATGTAGTTGTCAATACTTCAACCATTTATAACGAAGAATCAATCGATATAATTAAAAGAATTATCGAAAGTGGTCTTTCTGTTAGCCCTTATGTTAATTTAAATAAAGTTACTAACGAAGACAAAATCAACATTACCACTTTATGCGGAACAACTATCGATGGGGTACTTCTCAATGAGGGAATACCATCACAGCTGCAATATGGCGGGCTGCTAAAAATAGAAGACTACAAACCAATCAAATTTACCGAATTGATTTCCTACAAAAAAACATCAGTATCACCTCTGGATGCATTTGCAACACCAGGATTTACATCAGTGCTCGATGTAGTTGACAATGGTAATGGAATCGTTCCCGCAAACTTCAGATTAATACCTGGAGTCGGAAGGTCCAAAGCCGTTGATACCATCAATAAACTTAGAAAAATCGGAATAGGTGGAGTAATCGGCATTTCTGATGAAGGAAAGGACATTCTGGGAATTCCAGTTCCTGATGGAATGGTTGGAATAGCCGTTGTAGGAGGGGTAACCCCATTTTGTGCCGTTCAAGAAGAAAATCAAAATATCGACATAAAAATAGCTGAAGAAATAAGAGACTTTAAAACATTATCCCCATTAACTTCAACTTTTAAACATTCCTTAAAAGAAGTTGAACATGAAATCCAACCGAAAATACCGTTTTTACTATCAAAATCCTGGAACTTGATTCAGCAAGTTACCTTTGATGTGGAAAAAAGAAAAGGGGACATTATCTCCAATGTATCATACATCAATAAGGATGACTTGGACGTGTCTTTAGGAATAATGGAAGAAGCTTACAATTCCAACCCAAAATACGTTAATCCATATTACCGATTGATAGACCATCCAACCGATGATAACAAGATTGGAATAGCTACAATTTGTAGCTTAAGCATAGATGGAATCCTAATCGATAATGGAATCATGAGCAATCCAAGATACGGAGGTCTGCTCGAACTTACTGAACCGCCATTATTTATTGACTTGATTTCATATAACGGTTCAACAGAAGATCCTCACCAAATATTCCTAGCAAAAAATATGACATCAATAAGCGGAGGAATTGGACCTAACAAAATATTGGCCAGCTTTAAAGAAGTTCCGCATATATCCAGAGATTATGCTGTCTACCTTTTAGAGATTCTCAGAAATATAGGATTTTCAATCTATAAAATTGGAAAGCCTAGAGAAGTAACCTACAATGCAAAAGCAGATAACTATAACTTTGGTGTCGTAACAGGCAGTGGTTTAAATTCAATTGGTGCAATAAAAGAAAAAGGCATTGATGTTGAAGTCAAAGCTATTGAAAAATTAATTCCTTTCGAAAAAATGGATAGATTGTAATTAAATTACAGTCACGTCCACTTCTTCTCCTTTTTTTGGATAATGAACAAATTCAATTATATCATCCGCAAATTCATATATATCAATTTCGACTGTAGAACCTATTTGGCTTTCATCAAGTGAAACCAACATCTTGAAACCCGGTTCGCCGAAATATTCTGAAAAGTCCATATTCAAGACTTCTCCTTCTGCAAAAATCCTATTGTATGAAATTTCAATCTTATCATGAATTTTAACATTTTCTTTTAAGTAATTTACCGCTTCTTTTGTAGTCAATTCTAATTCTTTCATGATAACCAACTCCAGCAAATACTATTATATTTAACAAGTATATAAATGTTTGTATATTAACGAACAAAAAAGTGAGTTGCAGAGGAAAGCATCTAGAAAAAAACAAATAGAAAAAAGAGAGAAATTACAAAAGTTCTATAATGAGTTCTTTATCGTCAGTGATGTGGCGCATTTCAATTAAATCATCTTCAATTTCATTGAAATCAATTTCAACACACTGATTTAAAATTTTACCGTTTAACTGAAGACCGACCCTATAACCTTCACCGGTCATGTCGTCCTCTTCTGTGAATCCTAAAACCTCACCAGGGGCAAAAATACGACTATATGATATCTCTAAAATATCTCCAACTTCGACTTCATTCTTAACATATTCCAATGCTTCATCAAAAGTCATTTGAATTTCTTCTACCATGCTATCAACCATTTTCTAAAAATAAAAAAAGAAAAAGAGAGAGGAATTATAAATTCCTGTATTCTCTGATTGAAGTATATTCGTCGTCGAGTTCGCCGTATTCAGCTAATTTTTCTTTGTTAGCTTCAGCGCCTAAGTAAAGGTTACCTTTACCGTTAAGACCAATATCTCCAGTATATTTAATGTATTTACCTGGGAAAGTAGTTCCTTCAACTTCAGGATCTACTACAACACCATCGAGAACAAATCCTTCGAGTAATCTTCCGAGGAATCCGTGGATGATAATGTTACCGTTTTTCATTTGACCACCAGGCCAACGGTTTACGTCACCGTCGATTTCAATAATACCTTTGGTCATGTGAATACCGGCTAAGATATCACAGTTACCTTTAACGTGAATTCTTCCACCAGTTAAACATTCCCCACATTGTTTTCCAGCGTTACCGCCTACAACGATTTGTCCACCGGTCATACCTCTCCATTCACCAATGTATGAAGCACCGGTAAATTCTTTGGTATTTCCTTCGATTTCAAGGTATCCACCAGACATTTCTCTTCCAGCGTGAGCAGCTGCGTCACCTTTAACGAGAATGGATCCGCCAGACATTTCTGCACCAACGTGTAAATCTACACTGCTGTTACATAATATTTTTCCGCCGCTCATTTTACAACCGATGTATTTTACTCTGTTCAAATCACCGTTGAGAATCATTTCAACTTCATCAGGTCCATTAGCTTCTCCTTCTACAGTAATTTTGAAGAAGTCAGTAATTGGGAATCTTGAGTTTCCAATAGGGACTTGATATTTTGCGAAATCAGCTTCAGTCCATGAATAAATTTCATCAGGAATTAATTCATCAAATTCTAAAGCGATTGAAGAAGTT
>NZ_JBGUWC010000134.1:0-17160 GCF_045220775.1 Methanobrevibacter sp.
GAATTTTTTTATTCAAGGCAAATAAGGCAACACAAGGCAACAACAAGGCATCAAAAAAATAAAGGTGTTGCCTTGTAAAAAATGCGATTATACAGCGGTTTCTTGACAAATAAGGCAACAAGGCAACAGAATTTCGCCATAACTCCTATAATTTAATATATGCTTATCTTTATCAAAAAAATTTTTTTTCGGGTTATTAGGAAAAAGTGTTGCCTTTGTTGCCTTATTGCCCCTTAAAGCCGCATAAACAGCGGATTTTTACAAGGCAACAAATCCTAAAAAAGTGTTGCCTTGTTGTTGCCTTGTGTTGCCTTGTTCAAAAAATTACCCTACTATATATTTGTATGGCTCTGGTGATATACTTTTACCGCCTGTTCTAAGGCTTAAAGTCGGAAGCTTCTTGCCCATTCAGGGTAAATTTCGATTCCGCTGACTTGAAAAGAATTGACGGAATTTTTTTGTAAAAATCCAAACAAGACGTACAAAAGACGTACGGATTTATTTTTTGTACGTCTTGTAAAAATGCTGTTGTAAAGCGGCTTTTTGGGACATAATTCCTGAACAAGACGTACAAGACGTACAGATTTCCCTATACTGCTAAAAAATAAAATCAGTTGATCTAGATAAAATATTTTTTATTTTTCAAGAATTAGAAGTTTTTGTACGTCTTGTACGTCTTGTTGATAAAAATAAGCCTTAAAAATGGCATGAATACTGGATTTTTTACAAGACGTACAAACAAATGTTCAGTACGTCTTTTGTACGTCTTGTTGTACGTCTTGTTAGTAAAAAAATTGAATTTTTTTATTTTTTATAAGTCATAAAAAAATGTTGCGTTTTTTTTACTGTTGATATGTATGGTTTCTGTCACTTTTCATAGAGGATAGGAAGCAACTGATACATCAGTCAATTTGATGTCTTAATGAGATATATGGGAATATGCAAGTATAGATTTTGTATATACGAAGTACACACAAAATCGTTTGGTGGGGAATTCCCCACGCCCCTAATTTTTGTATCAGACAAAAATAAAAATTACTATCGTTCACCAACAAACTCGTTAATAAAATTGTAATTATAATATAAAAGGTATAAAAACATAAATTCCTGAATAGAGTAATTAACTCTGTCCAGGAATTTATTGAATCAATTTCTTATTTTAATACAATTTGGGAATGTTACTGAGAAACAAACGACCAATGTACATACCGTGCCTGAAGGCAAACATTGAAGTTTCTTTTATCATTGTCGAGATTCTACATCCACCATTGATTGTACGAGCTTTGTTTTTTGATATGATTTTCATAAATAGACACTTCTCAAAACTTAAAATCTATTTTAGTTCTGAAAAATCTTTTTGCAGTTATTTTTGAAAAGCCAGTTTCCTATATCTATTCCGAGATTTATGAATCCGATTGCTGCATAAGCTCCACGAGCTACGGTTGCTACTGTAGCAACTAAACCACCATTGATTGTACGAGTTGCCTCTTTGGATATGATTTTCATGAAGTAAGTCCTCCTAAAAATTGTTATTTTATTATACTTGTTTGCAACTAATTTTACAGTTCCATCTGAGCTGTGTTAGAGATATTTGGCATTGTTATTGAACATCTTGTTGCCAATCCAAATACCTGCATTTACACAGTACTTACAACCTGTGTAAATTAAAAATGCTTTTCCCATTCCCCCACATACATTAAGAAAAGTTCCTGAACCACCATGGATTGTACGTGTTTTTGTTTTTGATATAACTTTCATAATTAGTTCTCCTTTATCCGAGCCATATTATATATATTTGGCATTGTTATTGAATATTTTGTTGCCGATCCAGATTCCCAGATTGATACAAAGTTTACTACCTTTGTAAATTGCGTATAAATCACAGGCTCCTTTACCCATGCTAATAAGGTTTGTTGCACCGCCGTTGATTGTACGAGTTGTTTCTTTGGATATGATTTTCATAGATAAGTCCTCCTCAAGACTGTAGATTTTTAATTTTTTTTTCGGGCTTGTTTGGAGCTGCTGTTGCAGCCCCTCCCGATTTTCTGTTTTGTTGAATTAGTTTAGAACGGTTTATCTGAGTCTGAGTCCGGTTTTGATCATCCAAATAGGAATGTCAAAGTATCCGTGGCGGTAGCCGCAAACGATAGCGTGACCATATACAGCCCAGAAGTTTGATCCACTGTAATCACCCCAGGGACAGAAGTAAGTTGTACCTGCAAAAGTTTTTTTGGTTGTTTCAGTATTTATATTTTTCATAGTATTAGTCCTCCTCAAGACTTATAAATTTTCAGTTTATGTTTTTTTTGAAACTGTTGTTACTGTTTCTTTCGATTGGCTATTAGGCAAATTTGTATTTGTTTATATTCGGATGAGTTTCTGTGTACAAAATTTTGTGGGCGGTGGTCTTCCCTGCCTGTTTTTATTCATATAACCAACTCCTTTCGCCGTTTTATTTGATGATTTAATTATACTCTTATTTTTGATTGGGTGCTTAGGAAAAATGTCCCTTTATGCTGTGGCTGATAAAATGTGATTATTTTTCATTTGTATAATATTGTCAATTTTTCTGATGCTGTCAGGATCATGGGTAATCCATATTTTGGTAATTGGCAAATTGTTGATATTTGCAGTTATTTTCTGTACACTTTTGCTGTCAAGATTGGCAGTTGTTTCATCAAGAATCAATACTTTCGGTTTTCTGAGCAGTGCTCTTGCCAGTGCGATTCTTTTTAGCTGACCGCCTGAGAAGTTACTGCCGTTTTCCTCTACCATAAAATCCAATGAATTTTTATCCAAAAATCCGCAGTCACACATTTTGAGAACATTCCATATTTCCTCGTCTGTAACCTCTCTCTCTATGCCAATAGTGAGGTTATTTCGGAGAGTATCCGAGAAAAGGAATACTTCCTGCGGTACATAGATTATATTTTGTCTAAGTTCTTCTAACGAATATTCATTGATATTATGGTTATCGATTTGAATGATACCGCTTTCGGGGGTATAGAATTTGGTCATAAGCTTTGCAGCAGTCGATTTACCGCAGCCGGAATCACCAACTATTACGGTTGTACTGCCTTGTTCTATCTGAAATGAGAGGTTATCAAAGACAAGGTCTGAATTGGGATAACGGTAACTTACATGGTCAAATCTAATGTTTCCTTTGGTGATTTTGGCTGTTGACTTGATATTTTGTTCTTCAGGTGTAGAGTCGTATATATCTTCCAGTCGTTCTGCTGCTATGTATGCCTCCTGTAAAGATTGCTGCATTTCGATAATGCTTTGTACAGGTGTAAAGAAGTAACCGAGCATACTATATACAGTAATCATGGTGCCCATAGTCATATTGCCTTCCATAATGCTTACAGCTCCTATCCACAAAAGAGCTAAAATTCCGATTGAGCTGAACAATTCGATTAGCCCGTTTTTGTTGATGTTTTTCATAACTGCATGAATGGAAGATTTTTGCAGATGTGTGAACATATCTTTGAATTTTTCTTTGGTGGATTTCACGGCATTACATGATTTCAATGATAATATACCATCTGTTGTTTCTTTAATATAGCTGTTGACCATTGCTCCTTCACCGATGACATTTCTGCTTGCCATTTCCAGAGGCTTTATGAAGCATATTGAGATGAATAAATAAATACCTATGATAAACAGTGAATATTTCAGAAGAACAGGTGATAAGTAATACATTGTGATACCTGCTCCCACAAACATTATCAGATCCATTCCAACAGATAAAATTACTTGTGAAATAGCCTGATTGATTTTTGAAGCATCGCCATATCGTGATAATATTTCGCCTGTTTCTTTATTTCCGAAAAATCTTATAGGCAAATCCATCATTTTCTGATAAACGTCTGATATGAGCTGTTGATTGATTTTTGCGGCAAGTCCTGCCGAGAGCCTTCCACGAATCAACTGCATGATATATCTCACTATGTATAACAGTGCCATTCCCGTTATCAGTACTGCGAAGATATCTAAACTTTCGTCCATTTTTTCAGGAGTGTCTGCCTGAAATACTCCGTCCACCAAAAATTTAAGTATCAATGATGATAATATACCGATTCCTGAAACTATCAGACTTAGAATGAATGTAGTTGCTATTGTTACTTTTTGTTTGAAAGCATACTTGAAGAAGGATATTAGAGGATTTTTATGTCGGTTTTCTTTCACGAAGTCATCAGTTTTTTCAAACATTATGATTTCACCGAGGAAAATCTTCTCGAAGAATGAAATCGAAAATGTTTTTTTGCCGATTTCCATATCGGGATCGTAAACTGTTATTTTATTGCCGAAAATCTTCGTGACAACCACAAAGTGTGTCTGTTGATGTCTGTTTACAATTCTGGCGATTATCGGAAGCTTGATTTGTTCCGATTTGACATCATCACAGAGTTCATGACATGAGCCTTGTAAAGCGGTTGTGTGGAATTGATATTTTTCGGCTGCTTCACATATTCCGTAGATGGTAGAGCCTGTTTTGTCTATGCCTATAGCTTCGCTCACTTCTGTATAGGGAAGTTTTTTACCATATTGCCATGCAATCATACATAAACAAGCGGCAGCACAGTCACTTTTACTTCTTTGTTTAATATATTTCATAGTGAAAACCCCTTTCTGTAATTTCTGATTATATGATACACTTTTATATAGTATATTTCTTATCAAAAATGTCCCTTATATCGTCGCTTTATTTTCATTGTCTTGTTCCTCCGGCTGTTTGAATTTATTATAGGCTGTTTTTACAGCCTTATTTTTTCAGAAAAGTCCCTCCGTTTCATTTGTTTCTTTGTTCTGAATATATACTATCACATATCAGAATATAGATTTTTGCAAAAATGTCCCATTAAAAAACTCTCCTGTTAATAAAACAAGAGAGTTTTTCGTTTTTGTTTGATTTTTAATCAAGAGTTATAAAATGAAAATCATGTTTCTTTGCGTATTCTTCAGCAGTAGAGCCTTTATAGCCCTCAACGGTCAGCGTTTCATTTTTTCTGTACAAGCCATAAGAATCTTTGTGATAGCCAATTTTACTTTCCTCAATATTAACTTCAGGATTAAGAATTTTTATCTTTCGCAAGTTTTTATATAAGAAAGCTTCTTCGCCTATATATTGAACATTTTCAGGGATAATAACTTCCAATAATGATGAGCATTCTCCGAATGCACGACTGTCAATACTTATTACACTATCAGGTATATTTATTTGTGTTAATGAAGAACATTCCCAGAATGCCCCTTTTCCAATGCTACTAATGCTATTTGGAAGTATGATCTGTTGTAAGGAGTGGCAACTTTCAAAAACAGAATTTCCAATATAGGTGATATTTTTTGGAAGTTTTACTTCTTTTAATCCGATACAGCCTTCAAAAGCACTATCTCCGATGTAGGTAATGCTGTCGGGGAGAAATATCTTTTCCAGTTTATGGCATTCTTCAAAAATAGATTTTCCTATACTTACAATTCCGTATGGAATATATATTTGTCGCAATTCCCAACAATATGCGAAAGAAAAATATCCTATATTTCTGACACTGTTCGGAATGATGATTTGTGTTAAATTTATACATCCATAGAAGACGTTATTGCCAATATCGACTACGCTATCGGGAATGGTTACTTTTGTTAGTGAGTAGCAACGGTAGAAAACATTATTATCAATTTTTTTAACGCTGTCTGGAATGTATATTTGTGGTAATGATGTACAGCACTGGAATATTGCCTTTCCAAGAATTGTAATTCCTGATGGAATATTTGCTTGTGTCAATGCCGAACAATATTCAAAAGCTCCATCTCCGATATGCGTGACATTTTCAGGAATAGAAATTTGAGTTAATGAGAAACAATTATAGAAAGCACAATCACCTATCTTTGTAATGTTCTCATGCAACTGTATTTTTTCCAAAGATATAAAGTTCTGGAAAGCGAAATCTTCAATGCAATAAACATCATGTGGGATTATTTTTTCTTTAATCAATGTATTGGGAACTTTTCCAAAAACAGGGCAGCCTTCAAAAGTGTTGTGTCCGGGACTTGGTATATTTGGGGGAATTTTTAAGTTTATTAATGACGTACAATCTCGGAAAGCAAAATTGCCGATTTTTTTTACACTGTCTGGAATAACTATACTTTTCAACGATGAGCAGGCATAAAATGCTTCATATCCTATTTCAACTACGGTTTCAGGAATTTTTATCATTTCCAACGATACACAGCCTGCAAAGGTCCAAAATTTTATATCTTGAATACTGTCAGGCATTGTTATTCCGGTTAAAGAAGTGCATCCTGCAAAAGCGTAGCTGCCGATGTCCTTAATACTATTAGGAAGACTTATAGTTTGCAGTGACAGACATCCTTCAAAAACACCTGTTCCAATACTTGTAACGCTACTGGGAATATTTACTTTTTGAAGTCCGGCACAATCTGCAAAAGCATAGTCTTCAATTTTTACTACACTATCAGGAATATTGATCTCCTTTAGTAAAAAACAGTTTTCAAATGCTTCATGACGAATAATCTTAATATTTTTGCCAATATAATAAATCTCATCTGCACCAAAATAATTGATCAATATGTCGTTGGAAATCAGTGTATAATTTTCTATACTGATATTTTGGCTTTCTACCTGAATATAATTGATAATTTCCGATAAGTCATATCCAATCAATCCGTTTATATTTCTAAAAAGCAAATAAATAAGATTTTCATCTTCTTGACAATCATTTGCTTGTTTTGTTTTTTTATTTCCCCATTCAGAAATTAAATCCAAAAAATGAATATAAATTTTTCTACACTTATTGTCTGTAATTTCAGGGATCAATTCATTAGCTACAACTTCACGTATGAGTGGGTGCAGGCTGATTTGTGTTTCATAGCTGTCAGTATAATTTATCCAGCCACTATTTACCATATTTTCTATACTTTCGTCTATACAGTCATTTGATGAACCGTAAAAATTGTCCAAGTCTATAAAATCACTGAATGTAACGATATTAAGTCCTTCAAATGGCAGCAAACAGGCATTCACCATAACATATTTTTCTTTGTTACTTAGATTATCCAAATCTGATTGGAACAAGTCTTTTATAAGTTCATATACTGCATCACTAATTGTTGTTTCATCATCTTTTTCATTTGTAATTCTGCCCTGAATATGCGAATTTATTCCGTGTTCTTTCAGTTTATACAGGTATTCTTCAAGACTTTTATTATATTTTTTGAATTGTAAAGCAACTAATTTTACAAGCATTGTGTGATTGTATGAAACTTTTATGATTTCATCGACAAGTTTTATGCGTTCAGGATTATCTTTTTGAACAGGATTTATCTTGAAGAAAAGCTGTTCCAACTCCGTTCTTGACATATCTTCCAATTTGAAACAATGAGCTTTGTCATCAGGATTTTTAATTGTTGTGAAAATAATGTGTATGTGCAGTTTTTTTAGGTCAGACAATACTTTTACATTTTGCTTGCATTCCTCTGAATCATGCTCACCATAGTCATAATTGTCTATTATCAACAAAGTATTTGACGTATAAATATCACTATTACTCAACAAATCGAGTTTGTATGAATACAGCCTGTCGATATCGTCATCTGTTTTTGCGATTTTATCTTCATATTTCAAACCAATAAAATCAAGATTAGCTATTGTTTTTTTGAGGCTTTGTGAATAAAATGCTAATTGTATGAAATTATACTTATTTGAATAAGTTTCAGCATATTCCCTTGCGGTTTCGCTTTTACCGCTTCCATGAATGGCATGTATATACAAAATATGATACTGATTGAGTCGTTCATAAATGATATTGCAAGCTTTTTTTCTTGGAATATAAATGTTTTTAGCAGTGCATGGTGAAATATTTTGATTTTTCAAAAATAATTTAGTTGCTGCCAATTCAATCAGCTTATCAAGCTCTTGTATTAGTTCTGTGACAGAAGAATATCTATTGTCTTTATTTCTTGCAAGAGTTTTTTGAAAAATCTTCGTAATTCCGTCTTGAAGCTGAGGGACAGTATTCTTTAAATAAGGATTGGAACTAAAATTCCATGTCTTACCTTCTCTATGATCCGAGAGATTAGGAAGTCTGCCCATGATTTTCTCAAAAATAACAACACCAATAGAGAATATATCTGCTCTTTCGCCAATATCAGATAATTGAAAATTGCCGTTTTGGCTTCCACGTACTTCTGGAGCTTCATAGCCGTTTGAATAGGAAAATCTGTTTTTCAGAATATCCTCTTTTGTTGAAACTGTGTCAAAATCAAAGAGTTGTATGAGCTGATTAGTTTCAGGAAATACAAAGATGTTTTCCGGCTTTATGTCCAAATTGAGATATTTTTTTTGATGGTAGAATTTGATGGTAAAGGATAAAGATTTTCCAACTTCAAGTATTGATAATATGTCTGTTGGTTTTACTTTATCATAAGAATTACCACCCGATAAGTGCATAATGATATACAAAGTGTTATTGTACTCGTACAATTTTTGCGGTTCTACGATATGGTTTGGAAATTCATTGAAAAAATCTAATTGTAATTTAAAGGCTTTTTTCAGTTTTTGCTTGTAAACTTCAAAGTTATCCTGATATTGTTCGGAAATAGTAAGTGAAAAATCATCATTTCTTTTTATTTCCAATCCTATTGGGTACAGCTCTTTCAGAATGATTCGTCTGCCATTCAGGTCAGCTTCATATACGATACTGCTTGTGCCTTCACCAAGAATAGAATTGATAGTACACTTTTCACCACTTATGTCAAGAATGTTTCCGATACATAATGCCTGTCGTTCTGTTATAAAATCCATATATTTAACTTCCTTTCAGTTTTCATCAATGGCTACAAAGTCAAAATCGTGTTCATTTGCGTATTTTTCAGCAGTAGAGCCTTTATAGCCCTTAATGGTCAAGTTGTTTTTTCGATATAAGCCATTTTCATCTTTATAATAGCCTATTAGGCTTTCTGATATATCTATTTTTGAATTCAGAAATATCATTTTTGTTATGGAACAACAATTTTCAAAGGCATTATTCTTAATCTCGGTGACACTATTGGGAATGATTATTTCTGTTAAGGAAGAACAACCTGAAAAAGCTGAATATCCGATACAAGTAATACTGTCAGGTATAATTAGTTCAGCTAAAGAAGAACAATTTTCAAAAGCACCATTATTAATCTCTGTAACACCGTTAGGAATGATTATTTCTGTTAAGGAAGAACAACCTGAAAAAGCTGAATATCCGATATAAGTAATACTGTTGGGGATAATTAGTCCAGCTAAAGAAGAACAATTTTCGAAAGCATTATTTTCAATCTCAGTGACACTATTCGGAATGATTATTTCTGTTAAAGAAGAGCAACCTGAAAATGTTTCATTTTTTATTTTATTAACACCGTTTGGGATAACTATTTTAGTTAAAGAAGAACAATTTTCAAAAGCATTATTTTCAATCTCAGTGACACTATTCGGAATGATTATTTCTGTTAGGGAAGAACAACCTGAAAAAGCACGTTTTCCAATTTTACTAACACTTTTGGGAATAGTTATTTTAGTTAAAGAAGAACACCCTATAAAAGTATAATCTTCAATCTTGGTAACACTATTAGGGATGTCTACCTTAATTAAGGAAGATCGATAAGAGAAAGCCCATTTTTTGATTTCGGTAACACCGTTGGATATTGATACTTCTGTTAAAGATGTACAATCACAGAATGCAGAAGAGCCTATTCTTCTAACACAATCAGGAATTGTAATTTTTTTTAAATTTTTGCAACTTTTAAAAGCGTAATCTCCAATAATAGTAATATTAAAAAAGTTTAATAAATCTAATGATTCTATATTTTTATCCACAACATTGAATAAAATGATGTCTTGCTTTATATATATTAATTCCATTTCATGTATGTATGAACTTAAATTAAAACGATGATAGAATTCATAATCCTTGCTAAGAGTATCCAGCATATCATCGATGATTGGATTTTTTGATGGAATTATGATATTAGATTTATGAAAAATTTTATGAAAAATTAATTTTAAATCTGTCTTATCATCAATAACATCATTAGGAGGGTTATAACTTTTTTCAATGCCAAAATAATATAAAAGGATTCTTTTTTGAATTGAATAATTAGGTATTTTTTTTTCAAAAAGTACATTATAATTACGAACTGGTATAATTGGACTTTGTTCAACAAGTGCATTATAATTATTACGAACTTTTATAATCGGACTTTTTCTTTTTTCGATTGGATTTTTTTTATGATTATGTACTTTTTTTTCAATTTGACTTTGTTCGATTGGTCTTTGTTCAATAAGGGCATAGTTTTTTATATAATAATTATTATTATGAAATTGAATATAATTAAGAACTTCTATAATTGGACTTTTTTTATTAAAACTATATAGTTTTGAAAAAAGAAAATAGACCATACTTTCTTTTGATTTATAATCTGAAGTATGCTTTACTTTTCCGTTTCCCCATTCTGAAATCAAATCCAAAAAAGAAATATAGAATTTTTTACACTTATCCTCCGTTAATTCTGGCTTTAATTCATTTGTGACAATATCACAAATCAACGGATGAAGACTTATCTTTGTTTCTTCATTGTCGATGTAAATTATCCAACCGCTATTGACAAGGTCTTCTATGCTTTCATCTATACAGTCACTTGATGAACCGGCAAAATTATTCAAGTCGATAAAATTGCTGAATGTAACGGTATCAAGTCCTGCCAACGGCAATAAACAAGCATTTACCATTATGTATTTTTCCTTGGAACTCAAATCATCAAAATCAAACAAGGCTTTTATGTGGTCATATACGGCTGACATTGTGACTGATTCATCATCTTTTTCATTGGTAATTCTGCCTTGAATATGTGAATTTAAGCCGTTTTCTTTCAATACAGACAGATATTCTTCAAGGCTTTTCTTATACTTCTTCGACTGTAAAGCAATCAATTTGACAGCCATTGTGTGATTATATGAAACTTTTATAATTTCATCGACAAGTTTTATGCGTTCAGGATCATCTTTTTGAATAGGATTTATCTTGAAGAAAAGCTGTTCCAACTCAGTTTTTGACATATTTTCCAACTTGAAACAATGGGCTTTGTCAGTCGGATTTATTCTCGTTGTAAAAATGATATGTATGTGCAGTTTTTTAAGATCAGACCATACTTCTACATTTTTCTTGTATTCTTTTGATTCAGGGTTACTGTCATAATCGTAGTTGTCTATTATTAACAAAGTATTTGATGTATAAATGTCAGTATTGCCCAATAAATCGAGCTTATATGAATACAGCCTGTCAATATCTTCATCAGTATGTGCAATTTTATCTTCATATTTCAAGCCGGCAAAGTCGAGATTGGCTATTGTCTTTTTGAGATTTTGCGAATAAAAGATTGATTGTATGAATTTATAACTATTTGCGTAGGTTTCAGCATATTCCCTTGCAATTTCGCTTTTACCGTTACCACAAATAGCATATAAGTACAAAATATTGTACTGATTCAGTCTGTTCCAGATAGTTTCACATATATTCTTTCTGGAAATATATATGTTTTTAGCAGTGCATGGTGAAATGTTCTGACTTTTCAAAAATACTTTAATTGCTGCCAATTCAGTCAGCTTATCAAGGTCTTGTATTAGTTCCGTGACAGAAGAATATCTATCTGTTTTATTTCTTGCAAGAGTTTTTTGAAAAATTTTTGTAATTCCGTCTTGAAGCTGAGGAACAGTATTTTTTAAATAAGGATTAGAACTAAAATTCCATGTCTTACCTTCTCTATGATCCGAAAGATTAGGAAGTTTTCCCATGATTTTCTCAAAGATAACAACACCAATAGAGAATATATCTGCTCTTTCGTCAATATCAGATAATTCAAAATTGCCGTTTTGACTTCCACGCACTTCTGGAGATGCGTAATTGTTAGAAAACGAAAACTTATTTTGCAATATATCTTCTTTGGTAGAAATGGTATCAAAATCAAATAACTGTACCAATTCGTCAGTTTCAGATAAAATAAATATATTTTCAGGTTTTATATCAAGATGCAGGTAATTTCTTTCATGGTAATATGAAATTGCGATTGCAAGTGATTTGCCGACTTTCAAAACAGACATAATATTTTTGGGATTAATATTATCATAAGAATTTCCTGTCATAATGCCCATAATTGTATACAATGTATTGTTACACTCATATATATCTTCAATATCAGATGTATAATTTGTGATTTTTTCATTATTATGAAATTCTGTTTGTAATTCAAAAGATTTTATAAATTTTTCAGTATATTGCTCAAATATTTCAAGTGAATTTTTAGGCACAATAAGGGAATTGTCAATTCCTCTGACAATTCCCAAATCTCTTGGATAGAGTTCCTTTAAAACTACAGTTCTGTTGTTTAATTTTGCTTTGTAAACGATTGAAGAAGTTCCCTGTCCCAATATTTTTATAATGTGACACTTTTTATCCCCAAATATTAAATCCATATCCATTTTTAATGGCTGTCTTCTTATAATCATCTTTTCCTCCGTTATGCAGCCTGCAACTGTTCTGCATAAACTTCCATATCTTTATACTTCAATCTGAATATAGGAAATGTATTATAATCGTCATAAATAACACTGCTAAGATATACTTTAATCCTTTTATTCCTATTTTGTCTGATTGATACAAGAATTTTTGTGCCGACAGACAAATATACTCCGTAAATACATACTTGCACTTCTGGTGAAATCTGGACAAGTGTTCCATTTTTCGTTTCTTTGCAGGCTATGCCGTATAATTCTTCTCCCGACAAATCTTCAAGGTTTTCAGGAACAAGCAATCCTTTCATCGTCACAAGTGCCATACCTGTAAAAAGAACCTTTTTCTTTCTTACATAGATTACTTGTCCCTTAAAGAAAATATGCGACATATCAGCTATGTAATTTGGCAAATCAAAGTAATACAATAATCCCTTGCTACCATCTTCAAGCAGTACATAGACTTTATCGTGCTCTACACTGTCAACTTTTGCCTTGAATGATACATATTCGTTTATTTTTGTCATAACTATAATCTCCTTTGCTTTTTTTGATTATAGTATAACTCTTATTTTTCATTTAAGTTTTTCAAATTTGTCCCTTTATGTTTGAAGCATTTTCAGAATTTCCTTTTGAATATTTTTTTTATCAATTACATGAAGATTTTTTTCTATTCGTTCTTCAATAGATAAAATTGCTTCTTTTGCACTCAAACTATCATAATTATAAAACTCATTTCTTATATCTTTGGAATTTATAAATTCATTGTTATAATCATCATAAATATAGAAAATCGTATTGAAGATATTATAATAGCTGTCTATTGGATTTAAAGTCTTTGCACATAGCATAAAAAAACAATCAAAACTATTTTTTATATCCATACCTAAATAAAAATTATTGGTCAACACTTCATTGATTTCATCTTTATAGCCCTTATAACTTAACTGAGAATTACTATCAGACCAATAATAGAAGAAATGTGCTGTAATCAATGCTGTTCTCAGATTTTTATATATCATATTATGACTCATTAAATCGTCATAAGGCTTTGGCTGCCATGTATATGTGCCATCTGCTTTTTCTTTTCTTGCGATTATATCTGAATTATATATATCATTTTTAGTAATAATTATATCACTAATAATATCAGAAAAATATTTTTGCGTTCCCTTGCCAAATTTTGCACTAATACTGTTTGAAGCGTATTTTTTTAAGTGATTGTACAAATTTTCGGAAATCCCCAATTTCAGAAATAATTCCTTAATATTGTCTGATTTTATGTTATTATCAAAAAAAGCTGATGAAATACTCATACGCTTGTCCAGTAAAAGTAAATTTTTTTTGAGAACGTCACTCATTAAAATTTTTTCGCCCAAGTTCATATAACTTGTATATGAGAAATCTACATAATTATCTTCATTATATGAAGTAAGTATTGTATAATCAATGTAACTGTTTTTACACTTTGCATCAAATTCATTCATTTTATCATTGTCAGAAAAATATTCTATAAATTCTTCAAGTTGTGAAAATATCGAAGAATATCTGTCGTCCAACAACGGTGTTAGTGCCACAAGATCATTCAAAAAATCGTCTTCATTATTTGCTATATTGTTTTGAATAAAGAAAAGCGTATTATTGCTTTTGGTGTGAAACTTCACTTCATGAGTAAAATTTATTTCTTGGCATTTTTTTCGATATTTTGCAAGCATTTTCATTGCAGTTGTATAAGTTTTTTCATTTTTTAGACAATAAATGAATATAAGTTCATCAGCGGCTCTGGTAACATATCTTTGATTATAAATCTTGTTGAACAGATAATTGACTGATTTTTTATATTCGGGAGAAGTATCAGTAATTTCCTTTGGAAAATAGGCTTTCAATCCCAAAGCAAACGCTATCTTGTACAAATATAATCTTCGTGGCTCTCTGTATCCTGCTTCGGATAACCATTTTTTAACAGTTTCAACTTTTGGAACAGAGGAATAATCATCATATGAATCAGAGAACTTGTTCCAATCCAAGAAATCCTTTTCTTCATCAGAAAGCTTATTGTCACAGTTTGTGAGCATTTGATGTAAGTTTCTTACAATTTCAACTTGACAATTCTTTGTAGAAAAGCCCAAATTATGCATCATTTCCTTTATTTTATCTCGTCTGTTAAATTCTATCTCTTTGCAATACTCAATATATTTCTTGAAAAATATTTCACTATTTTCTCCATCTTGTATTTCCGGAGAATTACTATCCATAATCAGGAAACAACTGTCATCTAAAATTCCGTTAAACAAAGTATTTAAAACATTGGTATCCATTCTCTACATCTCCCTGTTATAATGATATTAAGCAGTAAAATATATATTTTTCTTTATTTTAGAATACTAAACTATTTATTTGTTGTCAATAGATACAAAAAAGTTTATAAAATTTTTATTTTTTATTTGTATCGCCCTAAATCTATGCTATAATGGTAACAAGTTAATTATAAATACTATAGATGGGAGAGATAAATATGGGAACTTATTTGAATCCGAGCAATGGAAGATTTTTACAGGCGGTCAATTCAAAAATTTATATTGACAAATCTCAGCTTATTTCTTTCACGAATGAAAAAATTAATACCGAACAAAAAAATATCTGTGTCAGCCGTCCAAGAAGATTCGGTAAATCTATCAATCTTGCAATGCTCGCAGCATATTACAGCAAAGGGTGCAGAAGTAAAAAGATATTCAATGACCTTTCTATTGCGAATGATACGACATATTTCAAACATTTGAATAAATATAACGTCATTTATATCAATATGCAGGACTTTTGGACTGGAAGTAATGATATTGAAGATATGGTGCAAAGACTCGAAAAACAAATTTTCAATGAACTCACAGAAGAAAAGCCTGATATAAATCTCGATCCAGATGACAATCTGAGCTTTTGGATGGAAGATTTTTATATTGCCACAAAAAGAAAAAAGCCATTTGTTGTTTTAATTGATGAATGGGATTGTGTTATGCATGAAGAAATAAATAGCATAAAATTATATCTTGATTTTCTCCGGAATTGGCTGAAAGATAAAGAATACATTGCCTTGACCTACATGACAGGTATTCTTCCTATCAAAAAATACGGTACACATTCCGCTTTGAATATGTTTGATGAATATTCTATGCTTGAATCAGACGGGCTTGAAAAATATATCGGTTTTACCAATGAGGAAGTTTTTGGACTTTGTGAAAAATATGACGTTGACTTTGAACAAATGAAAGCCTGGTATGACGGATATGAACTGAACGGAACGGATTTATATTGTCCACGTTCAGTTGTGAAAGCTGTTTCTTCAAAAAAATTCAGCGGTTATTGGACAGAAACAGAAACTTATGAAGCACTTGCAAAATATATTGCCATGAATTTTGATGGCTTGCATGATACCATAGAAAAGCTGCTTGCCAATCAGCCACAACCGACAGATACCAGAACATTTTCCAATGACATGATAACATTCACGAATAAAGACGATATTTTAACATTGCTTGTGCATTTAGGGTATCTCGGATACAATCCCAATAATCAGACTGTCTATATTCCTAATAAGGAAATTGCTGATGAATTTGTTGTCAGCATGAAAGCCACAGGCTTATGGAAAGAAACTATAGAAGCAGTCACGCTGTCGAGGAAATTACTCGCTGATACTTTACAAAAAAATGCCGAAGCTGTTGCACAGGCTATTGAAAAAATTCATGACAGCAATTCAAGCACCATCAATTACAGCAATGAGCAGTCTTTGAGATTTATTATTCTGATAGCTTACTATTACGCAAAAGAGCAATATGAGATTGTTCAAGAACTGCCAACAGGAAAAGGATTTGCAGATATAGTTTTTATTCCCAAGCACAATGTTGATACAGCTGCATATCCGCCAATGGTCATCGAACTCAAATGGAACAATACAGCCGAAACAGCTATTCAGCAAATCAAGAATAAGAATTATCCTGGCAAGCTGAAAAGTTTTGAAAAAATATTGCTTGTCGGTATCAGCTACACAAAAAAAGTCAAGGACAATAAAAAGCACAAGTGCATTATTGAAGAATACACTATGAATTAACAAAATCCGTAGAATGCCAATCAAGCGTTCTACGGATTTTCCATTATTCCAAAATTTGAATTTTATATTTTTTTGTGAGTGCAGCGATTTTGAAAATTAAAAAAGGGAGTGGGGAGATTTCACCGCCAAGCTGATTTTAGATATCGAAACGATATATAAAATCTAAGCTTGCGACCTCCTACGGAGATCAAATTTTTTACTCCCTGCCATTTTGGAAATTTTCAGAAATTCTTAATGTCACGTAAAATCCAAATTGACGAATCCGTTATTTTCGTTTCTGTAATCTGTCATAGATGATGTTCTGACACAAACTGACTGAACATATTTTTTCTCTGCACATCTTCAAACTTTTTGCTTTGAGATTTTCTTATGCCTTGACTTTTATCGGAATAATTTTCTTCCCATCATCAACAAATCAATTTTGCAACTGATCCTTTACGGAGTTTTTGAATTTTTGGAATATGTCATCGCTGTCAAGCGGTATGTGCTTGCTTATGCTTATCAT
>NZ_JBGUWC010000135.1:0-8525 GCF_045220775.1 Methanobrevibacter sp.
TTTGGATTTGGCACATATTTTGGAGCTACGTTTGGCTCTTCTCTGAGTTTCATTACTCTTTCTTTCAATTCACGGACAATCCATTCGTCATCACGACAGGTTTCTGGTTTGTCGATAGCTTTCTTCATGTAAATAGGAACTCCATCCATACGATAACTGGTACCAGCACATTCAACAGCAATGAATGAACCTGGCAATACTACATCAGCGAGTTCGGTTGATGGACCCCAGTGAATATCGATTTGAATAACAGGAATGTTAGCTAAGTGTTGGTTTGCACCATTAGGGAAGTGAGCACCTGGGTCAGCTGCAATAACCATGAAACAGTCCGGTTCTTTTCTTACTAATAAATCGATAGTGTTGGTTTCACCCATCATATATCTTGGGTATCCTCTACAGTAGTCAACACCGAAAGCGAATCCACATTCGAATGCCATGAAAATGTTGAATCCGTTTACGTTAAAGTGACCCCTCATTGGAGTAAGACCCCATTTACTGTATTTGTTTAAGTCTTGTACCATTTTAATTGCAATATCAATGTTTCTTTGTTTTGATAATGTGTGGGTTAAACCTAAACCGAAGAAGAGAACACCGAATTCAGCGTTTTTCATTTCTTCTGCTAATTCATAAATGTCTTCTTTAGGAATTCCAGAAATTACGTCTTGGTATAATTCTTTTCCTCTGAGAACAGCTCTAATAGCATTGTAGAAACCGTAGTCCCCATTTTGTTCGAATCCAATCCATTTGTCTGAACATTTTGCAGTGTCTGAGAATTTTGGATCCATAGTAACGACAGTTCTGTCGAATCTTCCTCTTTGTCTGAAGTATCCACGGCAGAATGCTGCGTATCTTGCTAAGTGTCTTGGGTGAGAGTTCATTGCGTTACTTCCAGAGTAAACAATCATGTCTGCTCTGTTTTGAACTTCCCCTAAGGTTTGGATAGGGTAACCTGCGTTTTGCACAGCTTGGAGAGAAGGACCGTGACAGATAGTAGCTTGGTTGTCTAATACTGCACCGATGTATTCACCTAATGCTACCCCTTCTTTCATACATTCAGTAGAGGTTTCGGACCAACCGTAGAATACTGGTCTGATGGAATTAGCGATGTATTCAGCAGCTTTGTCTAAAGCGGTATCCCAATCTACTTCTTTGAGTTCTCCGTTTTCATCCCTAATCATAGGAACAATTAATCTTTGGTCCATATCTTCCATGATTTTACTTGCTCCTAATCTGCATGCGTGTCTTACAGCAACTACGTGACCGTTTTTAACTAAGTAGTCTAAATCGTCACAGTTACAACCACAAAATGCACAGGTACAATTTTCAACAATGTAATCATAATCAGTTACAGGTGGTTCATAAGTCATGATCAATCAACTCCTCCCATTTACGTCCATGATAAACAGGTAATTCACCTAAAGATTCCATGTTTTCAACAACATCGTTATCTTCTTCATCAACGTATTTTTTGTATACCCATCTCATTAAATCAGCCATGAGTAAAACTTTCCTATCGGTTTTTTCTACAGTACAACGAATACCTTTGTAAGTAGGGTCAGAACAACAGTAAGTATCGTGACTTACGATAGTGTTAGCCCATGGTCCTTTACAAATAAATACAGTACCTTCGTGAGGTGCATCTCTTGATACAGCACAGTTTACTACTACTTCACCGAAATCGGTTTTGACAAGTACGGTATCCCAGTTGTTTACACCTAATTTTGCCATATCTCTTGGATCCATGTAACAAGTACCGGAAGCGTTTTTATATTCTTCTTTTAAAGTGGATCCTCTTTTCTTACAAGCACCTTGGTAAATGTCAGATCCTGTGTTTAACATACATTTTAAAACATCAGTTGTTCCTTCACCAGTGATTTTTACATCAGGTACTACAGGTTTTTCTAAATAAGTATTAGCATAATGCATATTGTAATCCCCCTATTCTAACCATATAGCATTTACTGGGCAGAACATTTGACATGTTCCACATTCTTCACATTTTTCAGGACTAAAGAGTTTGATAAATCCGTTTTCTACCATCATAATAACTTCTTCAGTCTTTGCACCACTACCACCAGCGTTTTCAGGACTGATAGCTGCATTAACAGGACATGCAATTACACAAATCCCGCATCCTAAACAATTATCTTGATTAACTTTGAGTTCCATCCAATCACCTAGTCTTTAATAGCATCTAAAGCTTCTTTCCAAGTAACAGAGTTAATAGGAGTGTGGTCAATTTCAGTTCTTGTTACGGTAATAGCTCCGTTAGGACATGCATTTGCACATGCTTTACATTTTACACAGTAATCAGGATAAGCAATAACATGTTCCATTCTTGAACCTGGACCTGGAGATACAGGGAATGCTAAAGCATTACATGGACAAATATCTACACAAGCACCACAAGCTTGACATTTATCATCGTCTACTTCAATACTACCTTCAAACGGTTTTTTAACTTTTGCCGCATCAGTAGGACATACTCCTTCACACCATCCGCAGTATACACATGCATCTTGGTCAATGATGGAGTTTCCGGTTACAACTGCTTTTGCAGGATCTAAATCGTATTCTCCGTAAGAACAAGCTCTACAAAGCGCTTTGATTGCATTGGTTGGACAAGATTTTTTACATACTAAACAATATACACATTTGTCAGTATCAATTTCAATAGATTCTTTTCCAGTTGCTTTATCTACAACAATTGCTTCTGCAGGACATAATTCTTCACATACTCCACAGTAAATACAATCTTCTTCATTTACTTCGATTTCACCAGTTACTAAATCAGCACGGTTTGGTAAAATTCTTTCAATGACAATTGCATCACGAGGACATGCGATTTCACATCTTTTACAGTAAATACATTCATCATCATCGATTTCTGAGAAAGCATTATAATGAGGATATGCTTCAATTTCTTTGATTGGCACGTCATCAATAGTTAATACTAACGCATCAACAGGACATAATCCACTGCACATACCACATAATACACATTTACTTTCGTCAATGCTTATTCTTTGAACATCAAAGTCATCTTTGAAGTTTTGAGCAATCTTTTCATGTCCACTGAAATAGACATTGTTTGAAACTCTTTGACGAGCATCAATAGCGATTGCATTCAAGGTAATTGCTTCAACAGGACATGTGGATTCACAAATCCCACAACCTAAACAGGTTTGGTCGTTGAAAGACAAGTTTCTAACTTCGTCAGCAGCCCTTGTAATGTCAAAGTTGTTGTCTTTAACCTCTTTTAAATTTCTAATCATATTCAATCTCCAAAATTTTTATCGAATCAGTTGGGCATTCATCTTCACAAAGCTGACACCCGCAACATTGTATGGAGTCTGCATGTGCGGTCAATGATTCTAATTGAATAGCTTCATTGAACATGCATTTACACATAATCCACAACCAATACAAGAATCTCCCATAATTACTTCGAAATCTCTTTCTCTGCAAATATTCACAATTTTTCGACTCTGTTCTGGTTCTTCAGAATCAACGCATAACTCGCCAGAAAGTTCTTGGTGGCTTTTACGCGCATCCTTTAATTTGACTGCAATCAAATATTTCAAACCAGATGCAATATGTTTTGGCATTTGAACCATAATGTGTAATGATTACAATTATGTTAACCTATATAAATATATTTGCCTACTAGAATTAAGACACAACCTTTATATATTACCGTGTTAATAGTACACTATAAAAAAAGTGAAAAATAAATTTAAATAGCTCGTTTATGCATTAAATTACAAATATATGATTAAACATGAAACGAATAATTTATAATATTTATTTTCAAAATTTAGTGCAATTTTTCGATAGTAATATTAAGTTATATCGGTTATTTTTGGAAAAAAGGCGATAAAAATGCCATGAAAAATTATCATAAAAAGTTTGAAAAAGACGTTTTTGCTAAAAATTTATGCTCTCCAAAAATTGTGTGTACTAACTACACATTTTATTTTAGAAATGTTAATTAATACAAAAAACATATAATATAATGAGGGGATTATAAAATGAAAATTGTATCTATTGTTGGAAAGAAAAATACTGGTAAAACTTCACTATCTGTTAAGGTAATTAGTGAATTAACAAAAAGAGGTTACAATGTTGCCTCCATCAAACATTCCCACCACTCAATAGAAATGGACAAAGAAAATACTGACACTTGGAAACACAAACAGGCCGGAGCAAATCTGGTCGTTGGTGTGGGATCAACAACTTTTTTCAATGCAAGAAAGGAACATGACCTTAATAGAATATTATATTTACTGAAACATTTTGATGACTTTGACTTTGTCATCATTGAAGGCTATAAAAGTTACAACTACCCGAAAATCATAACATCCCCTGAAGTTAGAGACGAATATACGATTAAAGAAGTGGATTCATTCACAATTGATGAAGACGGCATCACTGAATTGGCTGATTTAATAGAAACTAGAGGCCATGATATTGTTGATACATTATTTGCAAACAATTGCGGATTCAACAATGGTGAGGCAATAGCGTCTGAAATTCGCAACGGAAACTTGAGTGTGAATGACCTAGATGAAACTTCAAGCTATCTTTCCATAGATGAGCATGTGGTTGGACTAAACAGATTTGTAAGTGACTATCTAAAGCAGAATGTCATTGGAATCGTTAACACACTAAATCTAGAAGAATATGATGTTGAAAAGATAGGCAAAATTGAACTGGTTATCCCTCAAGACCCAACAGAACAAAACCCAATTGATGCTAAATGCACAATTTTAGTTAACGGGAAAGATCTTGAGATAAATGAATTTACAAACAATATAGTTTCCAACTCCATTAAAGCTATGGTAAACTCTATAAAAACCGAAGATAATGTAAAAAGCATTGATGTCAATATTTCAAACATTGAAAATGGAGAATTGACCGATGCAGATATTTCTCTTAAAACCAACAATCATGATGTTGAAATCAATAATTTCACACAAGGAATTTTAAAAGAAACAATCTATGCTATCATTAATTCATTAAAGCATGATGAAGAAATTGAAGAACTGATAATTAAGGTGGATGATTGAATATGTTAGACGAATTTGTTAAGGATAAATTTGAAAGGCCAATCATTTCACTAAGAATTACAATTACAAATAGGTGCAATGTAAACTGTCTATATTGCCACCACGACGGAATGGTTACCTCCAGGGAAGAGATGACTGCAAATGAATTATATACAATCTGCAAAATCGCAAAAAAGCTTGGCGTTCAAAAAATTAGATTATCCGGTGGAGAACCACTGATTAGAAAAGACATTGTGGAGATTGTTGAAAAAATCAATAGCCTCGGTTTTAAAGACATATCCATGACCAGCAATGGAATACTTCTTGAAAAATATGCTCAGGGCCTGAAAGATGCTGGATTGAACCGGATAAATGTTAGTCTGGATACATTGAACCGTGAAACCTATGAATTTATCACACGAAAGGATTATCTGGAATCCGCAAAAGCAGGTATTTTAAAAGCGGTTGAGGTTGGCCTATACCCTGTTAAAATAAATATGGTCATAATGAAGGATATCAATCAAAATGAAGTGAAAGACATGTTCGAATTCTGTAAAGAAAATAATATGGTGCTTCAGTTAATTGAATTGATAGAAAGTGAAAACTGTGATGACGATAAATTCAGTGCAGATTATCATTATAAACTAGACATGATTGAAGAAAGGCTGGCTGATATAGCTGATGATGTTCATGAACGCAAATTTATGCAGGGGCGTAAAAAATATTACATTGACGGTGGAGAAATCGAGGTAGTTAGACCTGTAGATAACTCTACATTCTGTGCAAATTGCTCCAGATTAAGGATAACTCCTGATGGAAAAATAAAACCATGCCTTCTTAGAAATGACAATCTTGTAGAATTGATTTCACACATTAGAGCCGGCGAAAGCGAAGAAGAGCTAACAAAAATTTTCATAGATGGTATCAACAATCGTGAACCATTCAACCAATAATCACTTTTTTAATTATTTGAAAAAAATAGCTATTTTTATTTAAAGTTAAATTAATTTTTAAAAAAAAAGAAAAAAGGGTATAATAAGAAAACTTATTATAACCATTTAGCTTTGGATACGTGATCAGTGAATGGAAGTGGGTCGTCACTGCCCATACCAGGGATGTATCCGTAGATTTCTCTTACTTTGTTGTTTACAGTACTCCATACTTTAGCTACAGGAATTTCACATGGACATACTTCGGAACATTGACCACAGTTTGTACATGCGTCAACCATGTGTACTAAACGAGTTAAGTGGAAGAATGGAGCAGCAGGAGTGTATCCACCAGGTACCCATTCAGGACCTTCAGCTTCGAGACAGCAGTCTTCACAGAAACATAATGGACATGCTTCACGACAACCGTAACATTTCATACATTTGGAGAATTCATCTTCGTATTGGTAGAATACGTCGATAATATCACCAGTAGTGCCTGCGTAATCAACTTCTTTTTTAGCTTGAGATTCTTTTAACATGAAGTTGTTAATGTTTTCTCTGATTTTAACACCTTTTTCTTCAGGAGCAGTAGTTTCAATTAAACCAGCTTCAATAACTTTGTCTAATACTTCAGCACCTTTGTCAGAGAATACTTCAACAAATGTAGCTTTACCAGATAATTCACCGATAACTCCCCAGTTACCTAAAGCTAAGTCAGCGTTGGATGGTATTTTGAGATTACATCTTTGACAGTTTTCTCTTCTTCCCATACCTTGTTCTTCTAATTCATCAATTTTGAAACCTTTTTCGCCTTCAGCAGTTTCCATGATGAGTTTTCCTTTGGAAATTTCTTCTTTGATAACATCTTTAGGATCTAATTCGTATACATCTCTAATCATGTTCATGGTTGGAACAGGTGACATAGTTCCACCACAGTTAACACCAATCATAATGACGTTATCTTCGATGATTTTTCCTTTTTTCATTAATTCTCTGATGGTCATTGCATCACATGGTTTACATGCAACAGCGAGTTTCATGTATCTTGCACCATCTAAGTATTTGGATACAAATTTAGCAATGTTTAAAGTACCACAGTGAATGGAACCTGCAGTTTTAATTACATCAGCAGGATCAGTTACAAGGGTTGGAACACCATCATAAATATCGTGACCTTCGGTTACACCTACAACACCGTCAACGATACCTTCTTCTAATAAGTATTTCATGATAGTAGTTACTACACCACCGTACTCTCCTTTTTCTTTGATGTCTTCAATAGCAGAGTATGCGTAGTACATATCGTTAATTTTTGCGCTCATTTAAATCTACTCCTATTTATTTTCCTACTTGTACGGTAGTAGTTGACATGTTTTCAGCTTTAATTTCAGTGTCAGTACCTTCTTTGTAGACTTCTCCTTTCATTTCAACTACTTCAGGGAGTTTTTCTACTTGAATAGCACAAGCTTTTAATTCAACCATTTTGGATTTAGGGTCGAAAGAATCGGAGTTGGTTAATACGTTAGCTGCACATTCTACAAAGTGCATTGGGATGTTTACAATTCCTTCTCTGATGTCATCAGTTACACGTGCAGGAATTGCGATTTCTCCTCTTCTTGAGAAAGCTCTTACTACTTCACCGTTAAGAATTCCTCTTGCTTCAGCATCTTTACTGTTGATTTCGATGAATCCGGTTTTTACTTCGTTGGATAAGGTTTCACATCTTCTAGTCATTGCTGCGTGATAGTGGAACAAGATCCTAGTAGTAGTTAATAATAATGGGTATTCATCATCTACGGTTTCAACAGGTCCTTTGTGTTCTAAAGCTTGGAAGACACCTAAACCATCAGGGTGTGCGAATTTTTCTTTGTGCATTAATGGTTGACATGGGTCATCTTCGGAAGGACAAGGCCAGTGAAGTGCTTCTGGAGTATCTAATCTTTCACGGTTCATACCAGCCATGATTGGAGCACATTCTCTGATTTCATCAAAGATTTCTTCAGCAGATTCGTAGTGGAATAATGCTCTTGGTACGCCCATTCTAACAGCGATTTCTTCCATGATTTTCCAATCTAACCATGCGCCTTCAGGTGGTTCTTGTGCTTTGTGTAAGCATTGTACTCTTCTTTCACCACTGGTGAAGGTACCTTCTTGTTCACCCCAACCTGCTGCAGGTAATACAACATCAGCACATTGTGCGGTATCAGTTAAGAAACATTCTTGTACAATTAACATGTCTAAGTTAGCAAGTGCTTCTTTGGTGTGTTGTACGTCAGCATCAGAGAGAACTGGGTCTTCCCCGTGGATGTATAATACTTTTAAGTCACCAGCGTGAGCAGCGTTCATCATTTCAACTAAAGTTAAACCAGGAGTGGTTGGTAAGTTTACTTCGTAACCTTCGCCACTGTAGTAGTCGTTAAACCATGCAGTAGTTTCTGGGTCTTTAACTTTTCTGTATCCTACGTAATCGGAAGGTAATGCACCCATATCACAAGCACCTTGTACGTTGTTTTGTCCTCTTAATGGGTTTACACCAGTACCTTGT
>NZ_JBGUWC010000136.1:0-3871 GCF_045220775.1 Methanobrevibacter sp.
TCAACCATTTTATAATCTCCAAAATGTTAGAATATGTTTCATTATGGAAGTAGAAAAACACTACTACTTCCACTCCCCCCTTTATTTTTTGGAAAATACTGTTTTTAACAATAAAAATAAAAAGATTTAAATACTTCAGAAATATAATTAATAAACGATATGAAGTAAATTACATATCTTAATTCTAAAAATCAGTCAACCTTTTTTAATCTCTAAAAGTTAAAATTAAACCTTAAAGAAGTAGTATAAACCATACTACTTCACTCCCCCTTTATTTTTAAAAGTTAAACTTCATCAAGTATGCTGGAGTCAGCTCCGGCAATTTCAACCAAATATTCCGCTTCGACAATGTGAAGCTTTGATGGGATAACGATGCAGTGCAGCGGACCTCCAAAATCAAAATCGATTAATTCTTTAATTTTGCCAGCTTTAATACAAACATCCTTTGAGCCGACACGGGCAATGCCCATAGCCAACGTATCTTCAGTTATCAAACCTTCCCTATCCAAATCATCGTGGATGCTCATCAGATATTCCAATCCCTGATTAACAGTCATATATCTATCTTTGTGGGCTTGAATATCAAGTAAAACCAGAGTATGCAATTCCATTTTCAAATTCTCTTCAATTGCCTCATAAGGAGATTTAGGATAGAAGTTATAATCAGGAAAAGGTATTGTTGTTACTTTGCCGAATTTATATCCTTGAAGGCCGGAAATGGCTGGAGCTGAAGATAAGATTGATGATCCATGAATTACTTCATAGTCTATTCCCTTTTTAGAGCACTGTACTAAAAAATCGCTATGTGTTGTTGCAATTAAAGGGTCTCCACCAGTGATTAATGCAACATCAGAAGTCTTAGCTTCTTCAATGAATTTAGATTCCTCTTCGACTTCTCCTCTAACCAAAACTTCGATTTCCTGGCCGACTAGCTCCTCAATAGCTTCAAAACTAGAACCAAATAATCTTGATGTGAAAAATTCGGCATAAATCTTATCAACATTTTTTAAGCATTCCAATCCTTTTAAGGATATGTCCTTTTCATCAAATAATCCTAAACCCACTAGATAAAACATATATATTATATAATAATTTAAACATAAAAAACTTTATGAAATGTGTAAAAGTTCCATTAAGACAGTTAAATGACACACGTATAAAATTAATGGAAGCAGGCCAAATGAATATGGAATATAAAATCAAGGCCTGCGAAGAATACGGATATATCCCCGTTAATGATGATGTAGAAGGCTATGAGATAGTCTGCATGCGCCTGGAAGCCATGCCCAAGGTAGCCCGCAGCTTTTCTGAACTGCTTGAAGGGGAATTGGATTCTGATGAAATTGAAAACCTCAGAACCTCATTTGATACAATCGGAGACATTGTCATTTTGGAAATTCCAGAAAATCTTGAAGACAAAAAGCAGATAATAGGTGACGCTGCACTTAAATTCACAAAAAGAAAAGCAATCTACATGAAAAGAAGTGCAATTAAGGGAACAACACGGGTTCGTGACTTGGAATTTTTGGCAGGAACTGACGATTCGGTTACCATCCACAAGGAACACGGCACTAGACTGAAGCTGGATGTGCGTGAAGTCTATTTCTCACCCCGCCTTGCAACAGAAAGAAAGCGTGTGATGGAAAGCGTTAATGATGGTGAGAATATTCTTGACATGTTTTGTGGAATCGGACCGTTTCCAATTGTAATAGCCCGAAACAAAGACGTGAAAATCACTGCAGTTGACATCAACGAATCCGCAATCAAATATTTAAATGAAAATATAAATCTGAATAAACTGAAAGGCAGCATTGAAACTTATTGCGGAGATATTGCAGAAGTCAGCAAGTCATTTAACTCAAAATTTGATAGGATTATTATGAACCTTCCCGGTCTTGCATATACTTTCCTTGACCTTGCAGTTGATTTGATTGAAGATGGTGGAATAATCAATTACTATGAATTTTCTGATTCATATGAACAGGGAATAAAACGCCTTGAAAGTGCATGTTCAAAGAAAAACAAGCAAGTGGAAATTATCAATTGCCGCAAAGTAAAGTCTACCAGCCCCGGAGAATGGCATGTAGCCATTGACGGCAGAGTAACAAACAAATAGCAGGTAGATTTAATATGGATTCTGATTTGGTTTTCCAAGGATTTAAAAAATTCATTTTTGGTTTAGTCATTATTGCGGCGTTATTATTTATTCCGGCCGGAACACTTGATTATCCAAATGCCTGGCTGTTTCTCTCTTTATTATTTATTCCCATGTTTATAGTGGGAATCATATTGATGTTTAAAGCTCCCGATTTATTAAAGAAGAGATTGAATGCTGATGAAAAGGAATCCGAGCAAAAGATTGTGCTTCTGGTTAGCGGATTGATGTTTCTATCCTCTTTCATAATAGCCGGATTGAACTTCAGATTCAATTGGAGCAGTCTTCCCCAAATCATAGTGATAATCGCATCCGTACTGTTTTTGCTTGCATATGCAATGTACGGCGAAGTCCTGCGTGAAAACAGGTATCTGGCCCGTACAGTGGAAGTCGATGAAAATCAGGAAGTGATTGACAGCGGGTTATATGGAATAGTAAGGCATCCCATGTACACATCAACCATCCTACTATTTTTAACAATGCCATTAATCCTAGGTTCAATTTACTCATTCATGATCTGTCTGATATATCCAGTTATCCTCTCATTCAGAATCAAAAATGAAGAAGAGGTTCTAGAGAAGGAATTGAATGGATACAAACAGTATAAACAAAAAGTCAAGTATAAGATACTGCCATACATATGGTAATAAAAAAATAATTCAGAATTATTGCCTAAATCGGATCAATAATTCCCTTTTCAGTAATGATTCCGGTAATCAGCTCTTTTGGAGTTATGTCAAATGCAGGATTAATCACTTCAGTGCCTTCAGGACAGATTCTGGCACCGCCATAGTATCTTACCTCATCACCATCTCGCTCTTCAATGACAGTATCATAAATGTTAATTTCATTATCAAAAGTTGAATAAGGAGCGGCCACATAAAACGGAATGTTGTGATACTTTGCTGCAAGGGCCACCATAAATGAGCCCACCTTATTTACAACGCCGCCTTTTGCAATCCTATCAGCACCTATGACGACCTTATCGATTTTGCCCTGTGACATCAGAAATCCTGAAGCCACATCAGGAATAAGTTTAACCGGAATGTTTTCCTGCTGCATTTCCCATACGCTTAGACTGGCGCCCTGTCCGCGCGGACGGGTCTCATCGCAGATTACGTTGATGCTTTTTCCCGCATCGCGTGCTGCCCTGAATACGCCAAGTGCAGTTCCATAATCGACACATGCAAGCGCCCCAGCATTGCAGTGAGTTAAAACAGTATCCCCATCATCAATTATCTCAGCGCCGTATTTTCCGATAGCTCTGTTTGTTGCCATATCCTCTTCATACATCGTTAAAGCTTCATTTAACGCATCTTCACTGTTCAATACCCTGTCAACTGCCCAAAATAGGTTGACAGCTGTTGGCCTTGCAGCCTTTATTTCATCAGCAGCTTTTCTTAAGTCAACACCTTCAATATCTGCCAGAGCCATTCCAAAGGCGGCTGATACTCCAATGGCAGGAGCACCGCGAACGGTCATGTTTTTGATTGCAACAATAACATCCTGATAATTGTCACAGTATACGTAAGTCAACTCATCAGGAAGTTTTCTTTGATCAATAAGCTTTAATTTATTATCTTCCCATTCAAGTGTTTTCATGCTAACACCCAGTCAAAAAAAGTTTTAAAAATATTGAAAGCATAATTAACGTTAGTTTCTAATTTTTTTTAATGTATAAAAAATACAATTAAAGGTTTTGTAATTATGCTTCCC
>NZ_JBGUWC010000137.1:0-24420 GCF_045220775.1 Methanobrevibacter sp.
AGTTTCATTTCCAACTTTAACAGTCACATTACCTGTAGCATTATCACCAACAACAATAGTGATAGTACCATTGTTTTGATCAATTACTTTAATATCATCAACTTTAATTTTAGATACTTCTAATTTTGTAGCATTAGTGCTTTCTTCGTATTTATCATCACCAAGGTATTTGACATCAACAGTGTAATTGCCCACTTTAAGATTCGGAACAATTAATGTGGCTTTGCCACCTGAAACAGATACATTGTAGTCTTTACCATCAACAGTAACTGTTACATTGCCAGTAGCATCATCAGGAACACTGACTTCAATAACAGCATTATCACCAACAGTGATATTCTCAACAGTTACATTAACAGTTGAAGGTGCTTTAGTTGCTTTAAATGTATTGTTTGCACTTGCATTAGTGTATTTGTCATCACCAAGGTATCTTGCAGTTACATTGTAAGTTCCTTCTTTTGAAATTGGAACTTCGATTGAACCTTTACCATCAGTAAGGTTTACATAATATCCTACACCATCAACATCGACAAGTATAGGTCTAGTTGCATCATCAGGAGCAGATACTTCGATTAAAGTCTTATCTCCAACAGTGGTATTGGTTGCATTTACAGTAATTACAGGAGTAACTTTGTTAACTTCAATATTCAATGAAGACCAGTTGCCTGTTAGGTTTCTGTCTCCTTCATAAACTACCACAACAGTGTGGTTTCCAGGTGCAAGACCTTCTATTGTGAAATTAGCTTTACCGTCAGTTAAGTTTCTAGTGTAGTTTTTACCATCAACATTTATAGTTACTTCACCAGTTGCATTGGTGTTGTTGACTGTAATATTAATTACTTGAGATTCACCGAATTCCATGGATGAACTGTATTCGACACTGACATTTGTCTTATCTCTAAGCACTTCAAAGTCATCGGATGCAGTTGCAGTGTTGTAGTTTTTATTGCCGTTGAAAGTTACTTCAACTGGGTAATTGCCAACTGCCAAGCCATATACATCCAAGGTTGCATTTCCATTGTAGTTTTGAACATTCCATCTAGATGCTCTTAGTACAGCGTTTCCATTTTCTAAAGTGATTTCCTTAACAACAGTGCCATTTACTTTAATGGTTACATTACCTTCAGCATTTACATGAACTATGATATGTTCAACATCACCATAGATTATGTCTTCAACATCAATAGTGATTATAGGATCTGCCTTTTCAACAGTGAAGTTGGCTTTAGCTGAAGTTGAGTTAGTATTATTATCTCCATTGTATATTACTTCAAGAGTGTAGTTTCCGGCATCCAAATTAGGGATTTCATATTCAACTTTGCCGTTAACTATATTTTCAGTTGTGATTTCAGCACCATCAACTTTGATTGTTACATTGCCTGTAGCATTTACAAATATTACAACAGGCACTTTTTCACCGTAGGTTACGTTTTGAACTACAAGATTTATTCCTGCATTTGTGCGTCCGACAGTGAAGTTAGTTGAATTGCTACTTGGCAAGAATTGGTCATTGCCGTTATAAGTCACATCAACAGTCTTATCTCCAACAGTTAAACCAGAGACAACAACGCTAAATGTACCGTTGACGATACCAACAGTCTCATTATATTCATTGCCGATTGTAATGGTTACGTTTCCGGTTGCATTGGTAATTACTGTAATGTTTACTGCTGCAACATCGCCAACAGTAATGTCATCAACGACGACAGATACAGTTGAGTTGGATTTTGTGACTGTGACTTTTGCATTTGTAGAGTTGGATAAGTATTCATTATCTCCAATGTATGTTACATTAGCTGTGTATTCATTTGCTTTCAATCCAGTAATGTTGAATTGTGCTAATCCGTCAGTTACATTTGCATAGTAATATTGTCCACCAATCTCAAGTAAAACTTGGCCAGTAGCATTCTCAGGCAAAGTTACATTGATTTGCTCTACTTCTCCAACTTTAGAGTTAGTTACATTAATACTCATTGGAGCCGCATTCTTATCTACTCTGAATGATTTATTATCTTTGGATCCTGTGTAGTTTTCATTGCCTGCAATAACAGCAGTGACAATGTATTCTCCAGCTTCAAGACCGCCAGGGATTACCACTTTATTATCTTCATCAACAGTATAAGGTTTACCGTTGATTGTTACAGTTAAATCAGTTGCATTGTCAGTAGTCAAGTTGATAACAATATCATCACCAACTTTATAGACTGAATCAACAGCTATAGTTACGTTGGTTCCTGCTTTTTCAACTTTGAATGTAGTTGAATTAGTAGCTGCAGTGTAATTCTCATTAGCAGCCAAATTAGCAATAATTGTGTAATCACCAGCAGCAAGAGCAGCAATTACAATTTGATTATTAGTTACATTGTAATCTTTACCGTTGATGGTAACATTAACCGCACCATCAGAACCGGTAGTAGTTAAATTAATAATAATAGTATCATTATAAACATAAACTTTATCAACGCCAATAACAATTGTGGAATTGGCTTTATTTACAGTGAATTTAGCACTAGCAGTAGCATTACCATTATAATCATCAGTTGAGAAGAATTCAACATCAGCAACTTTACTGCCTGCAGATAAATTAGTCAACTCAACAGTAGCAACACCATTAGACACAGTACCTTTAAATACTTTACCATCAACAGTGACATTGACAGTACCATTAGCATCATTACCAACATTAATATATGCAATAGCCTTATCAGGATAGGTCACATCATCAATTTCCACAGTGATTTCAGGAGTGACAGTGGAAACAGTGAATTTGACATCATTTAATGTCACTTTATCATAATTACTGTCACCATAGAAGACGACTGTAGCAATTTTATCGCCTGCAGGTAACTTATCAGCAAGAGTTAATGTTTTGACACTGCCATTGTACAATACTTTATCTCCAACTTTGATTGATACATTTCCTTTGAAGTCATCAGTGACATTTATGACAAATGTAGTATTTTCTTCAGTAGTGACATTGAATGCAGTTACTTCAGGAACTAAAGTTGCATTGTCCACTGTAAAGCTTGTAGCATTTTTACTTCCAGCATACTTGTCATCACCAACATAGGTTACATTGACTTTATGATCGCCGCTATTCAATCCGGAAGCATTTAATACTCCTTTACCATTGATTAAAGCAACATCATATTCCTTACCATCAACAATCAATTTAGCAGTAGTATTGATAGTTTCATTCAATTCAACAGTAATGACAGCATCCTCGCCATAAGTAACCGGAGTTTTAACTGTCACATTAATATCAGTAGGAATTCTGTTAACGTTGAACTGTTTTGGAGCAGATACGTTACTATTATACTTATCATTGCCCATGAATGTAGCAACAACGGTTATTGTATCATTATTAACCGGAGTGTACTCATAAGTAGCGATATTAGCATTTGTAATTTGTACAGTGTAGTTAGCACCATTAATTGTGAATACCACGTCACCGGTAACTGACTCATTCAAGTTAGCAGTGAAGTTTACCGGACTGCCAACATAAATAGTTGCAGGCACAGTAGTATCATTAACAGTAATTGTCACATTGTTTTTAACTACTTTGATTGTAGTGGATGTAGTATATCCTGTGTAGTTTTGATCACCCTCTAAAACAGCAGTAATGGTATAATTACCTTCAGCTAATCCTTCTATGCAAATTTCATGATTTCCAGGGTTAGGTGAAAGAGGATTTTTATATTGATTTCCATTAATAAATATAGTGAGAAGTCCAGTAGAGTTGGTTGTAGTGAATTTAATTTCTACATCTTCGCCAACTTTATAAGTTCCATTCTTATCTTTAGTAATATTAATTAATGAGTTATTAGGTAAAACAGTGAATTCATCGTCAGCAGTAGCATTGCCATTATAATCATCGCTAGTGATGAACTCAGCAGTGGCCTCATAATCGCCACCGGCTAAACCAGATAAGTCAACACGGGCAACACCGTTAGATACAGTGCCGTTAAAGACTTTAGTTTTATTAGTGCCTTTGACCTTAACGGTGACTCTAACCGTACCGTTAGCAGCATTGCTTACATTAATAACTGCAGTGGCATTATTAGGATAAGTCACATCAGCAATAGTCATATTAATTGAAGGAGCAACTCTTGAAACTGTAAATTCTACATCTTTTGTCAATACATCATAATTGCTGTCACCATAGAATACAACGGTAGCGGTCTTATCGCCGGCAGGCAATTTATCAGAAATGACTAATGTTTTTACACTGCCGTTGTATAATACTTTATCTCCAACTTTGATTGAAACGTTTCCATTAAAGTCATCAGTTACATTGATGACAAAGGCAGTATTTTCTTCAACAGTGACATTTAATGCAGTCACTTCAGCAACTAAAGTAGCATTGTCCACAGTAAAGCTTGTAGCGTTTTTGCTTCCAGCATACTTGTCATCACCGACATAGGTTACATTGACTTCATGATCTCCACTATTCAATCCGGAAGCATTTAATACTCCTTTACCATTGATTATAGCAACATCATATTCTTTACCATCAACAATCAATTTAGCAGTAGTGTTGATAGTTTCATTCAATTCAACAGTAATGACAGCATCCTCGCCATAAGTAACTGGAGTTTTAACAGTCACATTAATATCAGTAGGAATTCTGTTAACGTTGAATTGTTTTTGAGCAGATACATTGCTATTATACTTATCATTGCCAACGAGTGTAGCAACAATAGTTATTGTATCATTATTAACCGGAGTGTACTCGAAAGTAGCAGTAGTAGCATTTGTAATATGTACAGTATAATTAGCACCATTAATAGTAAATATCACATCACCAGTAACTGATTCATTCAAGTTAGCAGTGAAGTTTACCGGACTGCCAGCATAAATTGTGGTAGGTACAGTAGTATCACTGACACTGATTGTTATATTGTTTTTAACAACATTGAATGTTTTATTATCTTTGGATCCTGTGTAGTTCTCATTGCCAGCTATAACAGCAGTGATAATGTATTCTCCAGCTTCAAGACCGCCAGGAATTACTACTTTATTATCTTCATCAACAGTATAATTATTGCCGTTGATTGTTACAGTTAAATCAGTCGCATTGACAGCAGTCACGTTGATAATAATATCATCACCGACTTTATAGACAGAATCAACAGCTATAGTTACATTGGTTCCTGCTTTTTCAACTTTAAATGTGGTTGAATTGGTAGCATCAGTGTAATTTTCGTTAGCAGCCAAATTAGCAATGATTGTGTACTCACCAGCAGCAATACTATCAATTACAACTTGACTATTATTTACAGGATACTCTTTACCATTGATGGTTACACTAACAGCACCATCAGAACCGTTAGTGATTAAATTAATAATAATAGTATCATTATAGACATAAACTTTATCAACACCAATAACAATAGTGGAATTGGCTTTATTTACAGTGAATTTAGCACTATCAGTAGCATTGCCATTATAACCATCAGTTGAGAAGAATTCAACATCAGCAACTTTACTGCCTGCAGATAAATTAGTCAACTCAACAGTAGCAACACCATTAGATACAGTGCCGTTGAATACTTTGCCGTCAACAGTGATGTTAACTGTACCGTTAGCATTATTGCCAACATTAACAACAGCAATCGCCTTATCAGGATAAGTCACATCATCAATAGTTATATTAATGGAAGGAGCAACCCTTGAAACAGTGAATGGAACATCATTTAATGTCAATTCATCATAATTGCTGTCACCATAGAAAACAACAGTAGCAGTCTTATCACCAGCAGGCAATTTATCAGCAAGGATTAATGTTTTAACACTGCCATTGTACAATACTTCATCCCCAACTTTGATTGAAACATTTCCTTTAAAGTCATCAGTAACATTAATGACAAATGTAGTATTTTGCTCAACAGTGACATTGAATGCAGTCACTTCAGGAACTAAAGTAGCATTGTCCACAGTGAAGTTTGTAGAATCTTTGCTTCCTGCATACTTGTCATCACCGACATAAGTCACATTGACTTCATGATTACCACTATTCAATCCGGAAGCATTGAATCCGCCTTTACCATTGATTACAGCAACATCATATTCTTTACCATCAACAATCAATTTAACAGTAGTATTGATAGTTTCATTCAATTCAACAGTAATGACAGCATCCTCACCATAAGTAACAGGAGTTTTAACAGTCACATTAATATCAGTAGGAATTCTGCTAACATTAAATTCTTTTTGAGCAGATACGTTAGCGTTATACTTATCATTGCCCATGAATGTAGCAACAACAGTAATTGTATCATTATTAACAGGAGTGTACTCATAAGTAGCTGCAGTAGCATTTGTAATATGTACAGTGTAATTAGCACCATTAATTGTAAATATCACATCACCAGTGACTGATTCATTCAAGTTAGCAGTGAAGTTTACCGGACTGCCAACAACAATATCAGCAGGAACAGTAGTATCATTAACACTGATAGTCACATTGTTTTTAACTACTTTGATTGTTGCATTTGAACTGGATCCATAGTAATTTTCGTCTTCATCTAAGACAGCTACAATTTCATAAGTACCATTAGGCAATCCATTTTCGATTGTTACCTTATTATCAGTAACATTATATTCTTTGCCATTTATAGTAACAGTAATATTACCAGTGGAATTAATAGGAGTTAAAGTAATTACAATCTCTTCGCCGACATGATAAACATCTTCTACGCTAATATTAATAGCGGAAGTACCTTTGGCAGTGACATTCACCCAACCACTAGCTGTACCCTCAACATACTTATCATTTTCAAGATAAGTGACAGATACAGTGTAATTGTCAACGCTTAAGCCTTTAACGGTTAAGTTAGCATTACCGCCAGTCATATTGACCGCATAATCAACACCATCAACAGTAACAACTAAATTACCATCACGGTCACTAGGACCGGAAATATTAATTACAGCATCCTTACCGTCTGTAATAGTGATATTAGTAACATTAACAACAGGAGTAAGTTTGGATACAGTAAAGTTAGCAGTGGTGAAATTGGATACATATTTATCGGTTCCGGAATAGGTTACGGCTACTGTCTTATTGCCGTATGTTACATTAGGAACAACGAATTTTGCAACGCCGTCAGTGACGCTTTCAGGACCATAAACTTTACCATTAATCTCAATAGTCACATTACCATCAGCATCATCAGGCACAGTCACATTGATATAAGCAGTATCATCAACATAGAGGTTTTCTACGTCAACTTTGATAGGACTGCCAACTTTAGACACCACAAACCTGGTAGATGCTGTCTTATTCACATATTTATCATTACCGAAGTAAGCAGTAACATTGTAAACTCCTTCTTTAAGGGTTGAAACATTATTTAATACCGCAATACCATCTTCATTTATATCACAGGTGTAATTAGTTCCATTCAATTCAATGATAACCTTACCGGTAGCATCTTCAGGAACATTAACAGTGATATTAGTGTTGTTTCCGACATAAATGTCAGAAGCGGTAATATTAATCAAGTAATCATCTGTCTGATTAGTAGTAAATTCATAAATATCATAATCTTTAGTAAAGTTCTTATCACCAGCATAACTAGCATTGATAGTGTAATTACCATAATCTAAAATATCAGTAGTGAGTATAGCAATTCCATTAACTGGTTTTACACTATAATCTTTATCAACATGAACAGTTACATTTTCAGTGGTTCTAGGATCAATTCTAACAATGATTGTTGCATTCTCACCAGCAGTAGAATCAACATAAACAATCTCAATATTAGGTGAAATTTGTCTAACTTCAAAGCTTCTATTAGTCTTATTAGCATTATACTTGTCATCACCACTGTAATTAGCAATAACTGTGTAATTATCGGCTGCAAGACCATCTACAATCCAATTAACCTTGCCATTTACAACAGGCAAAGTAACATTCTTATCAGTACCATTAATCTTAATTGTAATGTATCCTGTAGCATCCTCTTTAACTGTCACGGTAATATTAGCATTTTCACCGTAAGGGATAGAGTCAACATCAATCACAATAGTAGTGTTGTCTTTAGCAATGCCAAATGTAGTGCAGTTAGTGCTTGGCAAGTATTGATCATCACCAATATAAGTCACATTAACAGTATGAGTAGTATTTCCTAAACCTTTAATAGTGATTGTTCCATTACCATTAGTAGTATTCACAGTGTAATTGGTTCCATCCACATTCACAATCACATATCCAGTTGCATTTGCAGGAATGGTTACATTGATAACAGTATCATCACCAACAAGACCTGCATCAACAGTTACATTAACTTGAGATTCGCGTTTAGATACAGTAAAGTTAGCAGTAGTGAAGTTAGATACATATTTATCAGTGCCGGAATAAGTTACGGCAACAGTCTTATTGCCATAAGTCACATTAGGAACAACAAATCTTGCAACGCCGTCAGTGACGCTTTCAGGACCATAAACTTTACCATTAATCTCAATAGTCACATTACCATCCGCATCATCAGGCACAGTCACATTAATGTAAGCAGTATCTCCAACATAAAGGTCATCTACATCAACTTTAATAGGACTATCAACCTTAGATACAGCAAACCTGGTTGATACTGTTTTATTTACATACTTATCATTACCGAAGTAAGCAATAACATCATAAATTCCTTCTTTAAGTGTTGAAACATTATCCAATACAGCTACACCTTGACTAATAGTAGCGGTGTAATTGGTACCATTCAACTCAATAATTACTTTACCTGTTGCATCAGAAGGAACATTCACAGTAATGTTGGTGTTGTTTCCAACATAAATGTCAGATGCAGTAATATTAATCAAGTAATCATTAGTCTTATTGGTTGTAAATGTGTACTCAATAGAGTTGGCTGTGAAATTCTTATCACCAGGATAAGTTGCATTTATGGTGAAAGTGCCATTTTCAAGCACATCAGTAGTGAATACTGCAATACCATACTCATCAACAGCCATGGTATAAGATTTATTGTCCACAGTAATAGTTACATTTTCAGTGACTCTAGGATCAACTCTAACAATAATTGTTGCATTTTCACCGGCAGTGGAATCAACATGGACAATTTCAACATTAGGTGAGATTTGTCTTACTTCGAATGTTTTATTGGTTTTATTTCCATTATATTTATCATCGCCACTGTAATTAGCGTAAACTGTGTAATTATCAGCAGCAAGACCTTCTACAATCCAATTAACCTTACCGTCAGCAATAGGTAAGGTAATATTTCTAGTTTCATTAATCTTAATAGTAATATAACCAGTAGCATCATCATTAACAGTTACAGTAATATTAGCTTTATCACCATAATCAATAGACTCAACATCAATAGATATAGTAGCATTTATGTTATCTACTTTGAAAGTTGTGTCATTTTCAGCTACTGTGTAATTGTCAAGTGCATCTCCATAGTATTTGATATGCACGCTGTAATTTCCAACAGCCAAATCATCAACAGTGATTTCAGCCACACCATCAGTGAATTCATCTACATATATAGGATGTTTGGTGAAGTTTCCACTTAAAATCACAAATCCTGTTGCGTTAGCAGGAATGTTGATTGTGATTTTGCCTTCTTGACCAATAGTGATGTTTAAGGCTGTTACATTTACTTCAGGAGTTCTTTGATTTACATCGAATTCGACCATTGTTCTGTTAGCGGTGTAGTTTCTATCTCCATCATAGAATACCCATACGACTTTGTGTCCAACAGTCAAATTAGTTAAGTTCAATTGAGCAGTACCATTTGTAATAGGTACTGTATGATTTACACCATTGATGTTGATTATTACATTTCCTGTTGCATTTTCAGCAAGGGTTACATTAATTGACTCTTTATCCCATACCACAATGTCATGGACATCAACATCCAAGGTAGTATTAGCTTGATATACATTGAAGTCTTTTGTTACAGTGACTTCAGTGTAATTCTCATTTCCGTTGAATGTTACTTCAACAGGATAGTTGCCAACAGCAAGATCATATACATAAGTCTCATTGCCTGAAGAGGTAATGTTTAGAACGGTTTCAGTACCATTGACTTTGACTGTTACATTGCCGCCAGTGTTAACTTTAATTATTATATGTTCAGCATCACCATAGTAGATATCTTCAACTGTCACATTGAGTTCAGGAGTTGCCTTGAATACTGTGAAGTTGGTACTATTAGATGCAATAGTGTAATTTTCATTTCCATTAAATGTCGCTTCAATAGTATAATTTGAAGCAGATAAGTTTTTAAGAGTAAATGTTGCTTGACCATCTATAGGTTCTTGTGTAAATACAACAGTTTCGTTTAATTTTATAGTTACATTACCGCTTTGACCTTCAGGAACGGTTACGATAACAATCGCATCTTCACCATAGGTAATGTTTTCAACAGTGACATTTATGCTTGGAGTTGCTTTGCTTACATTGAATAAAGTTGAATTGGTTGCATTATAATATTTCTTATCCCCAACGAATGTTACGGTCACATTGTATACACCAACACTTAATCCTGAGAGAGGCAAGGTTGCATTGCCGTTAATAATTTCAATATAATATGGAGTGCCGTTTACAGTCACGTTTAGTATTCCTGTTGCATCTTCTGGAACAGTTATGTTGATGACTTCGGTATCTCCGAGAGTGATGTTTTCTGTTTTTATTTCAACAGTTGCATTGAATTTTGTCACGTTGAATGTGTCTTGTGCCCATGAAGGCGCATATAATCCAGTACCTTCATAAGTGGCGAATACATGATTTATTCCATTTTTTAGATCTGTTGCGTTGAATTCGACGAAAGTGGAATTGTCAACAGTTTGTAAAGCTAAGACATGAGGTTCGCCATTTATGTAGAGAGTGATGTTTCCTTCAGCATTAGGCAATATGGTTACCTTAATAGGAACTGTTTCATTAATGAAGTAGGTTCTATCATTGTCAACTTCAAGCAAGAGAACAGTCTGTGTCTTTTCAGTTACGTTACCATAAGTTGAATTGGATGTGCTGTAATAATTGTTATCTCCATTATATGTAGCATTTACAGTGTAGTTTCCAATAGGCAATCCATAAATGACTGTCATTCCTTGACCGTTAGCTAAGTATATGGTTGTGGTTCTGCCAGCAACCTCAATAGTCACATTTCCGGTTGCATCGGATATATTATATCTTCCATCCATGACAGTGACATTGACTACTAAATTATATCCTATACCTGTCACGTTAACCAGTAGGGTCGGAGTGATTTTGCTTATCTCCAATATTGCAGTTGTATTTGATTTATCATATTTTGCATTACCACCGTAAACAAAGGATAGGGTGTGGTTGCCAGCTGGCAAGTAGCTGCCTTCAATTAAAGTGGAAATGTTTATGGATCCTTTGGAGTCGTCTAATGTTATATTTCCAAGGAAAGTGTCATTAAGATAAACTGATACATTTCCAGTTGCACCGTGAGTTACATTTACACTAAGAGTTGAATTTGAGTGATATGTTGTATTTGTTGCGGATGCATTTATGCTTGAAGGTGCTCTTGAAGTCAATTTGATTATTGTGTAATAGTCATCATTAGTCAATATCGCTTCAACATAAATTTCACCATATTGCTCGGAAGGTACGTCAGGAACGATGTCATGGAAGTCTAAGTAAATCTTACCATTCTTATCTGTTATGAAATATTGATTGTCAGGGTTTAATAAATTACCTTTATCATCATATACACCAACAGTTATGTTTTGACCTGCTTCAGGAGTTGGGTCAGCCGCATTTGGCAATGTAACTGCAGAAGATCCTGTGTTGTCTACACCGTTTTCACTCCAATAAGTCACATTATTGCAGGTTGGCCTGTTTGAACCGGTTACATAAATCGCATTCAAGTACTTGTCTTTACCTTTGAACAGCAATACGATTTTACCTGTACTTTCATCATAACTATCGAATGTAAGTGAACTTGAATTTGCTTGGTTTTCAATAAGGTACGCATTAGTCAAAGTAAATGCTGCAGTTGAATAAATTGCAGAACCTGAGAATGCCTTATTGCCGGTCATGTTAACATTTGAAAGTGAATTTCCTCCTTTGGAAATGTAAATGGCACCACCATACTGAAGTGCAGTGTTGTTTAAGAATACCATATCATGAATATTGATATTATTCCTATTCCAGTATATTCCACCACCATTCAATGCAGTGTTGTTTATGAAAGTCAAGTTATTATGAATCAATTCCGCATTTTCATTATACATTCCACCACCGAAGTTTTCGGCATAGCTGTCGGAAATTGTAACATTATATAAGTAAAGGCGTTTATTAAACCAAATACTTCCACCGTTTTGAGTAGCATTATTTCCTATGAAAACACAGTCAATAAATTTAACAGGTTCGGCAGCATTGTAAACGGATAAAGCACCACCATTATTAGCGGTGTTATTGATAAATGAATCATTTGTAAAGAATATATTATTACATTCTTTAACTTGAACTGCCCCACCACCATATACGTTTGGAGCAATTGCTTTAGCAACGTTGCTGATGAATTTTGTGTTTTCAATTAAAATAGGATTATTAATATCTAAATTGCTTTTACTTTGGACATATAATGCCCCGGCTTCCTTGTCGGATGAACAGTTGACAAATACTGAGTTATTGATTACAGCTTTTGAGTCAACTCTTAAATATAAAGCTCCTCCTTGAACCCAAACATTACCTGTTGCAGATGTAGTAATGTAATCACCATCGAAAATACAGTTGTCTATTACAACATAATTACTTCTATCCCATAGGATAGCTCCACCGTCAGCCTTATTATCGGACTGGACAGAGTTTCTGATGAATTTGGAATCTTTAATGGAATCGTGAGCTCCACCTTCGGACCAATAGATAGCTCCACCACCTTTAGTATTGGAACTGGATCTTGCATAAGCAACATTCTCTTCAAATAAACAACCGAGAATATCATTATATTTGGAATTAGATCCACCATACCAATACATAGCTCCTCCGTTACCTTGAGCACCATTATATGTGAAGTTAGAATTGGTTACAGTGGAATATGAACCAGTGGAATACATTGCACCACCATCATTAGATGCAGAACCTCCATTGAATGAAGAATCGGAAACATTACAGTAATTACCTTCGAGGTAAATTATTCCACCAGAGTATGCAGCAGACTCATCGAAGTCAGAACCTGAAATTTTAGCATAATTACCTTTGATGTATATTGCACCACCTAAGTTATCAGTACCATAGACAGCACCTGTCTTAGCAAAGGTGTTAGTGAAGGATGAATCTATAACAGATGCATATACACCATCAATATATATTGCACCACCTGCTCTTGCGGTAGAATCACTAATATTGGAGTTTGTGATTGTAGTGCGATCACCAATAATATATATTGTTCCACCATCTGCATCACTAGCAGTACATTCATCAAAGTTACAACTTTCTATATCAACATCATCACCAGTAATGAATATTGCACCACCAACATTACTATTATCCCTATTATATGTGATACCTCTAGTAAAGTTAGAGTTTAATATAGATAGCTTATCACCAGTTACACTAAGTATACCACCTTTGGAAGTACTTGGATCAGATGGATTTCCAGCACTTAGACCTTTATTATCTGTAAAGTCACATCCATCTATAATACCATTAGCTCCTTCCCAATATATAGCACCACCATCATCACCAGCACGATTATCATTCAAAGTAGAGTTATATATTTTACAGTTTTCACCACTGATATATAATGCACCACCATCTTCTGTAACCTCATTATTGGTAAATATGGAATTAATGATTTCAACATTATTACCTAAAGCATATATTGCACCACCATCATTAGAAGCGGTACAATCGGTGAAGTTAGTATCACTGATTATAATATTATCACCGGTAATGAACATTGCACCACCATCAATCTTACTACTATCAGAACCAGCACTATAAACAACACGACCTGAAGTAATAGAAGACTTACTAATATTAACATTATCACCAGTAAGTGATATAGTACCACCTCTAGAATTAGAGTCATCATTACAAATACCAGTGTTATTATTACAAGTAATATTATAGATAGTACCATCATCACCATTCCAACATATAGCACCACCATCATCACCTGCAACATTATCAGTAAAGGTGGAATCATATAACCTAGTACCATTACCTAGTACATATAATGCACCACCATCTTCACTAGCTTTATTATTGGTAAAGGTAGTATTCTTAATCATATTATTATCACCTAAGGTATATATTGCACCACCCATATTAGATGCAGTACAATCAGTGAAGGTAGAGTCAGTAATAGTTACATCATGACCAGTGGCGAATATTGCACCACCATCAACTTTACTAATATCAGAACCATCACTATAAATAACATGATTAGATGTAAATGTAGACTTACTAATATTAACATTATCACCAGTAAGTGATATTGCACCACCTCTAGAATTAGAGTCATCATTACAAATACCAGTGTTGTTATTACAAGTAATATTATAGATAGTACCATCATTACCATTCCAACATATAGCACCACCATCATCACCCGCAGTATTATCGATGAAAGTGGAATCAGATAATTTACAACCATTGCCTGAAATGAATAATGCACCACCATCTTCACTAGCATAAGATCCTTTGAAAGTACAGTCATCAATGGTTAAGTCTTGTGCATCTGAATGTATAGACCCTCCGTAATCTACGGATGCACTTCCACCATTGACAAAATTAATTCCTGTTAATGTAACAGTACTTCCAGTTTCTATGTTGAATATCCTAGCTGAGCTAAGAGCATCAATAGTAAAGTCATTACCTATAATGTTAATATTTTTAGAAATAACAATACCATTTGTCAATCCAGAGTCAGAACTACTATTATATGTGTAATTCTTATCAAGATTAATTGTACCAGTATTATCATTATCTATCTTTTCTTGTAATTCCGAAAATGATCCTGCGCCATCATTTTCACCCCTTACTATTGAATTATCTTCAGGGAGTGAGTATGACGAAAGATCATTACTTATGCTGACAGTATCGTCGCTTTGAACTGCCATTATTGTATCATCTGTTGTATTTAGCTCAACATCAGCAGCAGAAACTGCCTGAAGTGAGAAAATAAAACATATGATTAAACATATCATTAATATCTCTTTCTTATTCATAATACACCCCCTCCATTTTATAACATAGGTTATATATTAACCTATCATGGAGAGTCTATCGTGATATTTATTTAAGACAATTATAATATATAAAGTTTCTTTATTGACAAACAATAAAAAACTGTACATTTATCAGAACTAACAGGTCAAAAATAAACAATTAATAAAATAATTTAAATTAAATAAATTGTATTCAAAATAAAAATAAAAAATAATGAAATGAATATACCCAATGTAAAATAAATTAAACATATTTCATTAGCAGTAACCCCAACTTAAACACGAAACAAACATGAAAAAATAGAATTAAACAAAATACGAAAAAAAATAAAAAATTTTTGATAAAATGAATAAAATAAATAAAAAAAAGAAATGAAGTAATCTATTTGATTACTTTACTTTTGATGATCTCCACTCTTTTGAGAGGGTAAATCTTTTTAGCGTTGTGGTAAATTTCAGATGCTAATTTACCGTTTACACAAACTTTTACCAAATCATCGAATGATCTTTCAGCTGCCGCTTCAATGAGTAAATCTTCGATTACTTTTCTCATGTATCTTTGTTGGGAAGATTTAGCTCTTCTGATAGTTACAGCAAGTACTTGAAGCTTTAATTTACGGCCATCTTTGGTTTTTACGATTGCAGAAGCGTCGATTCTGGAAGTTCCTCTTCTAATCATGCTTCTTACATAATCGGTAGTTGTTTTGTGGCCTGTGAATTTGGTGTTTGCAACGTTGCCTGCAACATTATCAATTTCAAACCTGAGTTTGATGTATTGTTTTGAGAAATCTCCGGTTAATTCCCTCATAGTAACTTCCACGCCTCTTCCGATGAGAAGATCTGGATCTTTTGCTGGAGTTTCTCCAATTTCTTTATCTTCAAAGTTCACTGGTGTTTTAATAGTATACCAGGATTTTTCTTTCCATGTATCACGTACTCTACGTCTTGCTTTTGATTTTGCCATTATATCAACCGTTTAAAAATTATATTATTATATCTAGTAATTTAGCGTTATCGCCATAAAATTTTATAAAATAGTCTCTAAATTAAGTATAAAACATAAACTAAACTGTAAAAATGATTTTAAATAAGTATAGTTTTACAATCGTTTATTAGACTATTGTGAGTTATACTCACGTTATTTAAAGAAAATATATTTAATTAAGTTTTAATTTATAAAACCCGCCCATAAAGGTTGTTATTACTTTTTTTATTCATGATATATAAAGATTATTGAAATTTTAGAAATAATAAAATTTTTTAGAAAATATAATATAAAATAAATTATAGGGCGAATTTACAATATAAAAAAACGAAATGCAAAATGAACCCCAAATCAAGAATTGAGCCCTCTGAATCCTTATCCTAAAAAAGGTTCGGATAGATAAAAAAAAAGATACAATAGGCATTTCCCTGAAAAATTTCTGCACCCAATAGATAAAAAGATTCACCTTTTCATGAAATTTACATGATCGATATATCTCTTTAAGACCTCATCAATCGGACCTTCATCCTCAACAAGTTTTATGCCAGCATCTTCAGCCTTTATTTTAGATTTGAATCCATATTGAACTGAAATCAAAACATCACAGTCCTCGCAAGCACTTATGACTTTACCACCCTGATGCTTTGCATCTTCAGCAATTTCGATATCCCTTTTCTCGATGAAATTCAATTCATCCTCATAATCATATACATATACGGACTTTCCCCTTCCAAGGTGCAAATCAACATTAGCACCATCTGATGAAACTACAGCCAAACGCATCTCCAATCACCTTACATTTTAATTGAAAAATATTATCATAATTATTATATTTACACTTCTGCACCGTCCAATGCATGACGGCATTTGCAATCTGGTGCATCATCAACATTTTTTATGAAATTATATAACAGTTCAAGTAGCTCACTTTCCTTTTGGGCAACCATTTCGAACACTTCGTCGATTGTCAGCTCATCTTCAGAGATTCCTGATGCAAAATTTGATACTATGCATATTGAATTATAGCATATTTCCCTTTCACGAGCCAGTGTGACTTCAGGAAGGCCTGTCATTCCAACAATGTCTCCCCCAAGCATTCTAAACATTTTGATTTCAGCAGGGGTTTCAAACCTTGGCCCTTCAGTGCAGACGTATGTTCCACCCAAAATCACATCACCGGATTCATCCAGAACATCCCTTAAAGTTGGGCAATACGGCTCGGTCACATCTATATGAACCACCTTATCTTCAAAGAATGTCTTAGCCCTGCTCTGTGAAAAATCAAGAAAATCATCCGGAATGACAAATGATCCCGGAGGCATATCCTCATTCATGGACCCCACTGAATTGGTAGCAATGATTTGTGTGACTCCAACATTCTTCAGCGCATCGATATTCGCTCTAAAGTTGATTTTATGTGGTGGAATGGAATGTCCTTCAGCATGCCTTGGGATAAAGGCAACCTTTTTAGAAAATATTTCCAAAATTGAAACTTCAACATCCCCGTAATCGGTTTTCACCAATTTTTTAGAGCAGGAATCTGCCTTATGGGTAATTTCGTATACCCCACTGCCTCCAATAATGCCAATCATTTCAAACTACCCTTTACAAACGGATAACGGCTTAACTTTTACGACAAGTTTAGCGATGCCTGTGCTGTCGGATACCCTAACGACACTGTCCACATCCTTATATGCGCCAGGAGCTTCCTCTTCAATGACATGCTTGCTTGTTGCCTTAATCTTAATGCCTTTTGATGCTAAATCCTTAGTGATTTCATCTGCCTGATATTGCTTTTTGGCTTTGGACCTTGACAATACCCTTCCGGCACCATGAGCGGTTGAACCGAATGTCTCTTCCATCGCAATATCTGTTCCGTGCAATACGTATGATGCGGTTCCCATAGTTCCAGGAATCAAAACAGGCTGGCCGACAGCCCTGTATTTTTCCGGAACCTCTTCACATCCCGGTCCGAATGCACGGGTTGCTCCTTTTCTGTGAACCAGCAGTTCCATTTCACGGTTATAAACTTTATGAGTCTCCATTTTAGCGATATTATGAGCCACATCATAAACAATGTCCATTTCCATGTCTTTTGCAGATTTTCCTAGAACGTCTTCAAAGGTTTCACGAACCCAATGGGTCATCATTTGCCTGTTTGCCCAAGCATAATTGGCCGCTGCAGCCATTGCCTGAATATAATTTTGCGCTTCTTTTGAATCAAGCGGAGCGCAGGCAAGTTGCCTGTCATCAATTTGAATTTTGTATTTTTTATAGGCCTTATCCATCACTCTCAAATAATCTGAACAGATTTGGTGTCCGCAGCCTCTGGAACCTGAGTGAATCATGACTACAATCATTCCTTTTTTAAGGCCAAAGACTTCGGCAACTTCCTCATTGTAAATTTCATCTACAATCTGAACTTCCAAAAAGTGATTTCCGGAACCGAGTGAACCCAATTGAGGGATTCCTCTTTTTTTTGCCTTATCGGACACTATGCTTGAATCAGCATCGATCATTCTTCCGTTTTCTTCCAAAACTTCCAAATCTTCTGGCCATCCATAGCCGTTTTTAACAGCCCATTCAGCACCATAATCCAAAACGTCATTGATTTCATCTTTTTCAAGTCTTATTTTACCTTTACTTCCGACTCCTGACGGGATATTTTTAAACAGCTTTTCTGTAAGCTCATCCAAATGGCCTTCAATATCATCTAAGGTCAAATTTGATTTGATCAATCTTACTCCACAGTTAATGTCAAATCCAACTCCTCCAGGAGATACGATACCGTTCCTTAAGCTGAATGCTGCAACACCACCAATTGGAAATCCATATCCGAAATGGATATCTGGAAGTCCAATGGAGTACATTTGAACGCCCGGAAGGCATGCAACATTAACAATCTGCTTAACGGCACCCTCTTCTAAATCGTCAATATATTCATCAGCAACGTAAAATCTTCCAGAAGCCCTCATTTTCTTATCATAAGACCCTGAAATCTCATAAACATTATCTTTAACCTTTTTAATTTCATCTTTGATACTCATAAAAATCACTAAAATATTATGTTTTAATATTTAGTAGTGGTGTTTAAATAAAGTTTTGGTGCATTTAAGGATTTAATGGTTATGAACCATACCTCTGAATATAAAAAATTCCAGCGCCAAATCAAATTTGAAAAGTAAAGGATCAAGGATATTGTTGATTCTTCGAATATCTTTTTTAAATCCATTTCCAAAATCCTGTTCAAATGCCCTAACAAATAATAACAATTGAGGAGTGAATAAAGGATCATTATCTAATTCAATGTAGATACATGATGCATAGGGCACATATTCTTCCAGCAATTCAGTTGTTTTATTTAAAATAATAATCAAACCCCTATTCTTGCTTATAAAATCATGAACCTTACTACAATCTTTAATGGGATAGCGATTTTTAATAATTTCAAATTCCCTTTCAAAAAGCTCATTATCTTCATTTAATTTATTAAGAAACTCTAATTCTTCATTAAAATCATTATCCATAATACCACCTTTAATAATTTGGATGATTCTTAAAATAATTTACGATATCAATTGCAATTTCTATATCTTTTTTATTTTCAAATAAGAACTCAACGAAAAATTGTTCACCATACTCTTCATCATAATCCGCATGATTTCTAAACACCCTCAAAATATTTAAAATTTCTGACAATTCTCGCTCAGTAGAATCTTTAGAATGTTTTAATTCAATTGAAACACGTTTGTGAATCGTTGCATCCTTTTCTTTTAAATAATATTTATGCTTCACATTAATTAAATATCGCCTCACAATACCAAAAAGGCCATAATACAGTCTACTGATAGCCGTACGTATTGATTCCTCTGTTTTAATATCATATAACATTTCTCCCAACAATATGAATTTTTTCCAATCGAACATTATTTCACCTTTGTTTTCATTAATAAAATTGCTTTAATATGGAAATATTGTTCTCACGTGAGAAAATTTACTCCAAATAGAAGTAATATAGCTTGAAATTCCAATCTAAAATATACTATGGACTTATTAGTTAAAAAAGATTTTGTTTTATCCCAAATCAAAATTTTAAGGAAAAATCAATAAGATAATAAAAAAGAATTATTTTCTAAACAATGCAGATATTCCTGCGATAAGCAAAAATATTGCACTTATAACATTAATGTAATCAGACCCGACAATGACGAACATAGTCGCTACAATAAATCCCACACCAGCTAGCTCATGGTTCTTTTTAACGTAGTAGCTTGACGCAATACCTAAAATAGAAGCAATAATAGCCACCAATCCTAAAAATGGAGCATGCACTTGTCCGATGCTTTCAAGAAATATCAAAAATGACCCTGAAAATATTCCGATAACCGAACCGATTATACCGAACACCATTTCAAAGCTTCTTGATACTGTTCTGGTTCTTTTCATGATAATAGTTATGTTTTCTATATTATATATAAATTTATAAATCAACTATCGCCTGAAGTTCGGCATGATCTGTCATCTTAACTTCCATCTTATGGAATGTTATTGCCTTTATTTCAGTTTTTCTTTCATGCTTATCCCAATCGATGGATTCTCCCTTGATTGTTGCCTTAAGATGCAGATTTTCATCGATTTCAACATGAAATTCGCTGAAAAGCATGAATTCTACTTCATGGTAGAATAAAAGCTCCTCCAGATAGTCATACAAAAGGGACACATTGTCTTCTGAAGTTATCTCAAATGACATTTCCCTTGTAGGATTTATATCATCAGTATTTGAAATTATATTAAAAATAGCAAGCCCTGCATTTTCAAAAGCTTCATTTAAGCTTTCACCATATGCTTTGAATCCAATGTCGGCCGTTACTTCAAAATACTCGAACTTTTTCATGAATTTTCCTCAAAAATATTACTTTTCAAATGCTCTCTTACTCTTTTTTTATATATGGTCTTTCAACAATTTAAAAATAGTGATTAACATGTTCGGAAATAATGACACCACAATTCAAGTAGATTTAAGAAAAAAAAGTAGTATAAGAGACGAAATAATGTATAGTGGCATTGATGTTCAATCTTGCATGGTAATGCTTGCAGTCGTAGCAGTATTGCTTTTATCTGTTATTTCTGTAGTGACAGCTCAAAATCCCTGCATAATCTAGGGATTTAATTGATTTTTCAATACCAAACCCTTAGCTGTTGCCCATTAGATTGCAGGCTTGCCATGCAATGATCTAATGTTGACAGAATATTAATTTCCCCATACAGGAAAAGTTAGATGTCATAGTCTTCGGGGTTAAAACGCAATATAATTTCTCTAGAATTTCCTCTAACCCCTTTTCCTGTAAATTTGGTATCGATTAGTCTTACAAATTCTAATTTGTCCAAGGTTCTATTAAAAGAAGCATAACTGGAACCTGTTTTATCTTTATACATTTCAGCCAATTCACCAGCCTTACAGACATCATCCCAATCGACAATCATCTTTAGAAGATCGTTTTCTACGTCATTGAGGGATTCCAGGGTTTCCCTGACATTGATTGAAACCAGTGAATCGATAGCCTTGTCAAAGTGTTCCTGGGTAATTTCACGGCTTGCTGAAGCTTCTGCAATATTGCCGCATGACCTCAGAAGGTTTATTCCAACCCTCAAATCGCCGTTTTCTTCAGTATACATTGCGATTTGCTCCAATATGTCATCCGGCAAGACTCCTGGGAAAAATCCTGCCTTTGCCCTATTTCTTAAGATATTTTCAATTTCAGTGTATGTGTAAAGCGGGAATGTGATTTCTTGAGGGATAAATACTGTATTTACGTTTTTATCGAAAGCATATTTGAATTCCAAATCTGAAAGAATTGCAAAGATGGCTGTTTTGACACCAGGATATTCTTCATATGCCCTTAACATGTCATAAAATACTTTGTTTGCTGTTTTGGACTGGAACAGATAATTGACATCATCCAATGCAATGACAAGGGATTGGTTTTTTCTTTGAAGATTCTGCATGATCTGGTCATAAATCCTGGAAAATGGAATGCCTGTTTCTGGCGGGATATGTCCAAACATCTTTTTGTAGATTTGTGAAAATATTCCAAAACGGGTTGTATGGATTTGACAGTTAATATAAACACAAACGACCTTTTCTGTATTTTTTTCAACCAATTCAAACACTTTTTTGATTGCGGTTGTCTTTCCTGTAGCGGGTGACCCTAAAACAACTGCATTTGATGGCTGGCCGCCCCTCATTGCCGGCCTTATTGAAATTGCCATGGCTTCCATTTGAGTGTCCCTGAAATTGAAATCCTGAGGCACGTAATCTGGATCAAAAGCATTTATATTCTGAAAAAGAGTTTCATCATGCATTAAAATATCTTCGATTCCCATGTTATCATATTATATATAAACTATTATTTATTATCTACTAAATTTATCAGTTCGACCGGCTCGTTTTCCTTAATCCAATTGGTGAGCATATCGGCATATCTTAATTTTTTCTTTTTGAAGTCATCGGCTTCTGCGGTTTTGGTTGCTAAATTAGGTCTTGAATATTGGGTTACGATGTTTCCAAAGTCCATTCCTGCCAATATCAGTTCACGAGCCCCTAATGCTACAGCCAAAAATTCCGCCCTGTCGCCGTCTGTGAATCCGCCGAAGTTGTAGAGGTTTCCTATAGGCTGTGACTGTGTAGTGCCCAATATGTTGTCGAAAAATGGAATCAATGTTGCAATCTTATCAATGTTGTCTGCGTGAGCATGAATGACGACATTAGCTCCCATCATATTAGCTAAAAGTATATAATCAAGATTTCCATCCAGATCGGTGGCTATGACATCCGGAACCACTTTTTCTTCCATCATTGCGGTTGTCGCCCCATCGGCTGAAACAAGAACATAATCGCTCAAGTCATATTCATCCTTCAACAGTTGGATATGCTCTTTTATGGACGGTCCTGCACCGAATACTATGAACTTGTCTGAAAAGCTTACGATTTCCCTCAATTCCTCCAGGGTAAGGCATCCTTCCACTGAAAGTATCTCATCCAATAGCTTTGCTGATTCCTCATCTCCTTCTCTTGAAAATCCGAAATCATCAAGAATTTCTGTATAATATTTTTCCCAAAGTCCAAATTCCATATTTAAACCTCACTATATTAATTTTAGCTTTTAATAAATTAAATAATTTATTGTTAGTGAAAGATTATTTGTGGACCACATTGATTTCATTGCCTGTGACACGTTTGTAGAGGTTTGAAAGCTGCCTTAAGGTAAAACCGACAAAGAACGCTGAAATCACTGTTCCGATATATACCGCACCAAATACATTTGTATACCATAATCCGCACAGTATCAAAGCCAATGCGACTACAGTAGCATCAAAAGCGATTTTAACAGATGAAAATCTCCAGCCGGTTACGATGGCTATCGCTTCAACGCAGCCTTCGCCGGGAAGAGGAGCGATGTTTGACGGCAGGTAAATGAATATCCCCAAAGCAATCAGGAAAATGCTTAAAACCAGATAAATAAAGCACATTAATGCAGATGCATCAAATGGAATCAATGACACGAAATGGAGCGCAACATCCGTAAAATAGCCGAACACCACACAGTTGATCAGTTGAAGCAGTCTTTTTTTATTGAATTGTGAGCGTAAAATCAGGAATTGGACCACTATCAAACCTGCATTGAAAAGAAATGTGGTTGTTCCAACACTGAGATTTGTAATCAGCGCCAATGCATAGGCCATGGAACTGATAGGAGTTGTTCCGAGTGTTGATGTGATTGAAAATGCCACTCCGAATGACATTACAAACAGCCCGAAAACGAATGTGAAAATCCTCTTAAATGTCAGTTCTTCTCCATTAAATAGCATATGATATCATATTTGCTAATCATTGTTTAAAAAACTTACTTTCAATTTAAACAATATCCTAAAATGTACTATCAATTATACCTTTAATTGAATGAAATGACATATTGAAAATATTTAATAAGTATAAAGATAAAAAATAAAAAGTAGCTGGATTAAAGCTAATCTTTATATATTGGAGGAATGTAATGAACGATATTTTATTAATGCTTCCTGGACCGACAACAGTGCATCCTAGAGTACTTAATGCAATGTCAAAAGCTGTTGTTAACCACAGGGGCGCTAAATATGGAGAAATTTTAACTGAAACTACTGAATTGATGAGTAAAGTTTTCCAAACCCCAAATGATTCTTATTTATTAACCGGATCTGGAACTGCCGCTATGGAAGCAGGTATT
>NZ_JBGUWC010000138.1:0-2979 GCF_045220775.1 Methanobrevibacter sp.
TTTAATAATTCCTGCATCCTATCCCCCCATTTAATTAGATCAAAACGGGATTGATATGCCGAATAATGCCATTTTAATCGTTAACACAAATTGGTGATGGCTGATTTCTTGCATATAATTATCAATGTATACACAACATAGTAATATTGTGTATAAAATATTAGTATAATGGGGTTAATAAAGTTTTCGGTGACAAAAAATATCTTCTAAAAATTGGCAAATGGGAAAAAAATTTAAAGTATCTTCCACTTTTGGGCAGATTAATTAAAAAAGTTTCGAGAAAATGAAAAAAAATGAAATATTCATTTAGACAAGATTTTTTTAACAAAATCTGGACTAACATTCGTAATTCTTACAATATCCTCGATTCCATATCCTTCATTACTCAAATTAATTACAAATTCTTCACTTTTTTCATCAACTTTCCTTTGTGCATAATCTTCCACTATCTTCATGTTTCCACCTAATTCAACCTACTGTAATAAATTACCAACACTCAATCTAAACATCATTAAGACAACTAATGAACTATCAGGATATCCTAATCATTTAGACAATGCGTTTCTAACAAAATCCAGACTAACATTCGCAATTCTTACAATATCCTCGATTCCATATCCTTCATTACTCAAATTAATTACAATCTCCTCATTTCTCTCTCGCATTTTTTCATCAACTTTCCTTTGCGCTACCCTTTGCGCATAATCTTCCACTATCTTCATGTTTCCACCTACCAAGTTTGATATTGTTGTGCTTAACGATTCATCACAGACAAATTTGTCGCATAACATCAGCACAATCCCTTTTACGAATTGTGCAATATCCTTATCCAAACCCTTAATGTTTGTCAGTGCAATAGCCGAGTTCAGAATACAATATTCAACATTGCGTTTTGAACTCATAAAACAGACTAAACTTATTAAAAGCAATTCCCTTTCAGTCAATTGTTGACCTTTTTCGACTTTTGAATTGATTTGCCATAAGAATTCATCACCGTCGCATTCCTTAATCGAGTGCTTGCCTTATTGAATTATACCTTAATCGACATTACAAAAACTCCACTCTGAAAGTGCTCTTTAAATCTAATTTATAATGTCTATTATTTAAATCAGTCAGTTGTTTTTAACTGCAATTTTACAGTATCATACAACTTTTTCTCCAAATTGATAAAATAAGAATGATTAATCTTTTTAAAACAAACAACAATGTAAAAATCTTTTTTTATTCATCAAAATCCGAAACACTATATCCAAAATCACCAGTACTATCATCTCTTTGAGGAGACCATATTTACCAAAATAAATCAATGATGGATTTATGCAAAAATAAGAAAGATTAACAGTTCATTTACAGATGTCATTGATAATCTTCTGCAGGTATTTTTTCTTCAAAACAAGTTCACGCTTATTCGCCATCCTATCTGAATTTGGCTGAGCCACCTTTTCCTCAAGCCTTGAAGCTCCAAGATACCTAGTATCTCCCTCGGTCAGATTATGGGCTTCGCCAGAATCTATGGCCTTTTTGATATAGTAATAATCCTTGAACAGTATATCAAAGTCGTTGCTCAAGTGATATATCTCCAAGTCGCTGATGAGTCCTGTCTCATCGTGCCAGATGATAAAAAGAGTATCCTTTCTGAAAAGTTCGCTGAACTCAATCAGGTTAAAATAGTCCAAATCAGCTAATTTAAGCTTTGATGTAGGATACCTGCGACCGCAAAGCTTTGTATTGTATCCTAAGGTTACCAAAATAAAATCAGAGGATTCATTCAAATCAATCTCATTTATGTTTCGACCTATCAATTGTTCAAATGAATCCATAATATCAAAATCAGTCTTTGTCTAAAGCAGGAATTCCGGTAATTCTTAATCCACCGTAGTGGGATTTGTACTTGATGTTCAATCCGATTAACAATGGGGTGATTTTTTCGATGATCCTTGCTTTTTCTAAAACGCCTGTATCGATTGTTTTGATACCAGGGATTTTGTCGATGATTTCTGCGGCGATTTCTTTAGCTTCCTTGTCGTCACCTGCAATCAAACAGTCACAGTCGATTTCTTCTGGGATGTTTGAAAGGTGTGAGTTTGAGATGTTACAGAAAGCACAGATTACTTTTGCACCGGTTCCTTCCAGGATTTTTGCGGTCCTTTCAGCAGCTGATCCTTCCATTAGGTCTACAAATCTGAATGGTTTTCCGCCGATTGCAGTTTCTAAAGGTACGGTTGCGTCCATGACAATCTTGTCAGTACAGAATTCCTTGATTCCTTCTACAGTTGGTTTTTGTGCAGCTAATGGTACTGTGAGGATTAATACGTCACCTTCTTTTGCTGCATCTTCGTTTGCCATACCTACCATAGATAAGTCGTAGTCTGCTAAATCTTCTTTTGCTTTTGCTACAACGTCTAATGCTTTTTCTTCTTTTCTTGAACCTACGATAACGTCGACTCCGGCGATAGCTAATCTTTCAGCAATACCGAGTCCTTGAGGTCCGGTTCCACCAATGACACTTACTTTCATTTTTACTCACCTGTTTTTTTGTCATATAATAAGCCGCCTACGAATATCAGGTATTCGGGCAGTTTACCATCATGAGCGTAAAGGATCTTATAGCCAAGCAGATCTTCAACGCTTCGATCCACTTCGCCTCCCAATGATTCTATTGAATATCTCATTTTAAACGGCATCTTGCAGGGCATTCCGAATTCCCTTGTGCAGCGCATGCACATGTTGCACTTGCCGAAATACAAACCTAAGGAGTCCTCGTTTTCAAGCATGTATATCTCGTTCATGAACTTGACCTTGAGCCTTTCGAAGCGCTTAAGGACAAATTCCAGCTCCTTTTGGGAAAATTCATGCTCAAGCTCTTCAGCTGAAAAGTCTATCTTGAAGGCTATTATCTTGAGCTTGTTGTAGGAATTCCAGATTTCATCGACGTCAAAGTCGAACGGCGGATAGTTCCAGTTGTATCCAAGCATCTCC
>NZ_JBGUWC010000139.1:0-14555 GCF_045220775.1 Methanobrevibacter sp.
TGATGCTGATGGTGTTGCTCGTTTAGTTGTTAATTTGGCTCCTGGTTCATATGCTGTGAATGCTACCTTTGAAGGTGATGATACTTACGAGTCTGCATTTGTTAATGGTAGTGTGACAGTTAACAAGGCTGGTCCTGTTTTTTCCGGTGGTAATCTTGCCATGTCATATAAGGATGGCAGTGGTTGGGTTGTTACTTTGACTGGTGTTGATGGTAATGCTATCGCTAATGCTGCTGTAAAGATTGGTGTTAATGGTAAAGTTTACTCCTATAAGACTAATGCTGCTGGTGTTGCAAGATTAACTATTAACTTAGCTCCAGGTTCATATGTTATTAACGCTACTTTTGATGGTAATCATTATTATGAATCTTCGTTTGTTGATGCCACTATAACTGTTAACAAAGCAAATCTTAATTTATTTGCTGAAGACCTTGTTATGTCTTATAGGGATGGTAGCGCTTGGTCTGTTACTTTGACTGATGCTAATGGTAATCCTATTGCTAATGCTGCTGTTAAAATTTGTGTTAATGGCATGGTTTACTCCTGTAAGACTAATGCTTCTGGTGTTGCACGATTAACTATTAACCTACCTTCTGGTTCACATGTTATTAACGCTACATTTGATGGCAATAGATACTATAATTCCGTAGAAACAATATCTAATATAGTCACTATTGAAAAAGCATGTCCTGTAATGTATGCCAATGACCTTATAATGGATTATAATGATGGTAGTGCTTTCGAAGTAAAACTAGAGGATAATAAAGGCAGTCCAATTGTTAATGCCATTATTAAAGTCACACTACATGACATGACCTATAATATTAAAACAAACTCAGATGGTATTGCTAAACTAGCTATTGACTTGCCTATTGGTGAATATGTTATTACATCAAGTTTCACTAATGCTAATTACCAATATGTCGAGACAACCAATACAATTAAAGTGAATTAATGAAACCACTTATTGTTCATGTCTTTGTATGGGATATAAGTGTGGAATGTCTTGGTGTTCAATTGACAGATGGTAAAGACACTCCACTTCCATATCTGAAGCTATTGAATTTGATATTGATGCTGTCATTTAGTATTAAAACCGATATGGCTGCACATCAGATTGGCTATTGATTTAAGAGAAGCACATAATAATTTCAACAGATTGTAATTAGTTCAATCAAAGTTAATATTTTAGGCTTTTAAGCCTTTATATTTTCTATTTTTAACTGTAGTTTATTAATTTAATTGGCCATCTTACTTATTTTCTTTTAATAATTTATCAAGTGCATTTGAAAACTTTATATATGTGTATGAAGAAATATAAGCACAATATAATTTATTGTTAAGGTTGATTAAATGAAATTGAATAAGATGTTTTTGATAAGTATAACATTATTTATCTTATTATTATCAATAAGCAGTGTTTCAGCAAGTGATTTGAATCAAGATTCCAATCAAACTCTTGCCACAGATTCAAGTGTAATTGAAACTGCTGCCCTAAATGAAGATGTTGATGTTGTACAAGAAATTGAATCTTCAAACCAAGAGGTATTGAGTTCTAATAGTGAAGATTCAACACTAGAGGAAACTACGAACGAGATTATTGTAAACGATTGGAATGATTTACAATATTATTGCTCTCTAAGTGATGCAGATTACACATTAAGATTAAAGGAAAATACTAACTATTATCCTGATGATGTTGCAGATGATAATTATCAGATTATAGTTAATAATAATGTGAAAATTATAGGAAATACAGGTGCATATATTGGAGATACTTCACCTGATGCGGGCAATATCACCTATACTGCAATAATAGTCAATGATGATTCCGGTATAGGAATAACTGTGGAAAATGTAACATTCAAATGGATTGGTACACGCTATCAACCTGATGGTGTGTTCCTGCAGATGGGCGGTAATGTAGATAATAATGCATTCATAAATTGTTACTTTACTAATATATCCACTAATCTTGGTCATTCAAGCATAGTTTATATTAAGAAGGGAAATGTCATTATGACTAATTGTACCTTTATTAACTGTACTACTGATTTTGGTTGTTTGAGTGTTTACAATCCTAAGGATGATCCTACTGGTTTATGTACTAGTGCATCTATGGAGGTTAATGAGTGTTACTTTGAAGGTAACTATGCTAGAACTGAACCTGGTTGTATTAATAACTGTGGTATACTGGTAGTCAATAATAGTACTTTCTATAAGAATAGTGCTTTCTGGTGGGCTGGTGCTATACATACTCATGGTGGTGCTAACACTACTATATATGATTCCGACTTTATAGACAATCTAGCAGGTTGGAATGGTGGTGCACTATACACTTATAGTTATTTACAGATTTACAACACTAGGTTTATAGGTAATAACTGTACCACTAACAATGGTGGGGGAGCTATTGGTGCTTGTAAATACCTACACGCCCCATACATACACATTGAAGACAGTTTATTCGAGAACAATGAGAACTTATGTTGGTCATTAGATGAATTGTCAACTAGTGGTACTGGCCGTGGAGGAGCAATTTCCTTAATGGATGAAGGAGGCCTTGAAGTATATAACAGCACATTTATTAAAAACAGTGCTTCTATAGGTACTGCTATTTGTGCTATTAATGGTGGTCTTTCATACGGATCTCCTGATGTAAAGATTGTAGGAAATAAATTTATCAATCATACCCGTATTGGAGATGTATTGGATGTTAGAGTAGCTACAGGTTCTGTAGTTGAGATTAGGGACAATTATTATTATAACAATTCATTAGTATATGAAAAACTCAAGCTTACTGCAGATGACCCTGTTAATGGGTTTGTGACTTTCCATCTGGATGCTAACTTAAAGAATCCAAGTTCTTTTGATGCAGACATTTTAGATAAATCAACATATGATGTTTATGTAAATGGAGTTTACAATACTACAGTTTCAAATAGAACATTCACTCTAAATTTAGGAAAAGGCAATAGTGCCAATGTTTATGTAATGCCATCTATATCAAACAGTAAAAGTAACGAAGTTTTTGCAGGTGTTCCAAAAAAATTCATTTTTGTATCACCATCAGGTGACGATGAGAATAATGGGACAACTAGAATTTCTCCAGTTAAGACATTAGCAAGAGCGATTGAACTTGCAAATGTGACTGAAAATATTGTGATTATGGGTGGTACATTTAGTGAATCTAATTTGACAATAAATTATAATTTAACAATTACAGCTGAGAATGGTGCAACAATAACTCTAACAGGTCAAGGCTTTACAATTACAGACGGTGACGTCAAATTTGAAAACCTTACCTTTAAAAATTGTAAATATGGAACAGGCAGTACAGGTACTAAAAATAGACTTATTACACAAACCAACAGTGGATTTTTGATAATGGATGGATGTGTTTTCGAATCAAATGAATACAAAATACATATTGATGCTGCGGGCATTCTTCAGGGTGAAAACTTAAAGTTCATTAAAAATAAAGATGGCTCAGTAATTAAATCAAATTCAATTTCTCTTAAATCTTCAGTATTTATCAATAACACAGCAACTTATTCTACAGCTAAAGGTTTAGTGATGTATAAGACTGGAACAACCAAATTTGAAGTGGAAAATTTAACTTTTATAAATAATACAGTTAGTTCAGGATGTATTGCTGTTAAAAAGAATAAGGCAACAATCACTGACTGTACATTTATTGGAAATAGCGTGACTTCAGGCAATAAGGGATCAGCAATATTGATTGAAGATAGCTGTTCAGCATTAGTAGAATCATGTAAATTCATCAATAATACAGATATCGGTAAATACTCATCAGTTATTTACGTTTCATCCGGTACTTTACTAATCAGAAATTCAATGTTAATTAACAACTCTTATGAGAATACCAATGGTATTGTTATTAATGGTGGGGAAACTTATCTTAAAAAATTACAGGCTAGTAATAACTGGTGGGGAAATACTCCAGATAATCTAACCAAACCTGCTTTAAAGGTATATGGTGTATCAAATCAATTGCCAAATGGATGGGATCCTGCACAGTATTGGTTGGTACTGAATGCAACAGCTTTAAGCAATGAAATTGAGCTTAATGAAAAAGTTACAGTTCAATTTATTTTCACACAAATAGACAATAATGGAAATGTGACAGACTATGATTCTCGTTACATGCCAAGTTTTGATTTGATTCTGACTGCTGTTAATGGAACTTGTTCTAATGAAAAAATAACTGTGGAAAATGGAGTGGCCACCACCTATTTCACTTTGACTCAGATGACTAATGCATCTCTTACTGGAAGCTTCAATGGTATTGATGCAACTATTAATTTCATATTTAAGAAATCAACTCCTGAAGTTTCTATTGATGCAGATGAAATCACTTTTGGAGATACAGCAGATATTGTGGTTAATGTTCCATCTGATGCAACTGGAAACATAACCGTTAAAGTTGGAAATATCACTAAAACTGCAGAAATTTCAGATTCAAAAGCAACATTTTCAATAGATAATCTTTCTGCTGGCAATTACACTATTGAAGCAAATTACACCGGAAATGAGAGATATGAATCAGTTATTAAAACCGCTCTTCTAGTGGTTAATAAATTGGAATCTATCACTAAAATTTCAATTGGAGATATTGAATTAAATGAGGATGTGATTGTAACAATAAGTCTTTCAAATAATGCAACTGGTACTGTTGATGTTTATGTGAATGGTGTAAAAGAAACAATCAACGCATTTGAAACATTCACAATCAAAAATGTCCAGAGAGGAGATTATGTGGTTAGGGCTGTTTACAGCGGAGATTCAAAATACTTGTCTAGTGAAGATAAATGCAGATTTGAAGTAGCTAAGTTTATTCCAACTGTTAACGTAACTGTTCCTGATATCACTTATGGCGAGGATGTTGTTGTAACTGTTGCAGTAGACAGTAATGCAACCGGTAATGTTACTGTAACCATTGATGGAAAAACAAATACAAGCGCTATTAAAGATTCTCAAGCTATTGTAAAACTTTCCGGAATCGATGCTGGTAATGATAAATATGTTGATGTGTTCTACAGCGGATGTAATGATTATAAAAATGCATCTATAAACAAAACATTCAACATAGCTAAAGCAAATCTTGATTTCACTATTGTTTCTAATAATATCAAATATGGTAATGATGAAGTAATTGAAATAAGATTGCCTGCAAGAATTGGAGGAACCATAACTGTAAGCGGAATAAAATCTGAAACTAAAAACGTTCCTTCTTCAGGTTTAGTCACATTAACCTATGCTGATTTGGCTGTTGGAACATATACTGTGACTGCAGAATATAATGGGAATAATTATGTAACTGCTGAAAACTCAACTACATTTGAAGTATTGGATTGGGATAAAGCACAATGGGCTAACGAAGGTGGAGATATTAAACACACTGGAAAATCCTCATATGATACAATTGTTAATGGTGAGATTAAATGGTCTGTTGTGGTTGATGAAATCATTGGTAACATGGCTATTGACAGTGAAGGCAATATTTATGTTACAACAAAAGATAAGATATACTCTTTTGATAATAATGGTAATCTAAGATGGACTTTTGAATCTAAAGATGCAGGCACTAATTTTGCAGGAATAGCACTTAGCCGTGATGTTGTAATTGCCCCTAGGGCTGATGATACATTATATTTCATTAATCAAACTACCGGAGAAAGATATGGACATTCTAATATCTATCAAGGATCAAGTTCATTTTCACCTATAGTTGATTCAAATGGTAATGTTTACATTTCTGGTCAAGGAGGTGCTGGCAATAATCCTAACTTAATCATTATTCCTTACAGATTATGGGAAAATGGTGGAAGCCCTACTATCATTGAATTGGGCTCAAATCCTGTTGCTGCACCAACTATGCTCAATGACTATCTAGTTGCTGTTCCATGTGATGATGGGTTCAAGATAGTTGATATTAATTCTAAAGAGATTAAAGCTTCTATAAATGGAATAATTAATGAAGGATATGCTGTTGTTGGCGATGGAAATATAGTTTATACCTTCTTGGATAATTCAATTGTAGCATTTAGCGAATCCGGTTCTAAATTATGGTCTTCTGATGTAACTGGAGGTGTTGGAAAACAATTGTTCTTAGACTCTGAAATCGGACTATACTCTGTAAATGCAAATGGAGAGTTATATGTCTATGATACTATTGATGGTAGAGAATCAAAATTCTGTGATTTAACAGTTACTTCCGGAATTCTAATTGGAAGCAACAATAACCTATACTTCGGCGCTGGTGAAAGCTTTTATGCATTTGATAGTGCAGGAAATATGCTCTGGAAAGCTAAAATCGGCAGTGAAATAACTGGAACTCCAATTATGGATGAGAATGGAACAATCTACATCAATGCTGCAGATAAAGTTTATGCACTAAACTACACAAGTTTAAAAGATTCCAATTTAGAAGTATCCTGTGAAAACATAAGTTTCGGTGAAAATGAAACAATAACTGTTACATTAAATGAAAATGCAACTGGTACAGTCAGTATCATTGTTAATGAAGTTACATATGATGAGAATGTTTCAGATACAACCATTGTTAAAGTTATTTCAGGTTTGCCTGCTGGCAATTATACTGTAAAAGTAACATACAATGGAGATTTAAGATATTCTGAAATTACCAAATATGCAACATTCAAAGTAAATAAATTTGATGTTGTAATGGATGTAGCTACTCAAAATATCACTTATGGCGAAACTGCTGTATTCAATGTCACTCTGTCTTCTGATGCCACAGGTACCGTTACTGTTGAAGTAGATGGTAAAAGCAATTCTTCTACTGTTAATGAGGGTAAAGCTACTGTGTGCATTTCCGGTATAACCGCAGGTGACAAGACTGTTATAATTGAATATGATGGTGATGCCAAATATAATGGAAAAACAATTAATTCAACATTTAATGTTAATAAGAGCACTACACAATTAACAATAAGCATTCCTGCTGTTGAGTATGGTGAAACTGCAGTTGTATATCTCGATGTGCCTTCCGATGCAACAGGTAAAGTTAATATGACCGTTGATGGAAAATCTTATGAAGCTACAATCAAAGATTCTAAAGGCAATATTTCTGTTCCAAATCTAAAAGCAGGTACTTATCCAGTTACAGTTACATATTTAGGTGATTCTAATTACCTCCAAGCTACTGCTTCTGGCAATATTACTGTAAGCAAATCTAGTCAATTTAGTATTGATACTAGTTTGGATGGATCTATTATTGATGTAACCTTGCCTTCTGATGCAACCGGTAGCGTGCTTATGAATGTTGATGGCAAAAATCATACTGGAACTGTTGAAAATGGAAAAGTATCCTTCACTACCAATTTGGCCAGTGGAAGCTATAATGCTAAAATCGTTTACTCCGGAGATGATAACTATGCATCCAAATCATTAGAAAAAATAATAACTATTGAATTAGATGCTGTCAATATATCTGCTCCTGAAGTAATTTGTTATTATAGTGGTGTATTCACTGCTACTTTGAGGGATGTTGATGGAAAAGCATTGTCTAATGCAAGTGTGCTTGTTAAATTAAACGGCAAAGAATATATATTGACTAGTGATGCAGATGGTAAAGTTGCTACTGATGAATTAACTTTGGCTGTAGGTAGTTATGATGTTGTTGTTTACTTCAATCATACTGATAAATACGGTTCAAAGGAAGTTACTTCTAAATTCACTGTTTTAAAAAGTGTCGTATCATCTAATATGGCTAGAGGATATAATAGTGGTTTAGATTTCCAAGCAACATTCTTGGATAATAGTGGAAAAGTCATATCTACAAAATATATTTCAATTTTGGTTGATGGAAAATCACAAGATGTAGATTTAGAAAATGGTGTTTTAAAACTTAATAATAAATTAGCTGTTGGTGTACATAGTATTTCCGGTAAAAATCCGGTCACCGGTGAAGAATTCTTTAATAATGTTGAGATTATTAAAAGAATTCAATTAAATAAAGATATAAAAATTAGTTACAGTGATGCATACTCTTATTCAGTCCGTGTTTATGGTGATGACGGTAATCCTGTAGGTGCGAATCAACTTGTTACAATGAATGTAAATAAAGTAACCTACAAGCTTAAAACTGATGCTAAGGGTTATGCAAAACTTAAAATTAATTTAAAACCTGGCACCTATACAATTACAATTAAATTCAATGGCAACTCTGTTAAAAATAAGATCATTGTAAAACATGTAATTAAAGCTAAAAATATTGTTAAGAAGAAAGCAAAATATTATAAATACAAAGTTACTTTGAAAAAATATACTGGCAAGGTTATTAAATATAAAAAAGTAACTTTAAAAATCAAAGGCAAAAAATACACTAAAAAAACCAATAAGAAAGGTGTTGCTACTTTTAAAATCAAACAAAAATTAAAAGTAGGCAAATACAAAATGACTATTAAATTCGGCAAGTCCACTGTTAAAAGGACTTTAAAAATTAAAAAATAGGGATTATCTTCATCCCTTTTCTATTTTTTTTAAATTTCAATTAAATCAAATTTTTCTGATAAATTTTAAATATTTCTTTATCACATAAATAATAACAGTATTCATGTTTTATTGAATATCATTTTATAATTAAATTAAATTAAAAGGAGATTTTAATTTTGAAATTAAATAAACTTCTATTGGTTAGTATAATTTTACTGGCCATTCTGACTTTTGGAGCTGTAAATGCGGCTGATGATGCAGCTGTTGATAATTTAACGGTTGCTGATGATGGGGGAAGTTATGAAATAGCTTCTTCTGTTGAAGAAATAGAAGTCGATGGTGATATCGCTACGGATGTTTCATCAAGCGGTAATGCTATCGATGATAATGTAAATGATAATTCAAATGTAAAACTTGGTGCATCAAGTGATAATGATGTGCTAAGTGATGATTATGAGATTCTTACTCCTGATGATTTCCGCGAACGTGGATTTGATAGCGGTACCGTTTGTACTGGAACTTATAGACTTCAAGGAGTATTTACTGCTGATGAGTTTCCTTCATTCATGATCATTGATGGAGGTTGTGTTATAGATGCTAGTGAAGCTGAATTTCAGGACATTGGAATCATCTTGCAGGGTGATGTGCAACTTAGTGGACTAACCCTCACATCTTCAAAATATCTGGAAGATGTAGATAATGGAATGAGTCCGGGAGCAATTGTTTATGTAACTGGTGATGACAATATTATTGATGGATTGACCGTCAATTATGCTCCAACTCCTGATGGTGATGCTTATGGCATTTATGTTGAAAATGCAAATAATTTCCAGCTTTTAAACTCAAATATTCAATTCACTGGTTCCAGTATTGAGGAATATTATGAATATACAATGAGAATTGCTGAATCTAATGGTGTTTTGATAGAAGGAAATACTCTTATAGCAAATCTACCTATCTTGAATGTGGATTATAATAAAGGTGAGCCTGGTCTTCAAACAGATTTGGTATTGAATACTGGACTTAAATCAGTTGATGGTTTGGACATTATTAACAATACATTCATTGCTAATGTAGTTGACCGTAATGGTGATTACCCAACCCTTGACTGTGTAATGATGGAATACTGTGATAATGTTAATGTAATAGGAAATACATTTGAAGAAAGTGATTTCATCACTCCTGAAGGTGAAGCAAATTACTTAAACGTTTTGGATATGTATTACTCTGATAATGTTTTAGTTAAAGGAAATAATATTAGCGTTGAAACCACTGGTGGTAGTGAAAATGCAGGAACTTCCTATCCTGTTCAATTAACCGGACCGTATGAAGGTGTCGTAATTGACGGAAATAATCTTTATGCAAATTGCGGCGGACCTGCATTAGGAGTATACTCACAAAATTATTATGGTGACACTGAAATTACCGTTCAAAACAATAATATTGATATTACTGGACTTCCAACTGACCACAGCTGGGGATTGGTATCAGGTATTGAATTGCAGGACAATGTTGCCCGCGTATACAACAATACAATTACAACCAAATCCGTTACTGGCAGCTTTGAAGAGGGCATGAACCTTTATGGCATAAGCTATGCTCAAGCATTAATGGATGGACACAACTATGATATCCAAGGAAATATAGTTGTAACCGAAGGCCAATACGCAATCTATCTATTGCAGGCAGAGGATACCACTATCACTGATAATTACCTAGTTTCATCTACCGGTGAAGGTGATGACACAGTTTATATTCGTGAAGCTTCAGGTAATACAGTTATAGAAAACAATCATGGTGCTTATGTAGAGCCAGTACCTGCCAACGTCGTAACCCAAGATAACTTCTTTGAATTCTTCGATGAGGATGGTTTCTTGTTGGATACTGTTGAATTCGATGAGTTAATTTTCAGCGGCGAATTCTCTGATCTTCTTCCTGATAAGTATATAATAATTACAAGTCCTATCAAAATTACTGGTGATAATGCGGTCTTAAATAATATGGGAATCAGTATCATGGCACATGATGTCAAATTAGACCAATTAACTTTCATTGCAGATGATTTCGTTGTAGATGAAGGAATTGCTGGCGGATTGATTGGTGCTGATGATGATTCTGACGGTGTCGAATTGACTAATCTAAATGTTTCATTCACTACCGGAGCGGAAATGGGTGTTGCTATTGATATCAAATGTAATGACGCTAAGATTTTAAACAATACAATATTCTTCGAAAGCCATGTAACTGACGATGCACTGGTTTCTGTTGCTCTTCAAATTGTTGATACTGAAAATGTTTTAGTTGACGGAAATAACATTACTACAAAATTGCCATGTGTATATGTAAACAACTATGACCCTGATTATTACATGATGGGTTCAAATAATGTAAATCCTGTAAGGCTCAAAGACTGCGACAACCTTGTATTTACTAATAACGTTATTAATTCAACAACTAATGACTATTCAGCTGATTATCCTACAATTCAATCTATTTACATCATTGGCTGTTCTGATTCATTAGTCGACCACAATGACATATACATGATTGATGAAATGACTCCTGCTGGAATGGACAATTACTTGTATGGAATTAACTTTGGCCACAATACCAATGTGACCTTCTCATATAACAATTTCATAATGTCCACTAGTGGTGGAAAAGTAGCTGCTGGAACAGCATACGCATTCCAAGGTGTTGAATCTGAAGTAATCATTAAAGGAAACAACATTACAAGCATATCCAATGGTCCTAACTTAGGTATTTATGTAGCAAGTATGTTCGGTGGAGATTCAAAACTTGTAATTGTAGATAACTTCATAAATGTTACAGGTTATGCTGATGCTTCCCATAATTGGGCATTGGTATCAGGTATTGAAATCCAAAACGGGGATGCTCAAATCTACAATAACACAATCTATACCTACAATGCAAATGAATATGATGATGGCGCTTACATGTACGGTATAAGTTACGCTCAATGGATGTATGGTGACCGTTCCTTTGATATCCAGAACAACACAGTTTACACAGAAGGTAAATACACAATTTCTGTAATCAATGCAACCAGTTTAAATGTTAAAGGAAATACATTATATGCTCATGATTTATATGGTGACGATTCAATCGACCCAGGTGAATGTGCAGATGTAACTCTTGGAGATAACCTTCCTCCTTGTTTAACCAATATCGTAACTCAAGATAATTTCTATTCATTCTTCGATGAATATGGTAATTTATTAGAGAGTATTGAGTTTGATGAACTGATTTTCCAAGGTGAATTCTCTGATTTAGCTAGTTACATTACTATTGACAGAGCTTTAACCATTACTGGCGATAATGCAGTATTGAATGATATTGGATTCATCATTGTTGGTGAAGGTATAACCTTAGACAACATGACTTTAGTTGCTAACAGCGATTTAGGTAATTTGATTGACATTGCTGGTGTAAATGCAGTCATTAAAAACATGAATATTGCATATGTTGTTGATGAAGCTGCTAGTGCAATCACTGTACGCCCATATGCAAATGGTGTTCAAATTTTAAACAACACTATCTACTTCGAAAGTACTGTCGATGATTATGCTGCTGATGAAGTGACTACTGCAATCTGTGTCAACTCAGGCGTTAGCATGTTCGATGATGAAGACCCTATTGAAGGGCTTATAATCAATGGAAATAACATTACTGTTGTTATTCCTGCTTTCTTGGCTGATGTATATGAAAACGAATATTATGTAATGGGATTAAGCGCTGTTAACGGTGTAAGAATTAACGGTGCTGAAGGATTCGTATTCAAAAACAACAGATTGGATGTAACTACCAACAGGCTTGCCAGAACTACTCCTACACTCCAAGCATTGTATGTTGCAAGTTCTTCAGGTTCAATCGATGGAAACAACATTTCAATGATTGATACATTCACTCCTGCAGGTAAAGACGTCTACTTGTATGCTGTTGAACTAATTAATGATGAAGAGTTAACCATTTCAAACAACAACTTCAACTTATCCACTACCGGTGGAAAAGATGAAGCAGGTTCAGCATATGCAATCCTTGCTATTGCTTCCGAGTTTGAAGTAACAGATAACAACATCACTACAGTTTCCAATGGTCCAAACCTTGGTATCTACTTCCCATCCCATATGGGAGCTCCATGTGATGCTGTAATTAGCGGTAACTTCATCAACGTAACAGGTTTAGCGACTGCTGCTCATGATACTGGTCTTGTCTCAGGTATTGAAATACAAACTGGTGATGTTTTAATTACTGATAACACAATCTACACATACAACATTGGTGAATACGATGAAGGTAACTACATGTATGGTATCAGTTATGCTCAAGACGGTTCAGCTCCTGAAGTTGTAATTACTGACAACACAATCTACACTGAAGGTCACTATGCTATTTCTTTCCTTGAAGGTGATGATGCTACAATAACTGGCAACTACCTTATTTCAGCTGATTTATTCGGTGACGGTGCTGTTGAAATTAAAGAGGGCGAAGGCATTGTTGAATATAACCTTCCTACTAATGTTGTTACTAATGACACATTCTATAACTTCTTCGATGAAAACGGCATTTTATTAGACAATATTACATTTGATGAGTTAATCTTCCAAGGTGATTTCTCTGATTTAACTGATATGATTGTATTTAACAGAGCTATTGTTGCTACTGGTGAAAATGCTGTTTTAGATAACATTGCTATTAGAATCGCAGCAAATGAAGTTAACATAAACGGATTCACTTTAAACGCTAATAAAGAGTTTGCAAATAACAATGGTGCTTTAATCTATGCTACTGGTAGCGATATCGAGATTAGTGATGTAGTTGCTAATTATGTTGCTCCTAGTGAAGCAGAAGCTATTGCAGTTTATGCAAATGCTGCTGAAAACTTTGTTTTATTCAACTCAGAAATCATCTACGAATCCACTAATCCTGGATCTAACCATAATTACGGATTAGAAGTACGTAACAGTAATTCTGCTTTAGTTGATAACGTAACTATTAATGCTATCTTACCTGCCGTTCCAGTCAGCTGGGGTGGAGAAGGCATTGATCAAGACTTAGTTTTAGCTGTCGGAATCCAAGGCGGAGACGAAGTTGAATTCACAAACAACCGCGTAACCGTAACTACTAACGGCGGTATTGGCAGTTATCCTACCGTTGATGCAGTAATGATTCACGGTGCTAACGATATTCTAATCAAAGGCAACAACATTACCCATATGGACACTACAACCGAAGACGGTGCAAGATACTACTACAGCTTAGACATATACAGCACAACTGGTACTGTAGAAGCTAACAATATTATTGTGAACACTACTGCTGGTGTTGACCGCGCTGGTACTGCATACCCAATCCAATTGACCGGACCATTCACAGTTACTATTAAAGACAATAATTTAACTGCTGTTTCCAAAGGTCCTATTGCAGGTATTTATGCTTCCAATTGGGGTGGAGCTGCTACTTTAACTGTAGAAAACAACAATATTGATGTTGCAGGTTATGCTACTACTGGTAACTACGCTTTAGTTGCAGGTATCGAAGCTGAAATCGACATGCTTAAAGCATATAACAATACAATCACTGTTGCTAATGGCGCTGATTATGATGATGCTAACCAAGTAATTGGTGTAGGTATTGGATCTTCATACTTCTATGGAGATGCAGCTGCTGACATCAAAGACAACACTATTACTGTTGATGGTAAATATGCAGTATACTACGCAAAAGCAGTAAACACCAATGTAACTGATAACACTTTATACGCACATAACTTGAAAGGTGACGCTGCTGCTGTTATTGAAGATGGTACTAATAACATTATAGAAAACAACCTTCCATCTGCTCCTGTTTTGTCTGCGGATGATCTTGTTATGACTTATAAGGATGGTAGTGCTTGGGTTGTTACTTTGACAGATGCTAATGGTATTCCTATTGCGGGTGCTGCTATTAAAGTTGGTATTTATGGCAAGCTTTATAATCGTGTGACTGATGCTGATGGTGTTGCTCGTTTAGTTGTTAATTTGGCTCCTGGTTCATATGCTGTGAATGCTACC
>NZ_JBGUWC010000140.1:0-2226 GCF_045220775.1 Methanobrevibacter sp.
GGTATTATTTTCTCTGCATTACCAGAGACACAAGCTATTTACGGTTTCTTGATTGCTATTTTACTTATGGTATTCGGTGGAATCTTAGGTTAAGGAGGCAATTTATATGAGCTCAGGCACAGATAAAATTGTTTCAAGCATTATGTCTGAAGCCCAAGGGAAAGCTGATGTAATCATTCAAGATGCAAATGCTGAAGTTTCAGCAATTCAAGCAAAAGCTGAAAAAACTGCCGAAGCTGAAAAAGCAAAAATTTTAGAAAATGGTAAAAAACAATCTGATATGAGATATCAGCAAATTATCTCTGAAGCTAAGATGAATGCTCGTAGAGCAAAATTAGGCGCTAAAGAAGACGTAATCGAAGCGGCTTTCAATCAGGCAACTGGTGAATTAAAAGCTATTGCTTCTTCTGGCGAAGAAGAATATAAAGATTCATTAAGTAAAATGATTAAAGAAGCTGCTGACGAAATTGGCCGCGATGATTTAATTATTCATTTAAATGAAGCCGATACAAACAAATTTAAACAAGATTTATCTTCAGATTCTTTCGAAGTAGAAGGAATTAAGTTTACACTAGGCGAACCAATCAAAGCTATTGGTGGAGCTATCTTAAAAACTAGTGATGGAGATATCGAAGTAAATAATACTATTGAAGCTAGATTAGAAAGATATAAAAGTATCTTACGTAGTGAAGTTGCTGAAATTTTATTTAAATAATTAGGAGGATAAATATATGGCAGATGAAATTGCTACATTAATAAGTTCTGTTGGACTTACACAAGAAACATTTCTTGTATTCTGTATTCTTGCAGTTCTTATTGTAGGTGCAGTTGTTGTAATCATTACATCTAGACCAATTTTGGACATTTATCCTTATCTTAACCCAAGTGCAAGAGTAAGAGCAAGAAAAGGAAGACTATTTGACGACAAACAGATTTCTGAAATTGTTGAAACAAGCAATGTTGAAGAAGTTGAAAACTATCTCAAAGGTATTCCTGAATACGCTGATGTTTTGGATGAATATCCACTTGATAAAGCATTAGACGTTGAACGTGCTAACACTTATGACTTTGTTGCAAGATTAGCTCCTAAAGATATTAAAGACCCATTTGTTGTAATGTCTAAAAAAGCAGACATCGACAACATCAAAAGTCTTTTAACTGCAAAAGAAGTTGGTCTCACCCCTGAAGAAACAAAAGAATTGTTAATTCCTTGTGGATCATTATACAGTGAGTTAGAATCTTTAGCCGATGCTGAAACTGTAACTGATGTTGTCACAAGTTTAGATGGCACTGAATATGCTGCAGCTTTAGAAGACGCTCTTCCACAATATGAAGATACACAAATGATTCTTCCATTAGAATCTGCTTTAGATAAATACTATTTAGGCAAATTACTACGTTCTACTGATGTTCCATCCGATGAAAATAAGCAAATTTTATATTCTTATGTTGGAACTCAAGTTGATGTAGCTAATCTTAAACTAATTATAAGGGCTAAAGAAGATGGCCTTGATTATGATGCAATCTCTCCTTATATATTAGAAGAAGGATACCAATTACGTGAATGGAAACTTAAAGATTTAATGGAATCTCCTGATGTTACAAATGTGATATCTGGTTTAGAAGGAACAAAATATGCTGATGCATTAACTGATGCAATGCCGGTTTACAATGAAACTGGTTCAGTTGCAGTATTTGAAAAAGCATTGGATGTTTACACTTCAGAATATTCAAAATCTTTAGCTGTTAAAAAACCATTAGGTATTGGTCCAATTATTGGTTATTTAAGTCAAAAAGAAAATGAAATTAAAAATTTAAAAATTATTGCAAGAGCGAAAAGAGAAGCAGACTTCCCTAATTCTAAAATCATGGAGATGTTAATATGAGTTCAGTAGCAATTATTGGTGATATTGACACTGTATCTGGATTTAGACTTGGTGGTGTCAAGAAAGCAGAAGTAGTCAATACTTCTGAAGAAGCTATCGCAGCTTTTGATAAATTTTTAGAACAAGACGAGATTTCAATTATTATAATTACTCAATTAATGGCAAACGAAATAAGACCACACATTAATAGAAAAATTGGTTCTGATGTTTTACCAATGATAATTGAAATACCTGATAAAGATGGGTCCGCAGGAGGATCATCTGATCAAATAAATGACCTTATTAAAAGAGTTATCGGGGTAGAGATGGTTAAATGATTATTGAAGGAAATATTATTAAG
>NZ_JBGUWC010000141.1:0-3741 GCF_045220775.1 Methanobrevibacter sp.
CAATACAATTCCTCAAACGGTAATAGATAGACTTTGTATCGATTAATTATCAATCGCCGAATATATACAATATCGGCAAGGTGCGGATAAAGCAATTCTCCGCTGTCGGATAACTTTAATTCGGGATAGTGACAATTTCTGCATTTGTTAATACAGCCCGATATGTAAATACATATTGACCGTTCTTCAGGGACTTCATATGGACTGATACAAAATTCTGTATAGTGAAGCATCGATAACACCTACCCAATACACAAAAAAGACCGCACCAAACGGCACAGTCTTTATGATAACGGAGAGTGAGGGATTCGAACCCTCGAGCCCTTTCGGACTACCTGATTTCGAGTCGGAAAATATTTTCGGAAGTTTACGGAAAATAAAAGAACTTAAAGGAACTTTTTTCTCTCAAAAGTTCCGATGTTTACAGGTTTTTTTAAGAATTTCAATTTCAAAAATCCCATAAAATCCACATCTTTTTATCTTCACAAATCACAGCAGTTCTAATAAAATCGTCACGGTTCTATTAGAACTGCCGTGAGAACTTCTTGAAAACTGTTCGTAAAAAGGCAAATCCGGCAGTGCAGATTTTCGGGCGTATACGCACTGCAGCACACAAAATCGTATATGGCTGAGTGCATATTTTTATATTCGCTCCAAAAAATCATATTGAAATCTTACTGTTATTTACAAAAAACGTAAAGTCGTAAGGGGACATAACTTTTATATCATCGTAGTAATAGTCATTACCAACATAATCTTTTTGTTTCAAAAAACGTTTTAAAGATTGCTTGATTTTATCGAAACAATTACTTGTAGACGTTTTTGAGGAAGATAACTCACCCAGTGTTGCTTCCATATTGTCAATACCATTTTCATCTACCACAATGATAAGTATCAATTCATATTTCTTTCTTGACAATAAATCGTCACATTGAGGAAATATCCTTTTTTCTAATGTGATATAACTTTCGACAGCTTTGTCACGAATAGAATCGATTAATTGTTCAGTTTCCATATCTTGATTTTTTAAAAATAAATTCTTATAATTCGGGCAAGTCTGATTGATAAGTTCACACATTGCTTTTTCGTCATTCCAATTTTGTTTTGTGATTATTTTCTTGAAACCTGATTTGAATTCCACTAAATAAATTTTCTTGTTGTCGGTAATAATTATTCCGTCAGCAGACGTGGGCAGGCAATCTTTACACTTATATAAATCACGTGATATATCATCAAAGCAGAAAATCTCTTTTGAACTTTCAACCAATGCTTTGCTTGTACCGGATTTAGAAATTTCGGTTATTGTTTTTTTATAACCACTGTTAGACAGCCAGTGTTCCTGTGCGTATTTCAGAATATCTTTAGCTATCATGATTTTCACCCAAGTTATAATAATAGTCCCTCAATTGCTTTACTTCTGATAAATAACGCATGAAATCAGAGTATATCTGTCCCAGATCATCATTTACATTGACGTATTCCACTAAACCGTCATCCAAACAATTCGTCTGATAAAAGTTTGTTTTGTCGATAATATCATATTTACGCATATACGCATCTATTGCCAACACAAAATTCGGACTGTGACTTGTAAGAAGAACCTGTGTATTGAGATATTTCACTAACAAAACGATTACTTCAGCAAATTTATTCTGCCAACTCGGATGCAGGTGTGCTTCGGGTTCGTCCAATATCAAAAAAGTTGTTTCGTCAATTTCACCTTTATCCAACAATATTTTCAATATCGAAAACATTTTTGAACCCGTAGCCAAATTGGTTATATGAAGTTTTTTTCCGTCTTTGACATAAAATTCACCATCTGAACTAAATTCAAAGTCACCGGATATAACCTCATCGATTTTTTCTTTTATCAAACTCAATCCGTTGTCAATAATTGTCTCTTTAAATATAGTTGTTTGCTTTATTCTTTTCAGAACAAGGTTTAATTTCATTTCGTGTGGGATGATTCTACCACTGTTTAGTATTGTTTTAATATTATCAAAGTCATGTGGATATCTTCTACGATAGAGAACAGAGTCCAATATAAAGGGATTGTCAATAAAATATATTTTTTTATATGAACTATATTCGAAAACAGGATTGCCGTCATTTACAATTTCATTTTGCACAATATCAAATGCAAACATAACTTTATTATTGTCTGACATTTCAATCGTTGAACTTTCAACATCAACTTTTACAGGTTGAATTTGCTTTGAAAATTCCACATTTAATGTTTGATTTATAATTTCACGTGCATAATCGATAAGTTCAGGATCTTGTTTTATATCTACAAACATCTTATCTATAATACTAATTACTTCATTAATTCCATTTCTTATAGAATCTCTAAATAAATCGATATCGGTGTTACTACGTATTGAAAATTTTTTGTAATTTCCGAATAATATTGAGTTTTCGTCAATCGAATTTACGTCAAATTCAGCCAACTCATTTCTTAATCTATGAGAAAATTCTTCAGCATCTCCATATTTATTCAAACGGTCAGCATCCGATAACAAATAATCGATTGCAGAATCTTTTAAAAAAACCCCTTCACCGTTATAATGGAATCGTCTGATTTTAAACACCGTCGTTAATTTATCACGTATGTCACCCAATGTTTCAACAACATAAGTATACCTATCATTCTCTGCCTTTGACGATAAATTTGAAACAGCATCTAATAGGGAATATACCACTTTGCCAACAGTTGTTTTACCGGAATTGTTTGCTCCGGTAATTACAGTGAGTCCATCTAAGCGGATACTGGAATCTTTAATTATACCAATATTTTTTAATCTTATATCCATAACATATCCTCCGTTAAATAGATTTCTGCTGAAATATTATTGAATTATACCACAAATTGCACAAAAAAGCAACTACATAATTAAAAAATTTCCATATAAATTTCAGCGATTTTTATATTTGTTTCTGAAATAATGTTTGTTCTCCGTTGATAAGTACAAGATTATCGCTATTTTCTGCAAGCTCAATAACACGTTCGTCAAATCCGCTTTTCGAGAACAATCCATACATAATGCGATAACCGCTGAATTCGGAAATTGTTCTGCATTTTTCCACGAGAGCAGAATATACCCTTATATCGATAGGTTTGTCGTAAAATTTGCACTCTCCGGCAAATATCGTTTTACTTTGATTATCAACTGCAACGACATCAATTTCCGTATTGCCGTTCCAATAAGAGCCGATTTTTGAGATATGAAAATCAATCTTCTTTTCTTTGCAAAGCTGTATGAATATTTCGGCACAGACTTTTTCATAAACAAAACTGACATGACGGTCAATAAAATTGCTGTTCAGCCTGTCAATGACATAATTTGCATTGTCAAGCTCCAATTCACTTCTGTACGGATAAACAAACTTAAACCAAAAATCCATAAATACATCACTTATATAATACAGTCCCTTACGACTCTTTTCGGGTTCTTTCTCTGTGACGGGAACTCTTTTTTCAATCAGAAACAGATTCATCAATGTTGAGAGATAAGGACTTAAAGTGTTTGATTTGCTTTCGAGAACTGTCGCTATATCCGAAAGCTTGTGATTACCCATTGAAATTGCCCTCATGACAGAAAAATAACTCAGTGGTTCACGCACTTCTTTTTCCAACAGAAACAAAGGTTCTTCATACAAAAATCCCGATTTGCTCAGCACATTCAATCGGATATTTTCTTCAAGTGAACGGCTGTTGCAGAAAAATTCAATATATTTCGG
>NZ_JBGUWC010000142.1:0-1938 GCF_045220775.1 Methanobrevibacter sp.
GGCGAATTACCAGCGGCTGCTGGATTTGGCACAAGAAAAGCACATAAAACTCATCTTCATGGTGGCTGCCGACAAGTATGACATGTATCAGGGCCACATCATCAACAACCCCAACGGCATGAAGACCGTGAACGAGGACATTGCCCGCATCCTGAAAAATGACCCCCACCTGCTGGTGAGCAAGAATTATCTCCAGCCGATGATTGACCAGGGCGAGAAGGACGTGTATCTGTATAATGACAGCCACTGGTCATACAAAGCGGCCAAGGTCATCGTCGACGAATTATCCCGAAGAATTTTTACGGAAAAATAGTAGGCTCTACTATGCTCAAAAATGAGCATTTTTTTGTATATTTGCAGCATACTCACAAAAGTAACGAAATAAGATTATAAACTTAAAAGCATATCATAATGAAAAAATTCGTCTTTATTTTAGCATCACTGTTACTGTCTTTTGTTGCAAGTGCTTTTGTAACCAATGACAACTTTGGTATCAAAAAACAAGGTACACCTGGTGCATACCAACAGTACTATGGTAGAACGTTCTTTGTGCGAAATGCTTATGGCTACGAAAGTTGGGAAAAAACTGGTTTTAAACCAAATGAAGATGATTTGAATTCTAATGTTACTTTTACAATCACAAAAATATCGGTAAAAGAAGTTAATAAAAATGATAAACCAAATAAAGAAATAACGATTGAAGCTATTCAGAATGGCGTTAAAAGAAATATTAAGATAAAATCATATGAAAGTCCTACATCGGGTGGCTTTTTAGGTTTAAAACAGTTACCTGGTATAGAACAAATACCTATTGTTTTTACTGAACCATACAATGCGTTCAAAAACAAAATAATTGGAACTTTCTTATCACACGAAAAAGTGATAGACAAATATAGTGTAAGAGATGTTTATTTTGGCGAACCCCAATCATATATGAATGATTCTGATAATGCCACTGTTCGGCTGAAAGTTAAAAGCATGAATACAAATCTAGAATTTGATGTACAATATAGGACAAATGATTTAATGGAATTATTTAAACTTGCACTTAAAGGATCTTATACGACTGCTTTGACGAGTGTAGAGAAGCCCGAGAACTCAGATAACCGCTATGGAAAAATTGAAACAATTCAAGACTCATCCGTAACTAAATATTCATTCAAAGATGATATTATAGAAATAGTGATTTCTGAGAACTCATACGAATTTGTCTTCAATTTAAAGAATATTTCGCAGTCAACTATTAAAGTTATTTGGGATGAAGCTGCATATGTTGATTTAGATAACAAAACTTCTAGGATTATTCATTCAGGGACTAAATATTCTGAGCGTGAATCAAGTCAACCAGCAACTACAATTATTAAAGGTGCTGAATTAGACGATGTTTTAATCCCTTCAGATAACATCTTACTCATAGCACCCAGTCCTAATGAGGTGATTAATCCAAAAGTTCTTGAGACAGTATATCCACTAGGAAACGATTGGTATGCATATTATCTGCTTCCAAAAGAATACGCTGAAAAAGAACTCGGTGAAGTTCGTCTAATGTTGCCAATACAAGTAAAGGATGTTGTCAATGAGTACATATTTGTTTTCAAAGTTTACTATTCTTACAAGCATCCTGAACTTCTTAGAACTATTGATTAAATCTATGATTTTAAGAATCTATAGTATTGCATTTAGTACTGCTATAGCTCAAAGACATATATAGGAACGCCATTGAATGGTAGCTTTGAAGTATTTGAGCAATGAATTGATAAGAAAGGTTCTCAATTATCAGAGAAAAATAAGAATCTACTATTTGCAGACACATCATTTTAAAAAACCAACTTTTCACACATGTTTAAATTCATTCATACCAGTGACTGGCATTTAGGCCAGATTTTTTACGGCTATGACCGCAGCGAGGAGCAGGAGGACTTCCTGCACCAGTTGGCC
>NZ_JBGUWC010000143.1:0-4194 GCF_045220775.1 Methanobrevibacter sp.
GTAGGTTGGTATTTTATTTTACCATAATTGTTCATGGCTATTAGTTTACCTGTACTGCCTAGCATGGCTCCGGCGACTAGTTCATCGTTTCCATGAACTCCCATCCCTACTTCCACATCTACACCATCAGTTAGTATTTGTTGTATGTATTCTTCGGATGGTTTGTATGTTTCAGTGTTTTCTTGTTTCTTTTTTTTGCGGTTGAATAAACCCATAATTAATTTCCCCATAAATTAATAATACATTGTTATACTAAACTTTATATTATGGTCTATATTTAAAGGTAACTAAAAAAAGAAGGGATGACCTAAATTAATTCCAGGTATAAATCAAATAATAATTTCATACGATCATCATCATCCGTAAATTTCTCTTTACGATAAGCTTTATCAACTAATATATCTAATCTGTCATGTGCTTTTCTCAAATCGAAGGGCATTAATAACGGATTATATAATTGGGCTAAAGATGAATCATATTTTTCACGGACATGTATTATATCTTCTGCACATTTACTAATAGCTTCACGTAAATCATCGGGTACTTCAGTAGGGAATGGATAATTATTATAAACAATAGATGGGGAATATCTATAGTCTCCTTTTAGTTTTCCACAAATATATTTTACCCAGGTCATATGCATTTTTGAGGTTAATATTCCGAAGTCATATAATTCAGCATTAGGTACGCAGGAACATGAATCACTTACTATTTTATCTTTATCAAAAAATGCCATGGGAATATATTCCCTGTTTACTGATGAAACACGAGGCACTAAAATATAATTTGAATCTGGTTGTCTTACTTCTCCAAAACGAGTTGGTGTTTTAGCTAGTTCTTGGGTTTCTTTTCGTTTACTTTTGTTTCTTAAATCTCTTACTTTTTCCACTCTTTCAAGTATTAAAGGGCATCTTTGTAGTTCTGCGGGATTATAATTTTCTAACCATATGCAGTATCTTTCTCCATTATTTAAGAATTCTCTTGCACTTATGAATGGATGAATATATTTTTCTGCTTGGGGTTCTTTACGGATTAATTCTTCTTTTTCTTCAGGGGTTAATAGGAGGTTTCCACCATCATTAGGCATGTTGCCGAACATCATATGAGGGACATTTTCTAAAGGGGTTCTTCTTGTTTTAACATATACATCTTCATAATCCATTAGGTAATTGTTAATGTGTTTAACATTATATTCTTCATATCTGGGACTGGTTATTTTTGGATATTTGAATAATTTTTTAACTGGTCGGTCATGTGTGCTGAATCCTATTATTATTACGTATACTGCTGCTTTGTCTTTGGATTCATTACTCCATTTGAATGTAGTGTGTGCGAAGTTTAATGTGACATTGTAATGTTGGTTTAACTGTTCCCATAGTATTGATGATTGTTCTCCTTGGCAGATACTATTTGTGGATACGAAGCATACTTCTATATTTGTGTTTTGAATGTATTCTGTTGCTTTTTTATACCATGCACAAACATAATCAAGGTTTCCTACTTTTTTAAATCCTTTGAATACTCGTTTCATATCTTCTTTTTGTTCATCGGATTGTAATCTTGAACCTACGAATGGTGGATTTCCTAAGATATATACATTATCGTTTGGAGGTAATATTTCTTCCCAATCTAATTCTAAAGCATTTTTAATATAGATATTTGGAGAGTCTTTTAAGGGTAGGTTGTCTTTGTGTATTTGTAAGGATTCAAATTTTATGTCCATTTGGTGTTGTGTGAACCACATTGCTACTTGAGCTACTCTTGCGGGGAAGTCTTCAATTTCGATTCCATAGAAGTGATCTATTTTTACTTTAGTTAAATCACTTGCATTGAAATGTAGTTGACTATCATCTTCATCTAATAATATTTTTAGTATTTTATATTCTAGTTCTCTGAGTTGGCGATATGTGATTATCAGGAAATTTCCGCAGCCACAGGCAGGGTCCAGGAATTTTAAGTTCCCTATTTTTTCATGTAGTAATCGTAATTTGTTTTTATTATTTTTGGCTTTGTAGAATTCATCCCATAGGTCATTTAGGAATAAGGTGTTGATTACTTTGTTAATATTATCTTCACTAGTGTAGTGTGCTCCGAGGTATCTTCTTACTTCAGGATCAACTACATTTTGAAATAGGCTTCCGAATATGGATGGGTTGATTTCTGACCAGTCAAATTCACAGGCTTTTAATAATTTTTCTACTGTTGAATCTGTGAACATTGGAGGCACTATAGGTTCTCTGAATAATGCTCCGTTTACATATGGGAATTCTTGGAATTCTGGTGGTAGGTTGCTTTGCCTGTCTTCTTCTTTTTGGTCGAGTACACGGAATAATAATTGAATGTCTTCTCCTACTCTGAATGCTTCGTTTGGTTTTTCGATTAGTTTTTTGAATTGTTTTGGTTTGAATATGTTGGTGTCTTCAGCGTATAAGCAGAATAGTATTCTTACCATGAATAGTTCTAGTGAGTGTTCATCATAGTTGTCGTTTAGTATTTCTTCGTGTAGGTCTGCGAGTAATCGTGATGCTTGTAGGTTTAAGTTTAATTGTGGTGATTCTTCTGTGTTTTCCATGTGGATGAAATCGAATAAATGTATTCTTGAGGGTAATTCGTGGATGTGTATTTCTGTTTCTTCTTTGGTTATTAGGTTGGTTAGTCTTATTCTTTGGAAGTCTGATACAATTACGTAATCAGGTATTTCTTCTGGTGGTAGTTTTTGTAGGTATTCTATTGCTTGTGAGTATGCTAGGTCTAAGTTTTTTCCTAGTGATTTGTGTTCAATTATGAGTTTCCCTTTCCAGAATGCATCTATGAATCCTGGGCTTCCGTCGAATTTTTTCACGGATTCTTCGAATACTACTACTTGGTGGACGTCTACTCCAAATATGTCGAAGAAGTCTCTCCAGTATATTTGTGCTTGGCCTTTTTCGTAGGTGTCTGCGTGATGTTTTTTTACGAATTCTTCGGCTCTTTCATGGATTGTTAAGTTGGATAGGGTCATCTTTTTTAACTCTTTTTAAGGGAATAATTTAAAACTATAATTTATAGTATATATTATTTGGTTAAAAAATATAACGGAAAAAAAGACCCATCATCAAAAAAAATATGATAAAAGAAAAAAAGCCACAGATAGCTTTTAGATTATTTATACCAAACAACCATCACCATTTAAAAAAAAGATAATAATCTAAAAATAAATATCTCTCTGTGACTTCAATACAATATTAATACCATATAATATATACTCCTTGTGGGAGAGCATTTGGTAAGTATTCATGCGACTAAAAAAAATAAAAGATTTAGATGACTGGTTCGTTGTCATCTAGTAATATGAAATCTTCGTTTAAAGCTATTGCTTCGGATAAGTTTATTTCTAGGCTTATGCCTGTGAATGGTATTCCACTGAAACCGTAGTTGATAGTGTCTTGGTGTGGTATGTATGTTTCTATTTCTAATATTTTGTTGTCGGTGTTTGCGTTTTTTATGCATTCTGCTATTTTGTCTGCGGTTTCTTTTGTTTCGTGGATTAGTCTTATGTCTATGTAGTATGGTTCGTCTTGTATGTGGTCTATTTCGAAGTGTGGTATGTTTTCTCTGGTTAGTATTTTTTTGAGTTGGTACATTAGTTTTTTCATTTTTTATCGCCTCTTTCTTTGGGTTTTATTTGAATACTTGTGTATTCTTGTTCTTCTATTAGCTTAAACTAGTATATAAACCTTGTCCAATCACACCAACAAACAAACATCCCCAGACAACATATCCAACGGACTAACACCAAAACCACAACAAAAACTAGAACAACCCGTATCAGCATCAACATTAATCCGGAAATACTTACAAGCCTTACACCTATCAAAATTCCGTTTATACTTCGCAGCCAAACATTTCTTCAAAATCGTCACTATACCCTCATGCAAACCCAAACTAATCTCCTCACACTCATCACTCCTACTAATATTACTAATAGAATCATCCACAGATAAATCAACTGAAACATCCTCACACGGTATAACATCACCATTACCTAATCTAATTTCACCCTCATTTATCTTCATCTTTCACCATCTCTTCAATCTCCTCTTTAGTTAAACCTTCAATTAACCAACCATCAAAATCAACTGTTTTATTCATGTGCCTTGTTAATCTTACCGCATAGTATATGGTTTCATTATCATCAAAGTAAGGTTTATTCAC